>NZ_JBYTBS010000044.1:0-60857 GCF_058789495.1 Paenibacillus sp. FW126-R14 | reverse complement strand
GAGGACAAGAAAGAACGTTTCTAGCAAACCAATTCTAGCTTTTGACAGACCTAGTTACATTTGTCCATACTCTTATTCATAAATTAGTTCCTTGTACTCACATACAGGTGCTTGCCATGCCTTCATACTAAAATTGTCGAATATGGTTTTATTGATCTGAATCAGCAGGAAAATGAGCATGTAATCTGGAAGAATATATAAATATGTGTCGAATCCTGATATACACACGAAGTGTGCATGTCCCTCAAAGGAGCGCTGAAAAGACCACCCATGATAAAACAGAAAACGACAATTCCCAATTGGACTTTATACCGGTTTACGCTTGTTTATCATATTATCGCTCTCCTGCTGGTCGGAGCGGATTTCTTCATCGTCCATCAGCTGTCTTATGTGGAATCTCACCGCTGGATCGGAGCAGCAGCCGATATGGTTGTATTTGGCTCCGTACTGGGATTGGCTTGGTATGTGATAAAAAAGGTGAAAAGCAAAGAAGCTGCCATTCTGGAAACTGCCGAGCGGTATCAATCCTTATACGACAATCATCCGGACTCGATTATTTCGTTCAGCCTCGACGGCGAGGTGCTGTCGGCTAACCACGGCATTGAAAGTCTGCTTGGCCTCGGACCCGAAAGCTGCATGCTGACTTCGTTTATTCCGATGATAAGCCCGCCGGATCTGCTCAAGGCTTTGCATCATTTCCAAGTGGCCTCTGCCGGGATGCCGCAAAATTTCGAAGCTTCTTTTATCCATCAAAACGGGTTCCCTATCCCTTCGAATGTGACCTTTGTCCCGACGAAGGTCGATGGCCAAGTGGTGGGGGTTTACGCTATTCTAAAGGATCTCACTGAAGTTAAAGAGCAAAAAAAGGTCATCGACAAGCTGTATAAGCAAAATCAGCTTATCCTTAACTCCGTATCCGAAGGCATTTATGGGATTGACATGAGCGGCCGGACTATTTTCTGGAATCAGGCGGCTGAAGCCATTACCGGCTGGAAAGTGGACGAGATGCTCGGTCGGCAAATTCATAATCTGATTCGGCCTGAGATGGCGGACGGAACCCCTTATTCCCGCGAGGAAAGTCCCATTCTTACTACCATCATGAACCGGGGCGTTCCTATCTTGAGAGAGGACCTGTTCTGGCGGAAGGATGGCACCTCATTCCCTGTCGAATACATGTCCAGTCCGATTCTGGAGGAGAAAGGGCACATTCTGGGTACGGTGATAACCTTTAAAGATATTACGGAGTTAAAAAAGACCCAAGAGCTGCTTATTAAATCGGATAAACTGTCAGCCGTAGGTCAGCTCGCCGCAGGCGTAGCGCACGAAATCCGCAACCCTTTGACAGCTCTAAAGGGATTCCTTCAATTATTGAATACAAAGAACGCGAAGGAGCAGTATTACATAGAGATCATGCAAAAAGAACTGCAGCGCATTGAATTTATTGTGAATGAGTTCCTGTTTGTATCTAAACCTCAGGCAACCAACTTTGCCACTCGAACCGTCGAAGGCATGGTGATGAGCACCATCGAGCTCCTTCAACCGCAAGCGCTGTTGGAAAATATTGAAATCGAAGCCGATATTGCGCCGGATCTCCCCCTTGTTTCCTGTGACGAACGGCAAATTAAGCAGGTTTTCATTAATATATTGAAAAATGCGCTTGAGTCTATGGAACTAGGCGGGAAAATGCGTATCCATGCTTCAGCCGATCCTTCCAAGCGCAATATTCTCATTCGTTTCATCGACCAAGGCTGCGGTATTGCACCGGAGCGGCTGCCCAAGCTGGGGGAACCATTCTATAGTACGAAGGAAAAAGGTACGGGACTTGGCCTCATGGTTTGTTTCCGGATTATTGAAGCGCATGGCGGCTTGATGGAAATTCGAAGTAAACTGGAGGAAGGGACGACGGTTGAGATTACGCTTCCTTCCGCACCAATAAAAGACAACGAGGGAGAGTTCGCATCATGAACGGTTTTCTAATTGATTTGGATGGCACGCTGTACCGGGGGCATGAACCCATTCCCCATGCCGCTTCTTTCATCCGGTGGCTGCAGCAGCACCGCATGCCCTATTTACTGGTGACGAACAATTCATCCCGTACGCCGGAGCAGGTTGCCGGGCATCTGCAAGAGCTCGGCATCGAGGTTCCCGCGGCGGCGGTCTATACATCCTCGCAGGCAGCCGCGCAGTATTTGACTGAGAAGCGCGGCGGCAGCCGCGTGCATATGGTCGGCGAAGCCGGACTGCGGATCGCCCTGGAGGCGTCCGGCTTCGCCATTAACGGCACGACGACGCCGGATTACGTCGTCCAAGGCATTGACCGCAGCTTCTCCTATGAGAAGCTGACGGAAGCCGTCCGCCACCTGAAGGCCGGCGCGACGTATGTGTTAACCAACCCCGACCGCATGCTGCCGTCGGATGGCGGGCTTATGCCAGGGGCCGGTTCCCTGGCCGCTTCGATCACCGCCGCCTCCGGCGCGGAGCCGGTGGTGATCGGAAAGCCGTCGCCGATCATAATGGCTTACGCCATAGAGCGGCTCGGTCTTCCTGCCGCCGATGTCTGGGTCATCGGCGATAACGTGCACACCGACATCCGCGGCGGCGCAGTAGCGGGGTGTCGCATGGCGCTCGTGCTGACCGGCGTTGCAACGGCGGATAACGTGCACGAGCAATTGGCGTCGGCGGGCGTGACGCCGGACCTCGTCTGCGATGATTTGGCGCATTTCATCGCACAATTCAGCGCACTTGGCAGGCCTTAGGGGGCTAAAGTTGAGTGCTGCCTCCATTGTTTAAGCGCAAATAAGAGCCTCCAGAAACTTCTATCCTGCGAAAACGGCGATTTTCGGCTGAGACAGAAGTCTTTGGAGGCTTTTTTGAATCTATATTTGTTTCGGGCTGATCAATCCAATCGGTCCCAGTCCACTTCCGGAGGAGAGCCTTTCTCCTGCAAACGTCCTTCGCGGGCATCCTTCTGCAGCTGCTCCAGCCATTTCAACTCGCTGAAGGAGTGCTTATAGGTGCCGATCATCATCTGCAAGACAACACGGGGCACCGTGTTTCGGTGCTCTTCATACAGGCTTTTCATTCTGTTCATGATCACTCTTTGAGCCAATATTTTATTTTCAAGAATATCGGCTATCTTAGCTTGGTCACCATGCACCGTAAATGGCAAAGCCACATAAAGCGGGTGATAGTGCTTAATTTCTTCATGCAGCTGCTCGATCAACAGCTCCTGAAATTTGCGCTTCCCGGCTTCGGTGATTTGATATACGGTTTTCTCCGGTCGATTCGTATCGCGCACGACTTCAAGTGCTTCCACAAGACCGTCCTTGCGCAATTGATCCATGGCATAATACAGCGAGCCGTCCTGCAGCTTCATATAATTATGCATGCCTCTTTCTTTCATCGTTTGCCGGATTTCATACGTATGCCGGTTGGCTTCCATCAAGAGACCGAGTATGACGAGCTTTATCGACATAGCGGTTAACCTCCTAGTGCCCTACAGAGCCGCTCCCTTTGACAGGGGCGCTTCCCATTTCCATCTTCGCATTCCCCATGAGCAAAATGAACGCGAGTCCGATGACCGCTAAAACGACTGTTGTTTGAAAAACGACCGCAATGGAATCTGCCAGTGCCGTCAGCAGCTTGTGCAGCACTTCGGCAGGAATGTTCGCCCGAAATTGCGGCTGCAGCAAAATGCGCGCATCATGATACTTTTCAGCCATCGCAGGATCATGTAGGGATTTTGTAATGTTATCTCTAAGAGAGTTTACCTGAATACTGCCGAATACCGCAACTCCGATAGCGGAGCCTACGGAACGGAAGAAGCCGACGAGCGAAGTCACGGTGCCTCTGCGGCGGAAATCTACCTTATGCAGGGCCGACATGGAGGTAATCGGGAAGCAAGCGCCGATGCCGAGTCCCATTAGAATCATAAACGTCGTGATTACCCACCGTTTGGAATCGATGGAGATGCCGCCCAAAAGCGAAGTGGCTACCAGCAATAGCGCCGCGGATACCAGCATCACATTCCGGTAAGAGAACTTCCCGATGAAGCGCCCGCCTAATGCGGAGCTGACGACGACGCCAAGCATCATCGGCGTTAATGTAGAGCCTGCGCTTGTAGCAGAGCCTTCAAACACACCTTGAATAAACAAAGGAATATACGTACCGGCCGAAATCAGAACGGCCCCGTAAGCGAAGCTGACGCCCATGCTTGCGGTGAACAAGCGATTTTTGAACAAATCCAGAGGAACAATCGGTTCTGCCGCAAATCTTTCGATCATCAGGAAGACGACCAAGAGAACGGCAAATCCTGCGAACAAGCTAATAATTTGCCAAGAATTCCAAGCGTATTCTTTACCGCCTAGCTCTAACGCAAACATGAGTGACATAATCGCTGCCGTCAGTAAAATCGTACCGCTCCAGTCGATCTTGGCCTTGCTGTGTTCCACGGACTCGTGGTACGAGAAAATAATGAGTAATAAGGATACGACACCGAGTGGAAGATTAATAAAGAAAATCCATTCCCATGTAACGTGATCCGTGAAATAGGCGCCGATAATCGGGCCGAGCACGCTCGACAAACCGAATACGGCTCCGAATAGCCCTTGCATTTTCCCCCTTTTCTCCGGCGGGAAAATGTCAAAAATAATGGCAAACGTTATCGGCATCAGAGCGCCGCCTCCGATACCTTGGATGGCGCGGTACACGATGAGCTGGGTCATCGAGGTAGCCGTTCCGCATAAAGCAGAACCAACCATGAATACAATGATCCCAATGATAAAAAACAACTTGCGCCCATACATATCCGACAGCTTCCCGAAAATCGGCATCGCTGCCACGTTCGCAATCAAATACGCCGAGAAAACCCAGACGAACTGGCTGAAACCGCCTAGCTTAGAAACAATGGTCGGCATCGCCGTCGAGACGATCGTCTGATCCAGCGAAGCCAGTAGAAGTCCTAACATTAACCCGACGACTGTCCATGTGGGGTTTGACTTGCGTGTTAACGACATGAAGTGAATCTCCTTTATCATTCAATTTTAACTATACGAATTATTATAATCAAATTTGAGTAATTAGCAATAAAATTCATACTTTGTCTTTCCTGTTTTTCCGAAAATATTGCCGACCCCGGCCCTACTATCATATAATAGGCTTACAAAAGCTTTTTATGCACTTTACAATTTCGATAAATTTTATTTGTAAACATACTATGAATCGCAGGAGGTAATCGCATGAATATGAACCAGTTGGAGACATTGCTCACGATTTCCAAGACGATGAGCTTCCGTAAAGCTGGCGAAATTCTTAATTTGACCCAACCTGCCGTTTCCGCGCAAATCAAGAGTCTAGAAGACGAATTCGGCACGATTCTCATTGATCGCAATCAGCCTGTTACTTTAACGGACAGCGGAAAGCTATTTTTGGAGCATGCTGAGAAAATGCTGCGGATCGCCAGTGACCTCAAGCAGCGCTTGACTGACTTACATCAAACGCCGCAGGGCCATATCCATATCGGCACGACGACCTCTATTGCCATGCAAATTTTGCCGCGGGTGCTTTCTTATTTTCAAGACCAATTCCCCCTAATCAAAACGACCATTCACTCTATGACGTCTTCCCAAATTATGGCCTCTGTTGAGAATAGCCAAATTGATATCGGGCTTACCTATTTATTTGAGAAAAATCAAGCGTTAGAAACTTCCGTGCTGTACTACGACACCTTCGAATTGATCGTCTCGACGCATCATCCACTTAGCCGGTTCGCCCATTTATCGATTGAGAAGCTGCGCAATATTCCGTTCATCATGCTTTCGCCGGAAACCGCCGGTCGGCGCTTCGTCGATCACATTTTCAAAGCGTATGACGTCTCGCCGCATATTGTGATGGAGTTGTCCAGCAGTGAGGAAGTGAAGCGGATGGTGGAACTAAATCTCGGCGTCGCGATCATCTCCAAGCTTTCTGTGGCGGATGAACTGCGGCATGGGACGTTGAAAATGGTAAAAGTCAGTGAGCTGGATAGTACGCATCCTGTAGGTGTAGTATATAAATCGGGACGCTACTTGAATTCTGCCATGCAGCAGTTCCTTGCAGATCTGAAAGGAATGCCAGAAACGCAGTTTCTTGGCTCAGAATAAAGAGAAATCAACTCAATTCATTGTTCAGGAGGCATCCTTGTATGAAATTCGACCTACATACCCATCATGACCGGTGCGGGCATGCACAGGACAAAATTCGCGACTATATCGAGGCCGCCATTGCCGGCGGTTTGAAAGCGATTGGGATTTCGGACCATTCCCCTTATTTCGGTAGCCCTGAAGATCACGCTCAACCTTTAATCGCCATGGCCAAAAGCGAATTTCCCCGCTATATTGAGGAAGTGCTTCAGCTTAAAAAAGAATATGAAGGCAAAATCGATGTGCTGTTAGGCGTCGAATCCGACTATTTCCCCGAGCACGTCGACATCTATCGCCAGGAGTATGCCAAATACCCATTCGACTACATCATCGGCTCGGTGCATTTGTCCAGCGGCGTCAGCATTTTTAACCGCAACCGATGGAAACATCTGAACGAAGAGGAAAAGATTCAGCACAAAGAGGAGTACTACCGCCTTATCGCAGATTCCGCCCGTTCCGGCATGTTCCATATTCTTGGGCATATCGATGCGATGAAAGGCTTTTACCCGGCTTTCTCCGACATCGTGACGCCGGCAGTAGGCGAAACTTTGAAAGTCATCGGCGAGTCCGGCGTAGCCATTGAAATCAATACGTCAGGCAAAACCAAAGATGTCGGCGGCTGGTATCCTTCGCACGCGATCTTGGAGCAAGCGCTTCACTATGGCGTCGAGGTGACGTTCGGCTCCGATGCGCATATCCCTAGCCGCGTCGGGGATGACTGGGATGAAGTGAGCAGAACGCTCAAAGAGATCGGCTTCAAACGCTGGGTGTACTTCAAAAACAAACAAAAACAAATTGTTCCGCTATAAAAAAAGAGGCTCCCTTGCGCAGATCACTATACGCGAGGGCAGCCTCTTTTAGTTGCTGCTAATATTGTCCATAAACGCCAGCTTCGGCTGAAGGCTCTCATGCAGTTTGTCATGCGTCTGACCTGCCGTCATAGGCATAAAGAAATAATAGCCTTGGATTTGGCTGCAGCCGTTAGCAACCAGGAAGCCGGCCTGCTCTTCCGTCTCGACCCCTTCAGCAATGATTTGCAATTGAAACGATTTGGCTACGGAAATGATCGCTTTAATCATAGCCCGATCCTTGTCATCAGTTTGTACGCCGCGGACAAACGATTGGTCCAGTTTGATTTTGGTGACCGGAAACCTTTTTAAATAGCTTAATGAAGAATAATGAGTGCCGAAATCGTCGACGGATATCGCAATACCAAGCTCGCGCAGACGGCCAAGGGCTTCCAGCTGCTCATCCTGCATCGCGACATTTTCCGTAATTTCGATTTCCAAATATTTCGCCTCAAGGCCCGTCTCTTCGAGAATTTGAATCACTTTATCGACAAAGCGCTCATCGTTCAGCTGCTTAACGGAGAGATTTACGGATATCGTCAGCGGCTCTTCCAGGGTGTTGTGCCAAGCTTTCATTTGCATGCAAGCTCCCCGCATCACCCATTCGCCGATCGCGACGATGAAGCCCATTTCCTCGGCAATCGGAATGAATTCCGAAGGGGAAATATAGCCCTTGGTCGTATGCTTCCAGCGCAGCAGCGCTTCAACGCCCGTAACTTTCCCCAGCAGGCAGTCAACCTGCGGCTGATACACAATCTCTAGCTCATTTCGATCCATCGACTGCCGGAGATGATTGCCCATTTCCAGCTTCGATACGGAATTCATCGCCATTTGCTGATTAAAGAAGCTGTAGGAGCTGCCGCTCTCTTTCTTGGCCATATACATGGCAATATCTGCGTTCTTAAGCAGCGAATCCCAGGTTAGACCTCCATGCGGATACTGCACAATGCCAATGCTCGCGCTGATGAAAAAGGAGCGGCCCGCGATCATGCACGGCGGCTTCAGGATCTCGATCAATCCTTCGCAAAAATGCTGAATGTCCTGTTCTTCCGGGCAGTCTTCGAGCAGGATCGCAAACTCATCCCCGCCGAATCTGGCGAACGTATGATAAGGAAGCTCGGAATGCTGAATCCGGTGAACAACTTCGTTCAACATGAGATCGCCCATATGATGTCCGTGCGAATCATTCACCATTTTAAAGTTATCCAGATCAAAAAACAGCACCGCCAGCGAAGTATGATTAATTTCGTTATAGACGATTTGTTCCTTCAAGATCATTTGAAAATGGGCCCGATTATGAATTCCTGTCAGCACATCATGATAGGCCATATAGGACAGCATATGCTCCGATTCTATCAGCCTTTTGGTAGACTCCTGCAGCTCCTGCTGTCCGGCGATCAGCTCCTCATTCATCGCTGTCAAATCTTCATTGGCGAGCTGCAATTCTTGTGTGCGCTCGTTCACGGCCCGGCTTAACGCATTGCGCTGTCTAACCATGTAGAGGATGAAAAAGAAACCGAGCAGCAAAACCGTCATATACGAGCAGCGCGCCACGAGAATCTGCTTGTTAATGCTATGCAGCGCACTGCTGTGAGGCAGCGCACCCAGCTCCCAGTTGTGATCCGCAAGCTCAATCGTGGTGATCATCGTGCTCTTCGCTTGGAAAACCGCATCATCTCCAAAAAAGGCCGGCTGTCCCGGGTTGCGGAGGGCGAGTCCTTCATTTCTTGCCTCTTCCTCTCCCAAGCCCGCTTCGGTAAGCAAGTTATCCGAGTCGGCTCCGACGGATACGAATCCCCAAAATTGCCCGTTTTGATAGATCGGTTTGCGGGCAACTAATCCATTCACCCCTTGCAGCAATTGAAACGGACCATCTATGGTCATTTTCTTGGTTTGAAGGGCTCGTGCAATTTGCTGCTGCACATTCGCCCGGGGATCTTTCAATAAATCCCAGTTTAAAATGGTTTCATTCCCCTTAAGCGGAAAAACGAATTTCATGACCCCTTTGGGCGCGATAATTAAATTAAGCGTTGAAGCCTCTGCTCCAAGATACAGAGAAGCTATGTAATTCAAAACCTCTTGATCCGGTATGTTTTCCAAATATGTAGAACTTACGTAAGCTTCTAAACTGACCATGACGTTAAAATTACGATCAATCACAGATTGCAAGGCCAAAGCCCTCGAGGATAACTGCGATTGTTCGATAATACTAAGCTCGTTCAACAAGGAGCTTTTGTACTTACCGAGCACAAACTCGGATGAAGAGATCAGTATAACGAAAACTAGAGCTATAATCGTATATTGCATCGTTTTCATGAGTCTCTGCTCCCGTCAATTAACATTAAACGCCAAACTTCGACACGTTCCTCTCTATTATTCCATCTACGAAGTACTAGATCAATCTTTTTATTGCCGAAAAGAAAACCTGCTTCCCGGCTCTTGCACTTTTCACAGATCCTATGAAACAATAGAGGCAAGTCACAGCCTTATTTGGGGGGAAGTCCGATGAAGACTCATCTCGGATCACTCGGGAATTTGCGTCCAACCGTTAACTTCTGCAATTATTTTCAAGCTCCGGCCGGTACGTATTGGGGCCCCCGCACGATTCCGGACTGTCAGCTCATCCTCTTGGTATCCGGTTCCGCCAGTTTTGAATTCGCAGGTAAATGCCTGAATTTACTTCCGGGAAACTGTCTGTTCTACGGAAGGGATACGCCGCACCGTTTAGCGATTTCCTCCGATGGTCCCTCTACTTTAGGCAGCATTCATTTTAGCTGGGATTCGGCTTCGAGCGAAGCGATTCATCCCGAACCGGCGATTATTTTACATACGAAAGAGCACTTGGCCAAGCCAGCCAGAACGTACACCGTTCATGTGGAAGGACACGGCGACGTGGATATGTGGCATTTCTATGAGGTTGCACAGCTGGAAAGCCTGTTTGCGCGGATCGCCAAGGAATTCGTACACGGAGAGCCAGGCTATGGCGCTATCGCCCGCGGCTATCTTCTCCAAATCCTTACCACGTTATTGCGCTATCAAATCGATAAACGTTTTCGCGCTGCCAGCGGGCATAGCAAAATCGCCGCATCGCTAGAGGCGATTCAACAGGATACGTCCCGACAGTGGTCAACGCCTGAGCTTGCAGCCATAAGCGGCTACCACCCCACCTATTTCGCAGAATTGTTCCGCGAAGAGACCGGGTATGCCCCAAAGCACTACTTGGTGATGGAAAGAGTGAAACAAGCGCAGCTGCTGCTGCTGCAAGAACCCTCCATTGAAGCCGTGGCGATGAAACTGGGGTATTCCAGCATTCATTATTTTTGCCGGAATTTCAAAGCCGTTACCGGCCTGACCCCTACTGAATTTAAGCAGCGCAATGCTGCGTTATAGGGAGTTATTTCCACAAATTGAACCTTGTTATATAATAAGCCAAGGAAATCTGAAGGATTGGAGACATGTTATGGACATTATTGAAATTCCTATCGCTCTCATCGATGAAGACACAGATCAGCCCAGATATCAGTTCGATGAGGAAGCGCTGCAGGAGCTGATGAAAAGCATTGAGGAGATCGGCTTGCTCTCGCCGATTAAAGTAAGAACGACGGGCAATAACCGCTACAAAATCATCTATGGGAACCGCAGATATAAAGCGAGTAAAATGCTCGGAAAACAAACCATGTCCTGTATTGTGTCCACGGTCACGGATGAGATGGAAATTTATTTGGAGCAAATTGCGGAGAATTTGACGCGGGAAGGCTTTTCCCCGATTGAGGAAGCCGAGGCTTTCCATAAGCTGATGAATGATGCCAGATTCAGTTCCTCCATTAAATACCTCTCCGGCAAGCTGGGGAAGCCTGAAGCCTACATCAAAAATAAATGCGATTTATTGAAATTCGGCAACGCCGTCAAAAAATTGATCGTAAGCGGAACGGAAATTCGCAAGGACAAATTGACGGAAGACCAGCTCCTGCCGCTCAAGGACTTACCGCTCGAGCACCGCGATCCGCTGGCCTTGATTGTTGCAAGAGATGAAATGCCGGTCAGCGACGTGAAAAAAATCGCCAAAATGTTCAAGGATAAAGATATTTCGGAAAGCACGAAAGGGAAGCTGCTGTACAAATCAGGTCATGAGCTGGTGGAAACGTGGTCGATCTTTCAAAATAACCGCGCAGAGCGAGCCAAGCCTGCAGCTGCAAAGCCTTCTGCTAAAGCGCAAAAATCGCAGAAAGCAGCTGCGGCAAGCGATGCGCCAATAGCTGCGCCAGCCGGCCAGCCTCAGCTGGAAGCGGCTGCGGCAGCCGCAATCGCCGCAGCCCCCATTCAAATCAAACTGCAGCAGCTGCTTGAGGCCGTACAAGCTCCGACAGCGAGTGATCTGCATACCGATGCGGGCAAACTCGACATCACTGAGAAAGATAAGTTTCTGGACGATGTCAACACGTTAGTCGAGCATTTGGAAAAACAGTTGGATGAATGGAAAAAGGTAAGAGAGCTTGCCCTCTCAAAATAGCTTCTTCGCGTAGCAATGCCTTGGCAGACCGCCGTACATCGGGCGGGAGAATTGAAGCGTGAGTCCGGCCGCCTCTAAGTTGTGCCGGCTGACCGCATTGTCCGGATGAACAGTGGCGTAAAGGTACAGCATGTCCTTTTCCCGTGCGCGCTGTTCTCTCCAGGCATGGAAATGGCGCTGCAGCCCTTGTCCTCTCGCCGATTCGTGAACAATCGTTCCTTCCAGCGAAGCGACTCTGGGCAGTTCCTCCTCCGGCACGCCAAACTCCCGCCCGAGATTGCCGGCGCTTAAACCCGGGAATGCGATCACCGTATAAGCAACGAGCGCGTCCCCTTGATAAACGCCGTACATTTCGCCTTTTTGCTCAACATATTCGTACAGGGCATCCAAACGATCTGCCGAATACAGAGCCGCCGACGGCAGGCGCGAAACCACATCCGTCAGCAGTGCTTGTACCTGCGGTACGTCTTGTTCCCATAGCCGTCTTATTTCCAAGATGCTCGAACCTCCCTATGACTTGTTTTGCAGAGCCACCCACATGGATTTGTTCCTGAATTCTTCCTCCGCACCCAGCTCCCGCCCGAACCAGGCAGGTACTTCAAAGCGTTCAGCCGCTTCTAAGCTTGGAAATTCAACTTCCACCACGACCAAATCCACTTGTTTATACTCATCGATTTCAAAACAATTCCCCTGAAATTCCACTGTCGTGCGAATCTTCTCCAACGGAATCAAACCGGTACGCGCCAACAGCTGTTTATAGACAGATTCTGAGATGCTGTATTCGATTTCTTCCCGAACCATGCCATGGCCGGATTTAAACGTATGGGTAAAATGCGACTTGCCGGAGCTGTCAACCAGCTGACGCACGCGAATTTCCTGATCCTCCGAAAAAGCTAAATACGTTTGATAAATATACTGCTTGGAAACTAACTTCATTGTTTCCTTTTCTAATTCCCCTGCTGGAAACACAGGCAATAGAAACTTTCTTTCGATCTCGGCACCCATAGGTAAAGCCCCTCTCCCTAACCAATCGTTTTTTAAACTATTTTACCATAAAAATGTTGGAACAACCTGCTAGGAGCTATTTATACAAAGCTCTGAACCGGGCCGGGGATACGTCATTCCAAACCCGGAACATTTTGCCAAAATGAAATTCGTCGGCAAAGCCGCAAGCGATCGCGATCGCTTTCATCGGCTCCTCCGTCAGCAGCAGAAGGGTTTTGGCTTTCTCGTTGCGGATCCGGTTCAAATATTCCTTCGGAGAAATGCCGGTTTGCTGCATGAACATTTTGCGTAATTGGGAGACTGAAATATGGAAATTCCGCGCTAATTCCTCCATCCTGAGAGGCCGGTTATAGCAGGTTTCCATCCAAAATTTCGCTTGCTGAAAAGCTTTCATATACGGATCCGCCGATGCCTGCGTATCTCTCATATAATGAAGCAGCTTGGAAAGCACGTATTGAAACTCCGCCTGCCTTTCATGCGGATCCGTACTGCTGATCGACCACATTTGCTTAAATTGCTCATGAATCCAAACCGCTTGTTCCGGGGAATACAATTTGATGAACGGCAAGTGAAGCGTGTCCACATATACAGGCTTTTGCCAGGTTGAATGCGCATAAGGCACATCGAAAGCGTCAAACAAAAGCATCCGAATGTACAGCGGTTGGTCCACCGAGGATGACATGGTCAGCGAAAAACCGGGCTTCAGGTAGAGAAGCGTTCCCGGCTTCACCTGTATAGGCTCCTCCTCAGAGGAATGGGCAAATTCCCCCTCCCCGCTCATTATCCAGTACAGCGAATGAACATCCATCGTATTCCGAATATCCTTCCAACCAGGCACCGGAAGCTTCTCATAGGTAAGACGGAGATGATACATTCTGTGCGCTTTGATTTCCATATTGCCACCACCTGTAAAGCGATTTTGACAAAGATTAAAAGACTTTATCCATAGATAATCCCCATTCCTCCATGATACGCTTTACGAAACAGACATGAAAGGGGCTTTTTCTCATGATACGTTCTTTCAACCAGCATATCCTTCGCAAGACCCGTCTGCTCGATGGTTTATGGGACTTTGTCACAGACCCCGGCAATGCAGGCACGACGGAGGAATGGTACAAGCACTTTCCTTCCGATTCCCGAAAGCTCGTTGTTCCTTCCTGCTGGAATAATGAATTGGGTTTATTCGAGTACATTGGGGCAGCTTGGTATCGCACTTATTTTGATACGACACAGGATACGAATGTTCGCCTGATCTTTGAGGGCATTCTTCATCACGCCGATGTGTATGTAGACGGTCAGCATCTCGGATATCATTTTGGCGGTTATACGCAGTTCTCCACCCTCCTTCCGCATCTGGCGCAAGGACGGCACGAACTAATCATTCGCGTAGATAGCACGCTGGACTGGCAGACACTGCCGACGGATGTGGCCGATTGGTACTCTTACGGCGGCATCATCCGTTCTGTAGAGCTTCAGGAGCTGCCTGACGTCTATATCGATACATTGAAAATCGATTATGACCTAACAGACGATCAAGCGGATATCCGCTTGCAGGTTCAGATTCATTCTTTAAGCGACAAGGACGCTGAAATTGCTGTTAACGCCTCTACGGAAGGACTGGCCTTCCTCGCTTCGACGGTGCAGCTGGCCGCCGGCCAATCGGAGACGCTGACAATGCTCGGAAGCCTCTCCAACGTCCGTAAATGGGATGTCGGAGCTCCCGAGCTTTATACGTTCACAGTGCGGACAGACGATGACGATCTGATCGATCGTACAGGTTTCCGTACGGTGAAAGTCGACAATGGCCAAATCCTTTTAAACGGAAAAACACTTTATCTACAAGGGGTTAACCGGCACGAGGAGCATCCGGAGTGGGGTTTTGCATTTCCTCCTAAGCTCATGCTGAAGGACCTCGCTATTTTGCAAGATTTGGGCTGCAACATCGTACGCGGTTCCCATTATCCGCAAAGTCAGTTCTGGGTCGATTTGCTTGACGAACACGGCATGCTTCTATGGAGTGAGATTCCGATGTGGGGCTGTTTTATGAGCACGGAAACGCTGGCCAGTCCTCTCTTTGCGGAGCGCGGCGTGCGGATGCTGGATGAAATGATTACCCGGGATTATCATCATCCTTCGATCATTTTCTGGGGAGCTCATAATGAAATCGATACGCGCACGACAGAGGCGCTTGAGCTTACGAAGAAGTTTGTGGGCAAAATCCGCAGCATGGACGAGAGCCGTCTGGTCACCTACGCTACCATGCACCCGGTGGAAGATATCGTCCTGTCCTATTTCGATGTCATCGGCATCAATAAATATTATGGTTGGTACGAGGGCAACGTAAACGGCTTCCGCGATATGCTGCATAATTATTATCGCAATGCCGAAGCCCAAGGCGCCGGCGGCAAGCCTCTCATCATGAGCGAATTCGGTGCGGCCGGTATTTTCGGAGACGCAGGCTGGGAGCCGCGCTTATTCAGCGAAGACTATCAAGCTGACGTTGTGAAGCAGGCGCTGACCATTTTCCGCGAGGACCCGCGCATCGTGGGTACGCTGATCTGGCACTTCGCCGACATCCGCGTTGACGTGCGCAGCGACCGTCCTTACTTCCGCGACCGCGCGCGGAGCTTTAACAATAAGGGGCTGCTGAATGAGTACCGCAAGCCTAAATTGGCTTACCGGTTGGTGAAGGAGATTTATCGTTCTGAGCGGTAATTGATGAGGGATCTGGCCTTTGCGGCCGGGTCCTTTTTTGCTGTTTGGACAGTGCCCCGGGGTCAAACGCTTATGCTTGTTTGCGAGTAGTGTGCGAGGGAGATTGAGGAGATATTTGGGACCGATGGAGATAGATTGAGGTAGATCGAGGTAGATCGAGGTAGATTGAAGGTAGATTGAAGGTAGATGGAGGTAGATTGAGGTAGATTGAGGTAGATTGAGGTAGATCGAGGTAGATCGTGGTAGATTGAGGTAGATTGAGGTAGATCGAGGTAGATCGAGGTAGATCGAGGTAGATCGAGGTAGATGGAGGTAGATTGAGGCTGATGGGGGAAAATATAAAGAATAAGGTAGATAGTGTGCGATATTGAAGATTTGGGGGAACTACGGGGCGCTATTCGAGCAAAACGAGCTCATCCCCGGTGTGGGCGGAACTACAGGGTCTTATTTACCCTGAATGGCTATGATGTTGGCCCAGTTCGGTGAAATAGAGGATCATAGTTCCCTCTGAACTGGGATATGGCTGTTTTTTGGGAAAATAGCGGACTGTAGTTCCTCTCACTCGCAGGTTAGATCTCACAGGCAAAAAAAGGGACCTCGCCTACGGGGCCAGGTCCAAAGTTTATATTAAAAAAGGGGGTCTTGTTTATTATAATAGCCCATCCATATTAGAGGACTGTAACAGAAATGTTCCAATTGTGTTACAAAAAAAGCGATTCATGGCGAATCGCTTTTTTGCCGTCCGTTTTGTACATACTACAGATGTAAATCTTTAGGATAGGAGCATGTCTGGTAAACATGAACAGGACCATAAACGAGAACGGGAACCGTGGCACCCAAGAAGCCATCGTGGAACAAATCAAGCAGCAGGCTGTACCTTTAAACTCCCCGCAAGATCTGGACGTGCTGATCGAAGCCATCGGAGATCGAAAATATGTGCTGCTCGGTGAAGCATCGCACGGCACATCCGAGTTTTATAAGCTGCGCACGGAATTAACACGCAAACTGATACAAACGAAAGGCTTTTCGTTCATTGCCGTCGAAGGCGACTGGCCCTCCTGCTATGAGGTCAACCGCTATGTGAAGCAGTACAAAGATGCAAAATCAAACACACATGAAGTGCTGCAGGGCTTTAACCGCTGGCCGACGTGGATGTGGGCAAACGAAGAGGTCATAGAGCTTGTCGATTGGCTCAAGGAGCACAATGCGGATAAGCCCGTAGATCAACACGTCGGTTTCTACGGACTGGACGTCTACAGCCTATGGGAATCGTTAGAAGAAATCGAACGCTATTTGCAGGAAAAAGGCACGCCTGAGCAGCTCGCTTTAGCGCGCTCAGCTTTTGAATGTTTTGACTCCTATGACAAGGAGGGTCAAAACTATGGGGTGTCCGCAGCTTTCTACGGAGAAAGCTGCAAAGACGAGGTCGTGAAGCTGCTGAAAGAGCTTCACGCGAAGCGCGTGCGGTACGGCGAAGACAGCGAAGCGGCCCTCAGCGCGGAACTGAACGCGCTTGTTGCCGTGAACGCGGAGGACTACTACCGCACCATGGTCCGCCACGACGCGGAATCGTGGAACGTCCGCGACCGCCACATGACCGAGGCGCTGCGTCGCCTCGTACAGCACCACGGCCCAGACGCCAAGGTCATCGTCTGGGAGCACAACACGCACATCGGCGATGCGCGTGCAACGGATATGCTGGACGACGGCATGGTCAACGTCGGCCAGCTCGTGCGCGAAGCGCACGGCGAAGCCGATGTGTTCGCCATCGGCTTCGGCACTTACCGCGGCACGGTCGTTGCCGCGAAAGGCTGGGGCGCGCCGGAGGCGACGATGCAAGTGCCCGCTGCCCAGCCGGGCAGCTGGGAGGAGCTCATGCACCGCGCCGGCGCGCACGATCAAATCCTCCTGCTGCGCAAGGAGGATCCGGTACTTGGGCACGAGGTGCTGGGGCACCGTGCCATCGGGGTCGTGTACCGCCCTGCATATGAGCGCGGGAACTACGTTCCCTCGGTGATGGCCCGGCGGTACGATGCTTTCGTGCATGTGGACGAAAGCCACGCGCTTCGTCCCTTAACGATTGAAAAAGTGCTTGTGTGAACTCACACAAGCACTTTTTCGCATCTTCCCGCAAAAATTCGCCTCATATTTCCCAGGAAATTCTGAACTCTCGACAAAATATGGTAGAATAAGAAGCTAATAACGCCCATCACTTAGGAGCTTTTTTATATGATTCGTTCACTAGCGGTTACGACCGATTTTACCGTACTTCACGATATCCCCCTTAAACAGCTGAATGACGCCAATATCAAGTGGTATTGGGTTGATTTCCATCATCCCAGCGAAGAGGAAGCACTGTTGTTGAGAGACCATTTCCGTTTCCATCCGCTGGCCATCGAGGACTGTTTCTATTTGCTGCAGCGGCCAAAAATGGACCATTACGACGAAAATGTCCATTTCTTTGTCATGCACGCAATGAACGCTAAGACGCTGGATGCCGAAGAGGTGGATATGTTTCTGGGGAGAAACTTCATCGTTACTTTTCATTTGCACGCATCCAGGGAAATCGAGGATGCCTGGTGCCGCCTGTCCGAGCAAGAAAATTTGCGCAGCGAAGGCCATATTTATGCCGCCTATTTAGTGCTGGACAATTTGGTAGATCAATATTTTCCCGTCGTCTACCAATTAGAGGATCAACTGAACGAAATCGAAAACAACGTGCATTCCGAGTCCATTGAGGTGCTCATGAATGATATTTTTGAGATTCGTTCCAAATTGTTAAAAATACGCCGTACCATCGTGCCCATGCGCGATCTGCTGTACAGGGTCATCAATACCGAACGGATTGAACAATTTCGTGAGCATATCGTATTTTTCACGGATATTCACGATCATTTGCTGAAGCTCTCGGAGATGATTGAGTCCAACAGGGACATGACGGCCGATATGCGCGACAGCTATATCTCCTTGAATTCCAACCGCATGAACACAATTATGAAAACGTTGACGGTTATTACGACGATTTTCATGCCCTTGACGTTCATTGCCGGGTTATACGGAATGAACTTTGCTTATATGCCTGAGCTGCAATGGCAATGGGGGTATTTCGCCATTCTCATCATCATGTTCGGCATCGGTATCGGCATGTTCGCCTGGTTCTGGAAAAAAGGCTGGTTTAAATAGCCCGTTTCATTCTCTGGTGTATATTCCAAAAGGAGTTCGTATTCAAATGACCAAAATACTTATTGTGGATGACGACGCGCACATTCGCGAGCTTATGAGCTTTTTTCTGCAAAATGAAGGATTTGACATCCTAGAAGCGGTAAACGGCGAGGAAGCACTTTCCGTGCTGGCGGATACGGTCGTTGAGCTTGTCATTCTTGATATTATGATGCCGCTGATGGACGGCTGGGATTTATGCAAAGAAATCCGAAATCGGGATCCGCATATCCTTCTTCTCATGGTGACTGCCAAGGGAGAGTCAGGGCATAAAGTGAAAGGCTTTCAATTGGGGACAGACGACTACTTAGCGAAGCCGTTTGATCCGGTGGAGCTTGTGATGCGGGTCAAAGCGCTGCTGAAACGATCCCGAATATCCTCTTCCAAGATCATTCAACTGGGTGACATTGTGCTGAATCTTGGAACCTACAAGGTCGTTCGCGGAAATGAAGAACACTCGCTGCCGCTAAAAGAGTTCGAGCTGCTGTTCAAGCTGGCCAGCCATCCTGGTCAAATTTTCACCAGGGAGCAGCTGATCACCCAAATTTGGGGGATGGACTACGAGGGCGACGACAGAACCGTGGATGTACACATCCGAAGGCTGCGGCAGAAGTTTTCCGGCGATATGAAGCATTTTCACATTGAAACGACTCGCGGCCTCGGCTACAGGCTTGTGGTGCATGCAGGATGAAGAGCTTATATGTGCGTGTTGTGCTCACCTTTTTGGCTGCGATCGTCATCGGCTTAATCTCCTCCTTCATCATCGGAGTCGCCATCTTTCAAAAAGAGTTAAATGAGCTTGGACAAAACGATATGATCAAGGTGGGCGATAACCTCATAGGGCTTTATCAACAAACTCAGCCTCAGGATCTGGAAGCGTTCATGGAGAAGGCATCCGAGTTGACGGTGTACCCGGTGCAAGTTTTTTCGGCCTCAGGCGAAAAGGAAGTATTTGGGTCCGACAAAGGGCAGGCTGTTGGGATTGATGGGGAGACTATTCAACATGTGCTGAATGGCGGGCAGTACCGCTCGAAGGTTAAAGCACAAGGGGCGATCTACGTCGGGCTTCCTTTTGCGCTTGGGGGTCAGGACTATGCCCTCTTCCTCCAGTCGTCCTCCAAAAATGAGAAAGCCCTAAACCGGTTCTTGATTACAATTTTGCTGCTTGTGCTCGTGATAGGAAGCTTGTGTATCGTTATTGCCGCCCGCTATTTGGTAAGGCCGCTTAAATTATTGACGAAAGCAACCAAACGGCTCGCTAAAGGCGATTTCAATGTAGAATTGAAGCTGAAGCGAAAAGACGAATTGGGGATTCTTGCCCGAAGCTTCAACGAGACGGCCCGCGAGCTGAAGCAGCTCGAGATGATGCGTCAGGATTTTGTTTCGAATGTCTCCCACGAGATTCAATCGCCGTTAACGTCCATTTCGGGTTTTGCGAAAGCGCTCAAGCTCGACCATCTGGTAACGCCGGAGAATCGGGGACGGTATTTGGATATCATTTTGAAGGAAAGTGACAGGCTGTCCCGGCTTAGCGATAATTTACTTAAGCTTGCCTCTCTGGAATCGAAGCATCATCCTTTTGTGGCAAAAACGTTCAACCTCGATGAACAAATCCGACAGGTCGTGGTTTCCTGCGAGCCGCTTTGGTCAGCCAAGCATATTCGGATCGACCTGAAGCTGCCGATTGCCGCGAAGATCACGGCGGACCCCGATCAGCTCAATCAAGTATGGATTAATCTGCTAGGCAACAGCATTAAATTTACGCCCGACAATGGCACGATCCGCATCGAGCTCATCGCTAATACCCATTCGTATACCGTTGTCATGAAAGATTCAGGGATCGGTATTACGCCTGAGGAATTGAACCATATTTTCGTACGTTTTTACAAAACGGATCGATCGCGCAACAGCACAGGCAGCGGTCTCGGTCTCGCTATTGTGAAGCAAATTGTCTTGCACCATCAGGGCAACATTGAAGTAGAAAGCGCAGTCGGGCAAGGTACGAAGTTCACCATACATCTTCCGGCTTCTCCGCCACATACGCTTTAAACCGCAGCCGGTACCTCATGGTGCCGGTTTTTTTGGCATGGTTTTATAAACAATTCCACTAATACCCAATTCCGTTCACGCTCCGTTCACATTTCTTTTCTAAGCTTTAGGAGTAACGTAAGCCTTATTTTGAAGGAGATGAAGAATGAGCATGGTGGGAGATTTATTGGGTTCATTGAAATGGTTCACCGTATATGAACTGCTGTTATTTGCTATCAATTTGATTCTTTTAGTGTGGTATGCAATATCAGCAGTACCAGCAGTACCTATTCGAAAATATGTCAGATGGCTTGATTTTTTGCCTAGTGCAGGTCTCCTTATCGCGATTGCAAGTGTGCTAAATGGTGACACGACCATACTGGCGTTATTGCTCTACGCAGTGACCGCTATACTTTTCCTATGTACGGTCAAAAAAATAGTTAAACCGGCTCGGCGCATCCCTATGCCCAAATACAGAATTGTAAGAATCGTCCTATGTCTATTCGGCCTTCTCCCTCTTGCCCTCTCATTGATGCTGGCGGGTGAGTCGCGTTTCAATCCGGTGAGCCATTTTAGTACATTGAGCTATTCCCAAGCCTTTGTGCAATTGAACGAGCGGCTATCCCGGGAGTACCCGTTTGGAGATTGGAAAAAGATTGACTGGACGGCAATGAAAAATAAATATGAACCCCTATTTCAACAAGCAGAGAGAGAAAATAACAAAGATTTATATTATAAAACGTTAAGATCGTATCTTTATTCTTTTCGAGACGGGCATGTCAAAATCATGAATGAGAACCTGTACGATGACAATCCGGTTTTCAAACAAGAAGTCGGCGGCGGCGTTGGTCTTAGTACGATTCAATTGGATCAAGGCAAGGTTTTGGTTAATTTGCTTATAGCAGGCAGTCCCGCTGAACAAAGCGGTATCCAGCTTGGAGCAGAGATTATTTCCTGGGATGGAAAAGAGGCCAGTGAAGCTTATCGTGCCTCCTACTGGAGCGAAAACCCGATGGCTACGGAAGGGGACCAGCTTCAGAACCAAGGACGATTCATGGTGAGAGCCCCCATTGGAAAGGAAATTCAGGTTGCTTTTAAAAATAAAGGTGAGCATGAAATAAAAAAAGCAACATTAAAGGCTTATGACGACAGTTACGAGACGCTAAAGAAAACAAAAGTAAAATTAAACAAAACGGATGCGCCGGTGGAAGGCAAAGTTCTAAGCAACGGATATGGTTATGTGAAAATAAGATATTTTCTTCCAAGCACGACCATGTCTAATCCGGATAAAGTATTGGGAGATATATTGAAAGAGTTTCAGACACAGCAAATAAAAGGCTTGATTATTGATGTTCGTGACAATCCGGGAGGAAGCGATGACCTCGTTACCGCAATGGCAGGTTATTTCGTGAATAAGCCGAAGCTGTATGAATATGTAAGTTATTACAATCGGATGACTGGAAAATTCGAAATCAATGCCAATGAAACTCGCACAATCAAACCTGTGGAGCCTTACTATGGCGGTAAGTTAGCGATTTTGATCAATCAACGAACGGGAAGTTCCGGAGAAGGCTTGCCGATTGCGGCAAAGGGCTTGCCCAATGTCCGAATTGTTGGATTTACGTCTACAAATGGATCATTTGGCGTTGTATCAAGCCCTATTCAAGTTGACATGCCGGAAGGCTACATCCTGCAACTGCCTGATGGGAGGTCGCTGAACCAAGATAAAACGATTCAAGGAGATAGTGACAACCAAGGGCAAGGCGGAGCAATGCCCGACATTAAAATCCCTTTAGATGAACAAACGTTCGAAGATAAATATGTTCGCGGGCAAGATGTCGAGCTAAACTATGCGATTCAAGCTTTGGAGAACATGGAGTAAAACTATCCGGTATACCAAAACAGCGCATACTCCGTCATTACAGAAGGATGTCCCAGTTGGCGCAGCATCGCGGTAACATTTCCACGGTGATAGGTGCCGTGATTGACCACATGGAGGAGCATTTCCGCAAGGCTGGTGTCCCGCACCCCTGCATAAGGATTATCCAACACAATTGTTTTCTCCAAAGATGCTTGTGTATCCAAGAACGCTTTAAACCGCTCTGATAACTGGATGTACAGTGCTTCTATCTCTTCTATGCTCTTGGACTCGGCATCAGCCGTCAGCTGGGCCGAATCCGCCATAGCTTCGTTCATGCTTTTACCGTGCATCATGTCTAGCCAACCGGAGTCCACAACATAAATGTGAGCGATAGCCTTCGAAACTGTAGGAAAAACACTTTGCATCTCCCTCGTATAGATGTCTTCTCCAAGCTTTTTGAGGTGAGTCAGCATCGTTTGGTTTGCCCATACATGGAAATCGTACATGTTCCGTACTTGTTGTTGTGTCATAAGTATCTCTCCCTTGGCTCAATGTCATTTCTCATTATTGCCTTAATCATACAGGAGATGCCCTGACAGCATACTGTCAGTTGAACGGAAAAAATTCTACATCTTACATTTCCTTAGCGTTCGCAAACCGATGCATGCCAAAATCATGGATCGTGGAGTTTAAAATAGCATTTTTCAATGGATGCAGGTTCGGGGTGAATCTTACTTCAATGTTAAGCAACATAAGAAGATCGAGTAAATTCGTAAGCGGTTCGACTTCCTCCGGAATGATAGTTTGAGGGGAAATGTAGTAGCCGGCGTAGGCATCGAACAATTGGAATGTATCGCTCGGCATTTTATAACGATATAGCGTTGTATGTTTGATTCGTTCGTACCAGTCTGTTTCAACCGTTATGACAATATTTGAAGAGGTTAGGCCAAAAAACTTCTCATGATCCTCATCCGAAATATCATTCGTTTTCGTATACACAACTCGCGGACAATCTCTCGGAAGATAAAAAGTAAATGCGTGCGCATCATCAATCGCCCAGACGACCGGCGGCATATCCCTTCGATTTTCCTTCACTCTAGGAACAAATACTTCGATTCCGCTTTCCTCGCTAAAATGATATAAGTTCATCGGGAGCTCCTTTTTTCACACTAAAAACCAACGCTGAACTGTTTAATTTTTCCTGTTTCAGAATTTCGTGATAGACTGGGAAGTATCCTGCTTCATATGGCATATGGCTTGGCGGCGTATTAAAAACATAGGATGGATAAGGGAAGGTGATGGCAAAATGTCCGGGATTAAACCTAACATGGATACCCGTTTAGCCGAAGCTTTTTTACAAGAGATTTTGAACAGTACGGTTACCGATGTACGGCCGATTGAGCAGGGCGAAGTGAGCAAAGTGTTCAGCTACAAAGAGCAGGATGAGGAATTTATTATTCATTTCAATAGCAGCAGCGAAGGGTTTGTCAGAGAGCGGTACGTGCATGGCCTGTTCGCATCCCAAGGCATACCGGTTCCGCGTGTTTTGAAGATCGGCCGAGCGAACGAAGCCTTATGCTTCTGCATTGCCGAGAAAGTGCCGGGCCGAACCATCATTTCCTACCCGGAAGCCGAAATCAAGCAGATTCTTCCCGACCTTGTCCGGCAATTTACGAATATGAATGAAGTCCAGCTTGGCCAAACCGAAGGATACGGCTGGATTCAGCCTTCGGGAGACGGCTCGCACGGGAGTTGGCCTGAATTTCTGGCCTCCTTCTTCCAGCAGGAGCAAACCGGCTTTTGGCTTGGGTGGTATGCACTGTTTGAAGACAGCTTTTTGGAACGGGATGTTTTTGAGCGTTTATACGGCATGATGATGGAGTTGTCCAAATATTCCCCGCAGCAGCGCTATCTTGTGCACGGCGATTTCCATTTGGGAAACATGCTGACGGACGGACATCGCGTCACGGGCATCGTCGACTGGGAGATGGCCTTCTATGGCGACTTCGTGTTCGACTTGGCGACGCAGCATCTGTGGACCCCGCAGCTGCAAATCCCTGAATTGGTGCGCAGCACTTGGGCTGCTGAGGGACGGGACATTCCGCATTTCGAGGAGCGTCTGCGTTGCGCACTGCTTTTCAAAGGCATTGACGGCCTCCGGTTCTACGCCAAGAAAGGCGACCGGAGCGCCTATGATAGCGTGAAGGCGGAGCTTTATAGATCCGAAAGCTCCGTTAAATAAGGGATCGAATCCTGCGCGCCTCTCCTGGTAACCGAAATGGAAGCCGCCTGCTGCGCAATGTTCACCGCTTCATCCAAGGATTTGCCGGCAGCAATCATGGCCGCAAGCGTCCCCGAAAACGTATCACCGGCGGCCGTTGTATCTACGGCATCCACTTTACGGCCTTCCATGTACACATTTTCGGTTCCGTTATAATACACAATGCCTTTCTCGCCAAGTGTGATCAACGGGAAACGAATGCCCTTCTCGCGCAATATAGTAAGCGCTGCAAAAGCATCTTCGGTATTTTGCACGTCCACATTCGTGTACAGCCGGCATTCGATTTCGTTCGGCGTAAAATAGTCTACACCTTCCAATATCTCATCATCCAAGGGAACCGCAGGCGCTGGATTTAAGAAAATCGGTACCTTCCCTTTCACGAGCCGAATTGTTTCGTAGACAGTTTCCAGCGGGATTTCAAGCTGCAGCATAATGGCCGAGGCGGAGAGCAGCTGATCTTTATAGCTTTCAATATACGCAGGTTTAACCAGGTTATTGGCGCCGCCGTCAAGGATGATCGCGTTATTCCCACCGCAAACGGTAATCGCGGCCACACCGGTCGTTACTTCCGACTCAATTCCCACATAATCTGTGTTCACGCCGAAGTCTTTGAGACTGCCGATCAACGATTGTCCGAAAATATCAGCGCCAACTTTTGCCATAAACCAGGTATCGGCGCCCATCTTCGCGCATGCAACCGCCTGATTGGCTCCCTTGCCTCCGGCAGACAGCATAAATCCTTCGCCACGCATCGTTTCGCCCATTTCCGGAATACGGCTCGTCCGCATAACCAAGTCCATATTTGCACTGCCTATGACAACTATTTTCATAATTTTCTCCGATCCATTCTAAAAATTCTAAATGAGCCCCTCCCTGCCTAGAGCAGAAAAGGGGCTCTTACCGTGTTTTTTGGGATACTCAAATAAAGCCTATGTAACGATTTTTATAAACAAGAAAAATTAGCCTTTATTCGTTGCCGATATAAGAAGCATACTCATCAGCCGTAAGCAGGCCTTCAAGCGCATCTGCGCCGGAAACCTCGACCTCAACCATCCATCCTTCGCCAAACGGCGCACTGTTAACGAGCTCAGGAGAACCTTCCAATGCCCCGTTGACAGCCGTTACTTTACCGGATACAGGCGAGAAAATATCGGAAACCGTTTTGACGGATTCCACACTGCCGATGCTTTCATTCGCGGTAATGGATGCTCCTGCCTTAGGCAGCTCAACAAAGACAATATCCCCCAATTGATCTTGGGCAAAATCAGTGATTCCCACACGGACTACAGTATCCGACAGCTTTTCTACCCACTCATGATCTTTGGTGTATAACAAACCCGCTTGTACGTTACTCATCGTTTTACGCCTCGCTTACCAGCAAATTTTGCTTTTAGCTTAATCTAACGGGAACACCAAAGTCAAGGCGGACGTTGGCAAATGTTATCAAAAGTTGGTGTTGACAATTCACACCTGGATAGGCAAATATTAATACAATACTATAAATTGAATATTGGCGAATGATGGTACAGGGAGAGACCGCAAAGCAAGCTCGCGGCGCCGAAGGAGTAAGCCGGACAGCGGTGAATCTCTCAGGCAAAAGGACCTGTATCGGACGCAACTCTGGAGAGCTTCGAAGCGCGCGGCAGCGCGGGATTCGGACACCAAAGGGGAAACTCGGGCAGACGGATCGCACAGGTCTCATCGAGGTAACTCTCAGGTACAAAGGACAGAGCAAAAGGTATGTTTGTGTTGCATATCTTTTGCTCTTTTTTTGCATTTCCGGTATTTCCGGCATGTCCGGCAATTTTCGGCGGTTTTGGGCAACATAGGAGAAGTACAAAATCGAAGGTGAGGTTAAAGCATGCTGAAACGAACACCGCTCTTCCCGGTTTACGCGGAGCATGGAGCGCGAGTTATTGATTTTGGAGGCTGGGAGCTGCCGGTGCAGTTCGCGGGTATTCAAAAGGAGCACGATGCCGTCAGGCAGCAGGCCGGGCTTTTTGATGTGTCCCACATGGGGGAAGTCCGGGTGGCCGGAAATGGCGCCCTCCCTTTTCTGCAAAAAATCACCACAAACGACGTGTCGAAGCTCGAAGCCGGGCAGTGCCAATACAGTCTTATGTGCTATCCGGACGGAGGGGTCGTAGACGATCTGCTTGTTTACAAGTTAAGCGAAAACAACTATATGCTGGTCATCAACGCATCGAACATCGACAAGGATCTGGCTTGGATGCAGCAGCATCTCACAGATCAGACCGAGCTCACCAACATTTCGGATGAAACCGCCATGCTCGCTCTTCAGGGACCTCATGCCGAACAGATTTTAGCTAAACTGACAGACGCGCCTATCCAAACTTTGAAAACTTTTCGTTTCCTGCCCGATGTGAAGGTATCCGGAATCAACGCGCTGCTCTCCCGCACAGGCTATACCGGGGAAGACGGGTTCGAGCTCTATATCGATCAAAAGGATGCCGTTCAGCTGTGGAAGCTGCTGCTGGAGGCAGGCGGGGAATATGGCCTCGTGCCGGCCGGTTTAGGGGCCCGCGATACGCTGCGTTTTGAAGCGCGCCTTCCCCTCTACGGGCAGGAGCTCTCCAAAGATATTTCGCCGCTGGAGGCCGGACTGAACTATTTTGTGAAGCTCGATAAGGGAGATTTCATCGGACGTGACGTCATTGCCGGGCAGAAAGCGAACGGTACGCCGCGCAAGCTCGTCGGAATTGAAATGATCGACCGCGGCATCCCAAGGCCGCATTATCAAGTGTTCACGGCAAACGGTGTCGCAATCGGGGAAGTGACGACAGGCACTCAATCTCCTACGTTCAAAACGAATGTAGGACTCGCATTAATCGATTCCGCCTACAGCGCGCTGGGGACGGAAGTGAACGTAGAAATTCGCGGGGCACAGGTCAAAGCCAAAGTCGTGGCCACCCCTTTTTATAAAAGAAAGCCGTAACCGGAGAGGAGCACGCGCCCATCATGAAGCACCGCTATTTGCCCATTACCGAGCAGGATCAGAAAGACATGCTGGAGACGATCGGCATCTCCTCCATGGAAGAGATGTTTCAGGATATTCCGCAAAAGGTTCGCTTTCAGGGCGAACTTAACGTATCGAAGGCGCTGGATGAGCAGGGGCTGCTGCGTTATATGCGCCGTTTGTCCAGCCGCAACGCCGATTTCGACCGCTACGCCAGCTTCCTCGGCGCCGGCATCTACGATCATCACCTTCCCGTGGTGATCAATCATGTCATTTCGCGTTCGGAGTTCTACACCGCGTATACGCCTTATCAGCCGGAGATCTCCCAAGGGGAGCTGCAGGCGGTTTTTGAATTTCAGTCGTACATTTGCGAGCTCACGGGCATGGCCGTCGCGAACGCGTCGATGTACGACGGCGCCACGGCGCTGGCCGAAGCCGGCGCCCTCGCCAGCGGCGCGACGAAGCGCAGCCGTCTGCTCGTCTCCCGCGCGGTGCACCCGGAGGCGCGCGCGATCCTGCGCACGACCGCCCGCGGGCTGAACTTGGAAGTGGTCGAGATCGGCCTCACGCCGGAAGGCGTGACCGATCTGGCCGACCTCGCTTCCAAGGCCGGCGATTCGGCCGCCGTCATCCTCCAATCGCCGAATTTCTTCGGCTGCTTGGAGGATATCGGGGCGGCGGAGCCGATCGCGCACGGCGCGGGCGCCCTGCTCGTCGTGAGCGCGAACCCGCTCACGCTCGGGCTGCTCGAAGCGCCGGGCAAGCTCGGCGCTGACATCGTGGTCGGCGACTGCCAGCCACTCGGCATCCCGGCTGCGCTGGGCGGGCCGACATGCGGCTACTTCGCCGTCGCCGAAAGCTGGATGCGCCGCATGCCGGGGCGCATCGTGGGCCAAACCGTCGACCGCGCGGGGAAACGCGGCTTCGTGTTGACGCTCCAAGCGCGGGAGCAGCACATTCGCCGTGAGAAAGCCACGTCGAACATCTGCTCCAACCAGGCGCTTCTCGCGCTCTGCGCATCCGTGTACTTGTCCACGATGGGCAAGCAGGGCATTCAGGACGTCGGCAAGCTGAACGTCCAGAAAGCTCACTACGCGGCTGGCCGCATCGCCGCGTCCGGCAAGTTCTCGCTGCCGCTTGCAGGCAGCTTCTTCAACGAATTCGCCGTCAAGCTTCCGGACGGCGCCAATGTGCACGAGCTGAACAGCAAGCTGCTGCAGCTCGGTATCATCGGCGGCTACGACCTCGGCCGCGACTATCCCGAGCTCGCCGGCCATATGCTGGTGGCCGTCACCGAGCAAAGAACGCGCGAAGATATCGATGCCTTCGCCGATGCACTGGAGGAACTCGTATGACGACAAGTACGAACGAAAACAACATAACCGTGAAAAATGACGGCAAAGCGCTTATTTTCGAAATGAGCCATCCCGGCCGTGTCGCCTATTCCCTGCCAGAATCCGATGTGCCGGAAGTAGATCTGAACGACGTCCTGCCTTCCCAATTCCAGCGCAAGAACGCGCCGGAGCTGCCGGAAGTGTACGAGGTGGACGTCATTCGCCACTATACCGCCCTTTCCCGGCGCAATTTCGGCATTGACAACGGCTTCTACCCGCTTGGCTCGTGTACAATGAAATACAACCCCAAAATCAACGAAGACGTAGCCCGCTTCCCGGGCTTCGCCAAAATACATCCCTACCAGCCGGAAGAATCGCTGCAAGGCGCTTTGGAGCTGATGTTCAATCTCCAGCAAGACCTTGAAGCCATTACCGGCATGGATCGCGTAACCCTGCAGCCTGCGGCCGGCGCTCATGGCGAATGGACCGGACTTATGATGATCCGTTCCTATCATGAAAGCCGCGGCGAAAAGCGGACCAAGGTCATTTGCCCCGACTCCGCGCACGGCACGAATCCGGCCAGCGCCACGGTCGCAGGGTTCGAGACCGTTACGATCAAATCCAACGATCGCGGTCTGGTGAACCTCGATGAGCTTCGCAAAGCCGTCGGCCCGGATACGGCCGCTCTGATGCTCACCAATCCGAACACGCTCGGCTTGTTCGAGGAGCAGATCGTCGAGATCGCCCAGATTGTCCATGAGGCGGGCGGACTGCTCTACTACGACGGCGCTAACGCCAACGCGATCATGGGCATTACCCGCCCCGGCGACATGGGCTTCGACGTTGTGCATCTCAACCTGCACAAAACGATGAGCACCCCGCACGGCGGCGGCGGCCCAGGGGCAGGTCCCGTCGGCGTCAAAGAAAAGCTCATCCCGTTCCTGCCTACGCCGCTTGTGGCGAAACAGGAGGACGGCAGCTTTTATTTTGACTACAACTATCCGCAATCGATCGGCCGCGTCAAGGGCTACTACGGCAACTTCGGCATCCTCGTCCGCGCGTACACCTACATCCGAACTCTCGGTCCGGAAGGCCTGCGCAAAGTATCCGAGTTTGCCGTGCTGAACGCCAACTATATGCTGGCTAGGCTGACGCCTTACTTCGATGTGCCGCATCCGCGCTTCTGCAAGCACGAGTTCGTGCTGTCGGGCAACCGTCAGAAGAAGCTGGGCGTACGCACCCTCGATATTGCTAAGCGCTTGCTCGACTTCGGCTATCATCCGCCGACGATCTACTTCCCGCTCAGCGTCGAAGAATGCATCATGATCGAGCCGACCGAGACCGAAAGCAAACAAACGCTGGACGAATTCATCGACACGATGATCGCCATTGCCAAAGAAGCCGAAGAGAATCCGGATCTCGTCAAAAATGCGCCGTACACCACCGTAGTCAGCCGCATGGACGAAGCGCTTGCCGCCCGCAAGCCTGTCTTGAACTGCAGCTGCGGTTAAGTTGAAGGGCAGCTTTCGCAGTGAAATTAGAGGGAATTCCCCCCCTTATTTTGAGGCAAAGCATAACTATAACGAAGAGGGTGTCCCATAGTTGAAATGACTGGGGACACCCTTTTTCAACTCATCCTCGGATACAGTGATCACCAGCAGCCTACAGGTACTCTTTTCTCCTACTTATTGACCTCGTATAAATAAAATACGTAGTCGCTCGAAGCCCCCGCATGCCCAAGCTGTCGAAGCATGGAGGAGATATTGCCGCGGTGATATGTGCCATGATTGACGATATGCTGAATCAATTCGCCTATGCTTGCCTGCAGTACGCCGTAGGTTGGGTGGGGAAATTGCTTTTTCGCTTGCAGATCGTCAGCCTCATCCAGAAAAACACGGTACTCCTCCACTTTTCCCCGGTAAGCAGCCTGCAGCTGTGTCAAGGTTTTGTTCGCCGTCTTAGCTTCAATAACGCCGAACAGCTCTTTTATTTGCTCATAGCTGTTTCCCATCATGCCTGACAGCCATATCGTATCTACTTGGTAAATGTGTACGAGCCCTTTATAAATCGTCGGAAACACATTGCCGATCTCCTGATGGAGAAGTTCCTCCGGCAATTCTTCCAGACGTGCGAATACCCGCTTGTTGGCCCATACGTGATAATCATAGGTCTTGACCGCATGCTCTCTCATGCCTCATCCTCCTCGGAATGGAACTTCGTTTTCAACATACGCCTATTGTACATCCTCTTCACTGACAAAATGAGTCAGTCAATCCGCGCCGAGGCATAATGGTCATGCAAATTTTTCGTAATTTCCATCAGCATTTCGATAAGGAGCTGCGGCTCTTTAATTTGAATAGTCCCTCCATAACTGAGCAGGTAATAAGGAAGACGAGTATGAATGGCTTTTTCTTGCAGCTGAAAATGGGCCTCGTACCTTGTGCGTTCTACTAGCGTATGGGCCATATACCAGTGGCCGCACAGGTCGTCTAGCGCCTGTTCTCTCCCTGTGATTTTGACGGAGACCAAATCTTCCGGTTTATCCGAATCCGGCAGAAGGCCAGCGAGAATGAATTGGCGCGCCGAGAAATCAACCGGCCTCTCAAACGTCATGTCCGTCTTCGACATCTCGCGTATACGATCCACGCGAAAGCTGCGAATCTCTTGGCGCAGGTGACAGTGCCCTACGACATACCATTTGTTTTTCCAGCAAACAAGTCCATAGGGATCTAGATGGCGGGCTTCTACGATAGCATAGTAGCCCTTCTGATAGTGCATATGCAGTGTGATTCGCTGTGGAACCGCAACCTCCACTTTTTGCAGCAAAGAGGCCTCGGCGGCATCCGCCTGCGGCAAAATGACGTCAAGTCCTTGTTCATGAAGGTGGATTTGCTCCAGCTGCTCTTGATTGGTGTATATTTTTAGTTTGGCAATAGCTTGATTCAGCTTGTCGCCAAAGGGATAGCCTGCCTCCAGGGCAAAGGCGGAAGCATGAATAAGCGCCTTCTGCTCGTCCAGATCGAACACAAGAGGCGCTTCATGAAACTGTCCAAGCAAGCGATAACCGCCGTGATGCCCGGAATCCGAAATAATCGGGACGCCGCTCACGCATAACGCATCGATGTACCGGTAGATGGTTCGGATATGAAGCTCAAGCTTGTCCGCCAGCTGCTTAGCTGTTATTCGTTTGTGCGATTTGATGAGCCACAGAATGGCTAGCATTTGATCCGCTTTGGACATTTAGGGCTTCCCCTCCTCCAGTGAATCGTTTCCATTTTTTCATCTTAGCATTTTCTGGTATTTTTTTCCTGTTTGTACAAACCCATACCCATACTCATGCTCTTACCCTCCCGCAAAACTTGTACGAATGGGAACTACGGTCCTCTATTTTCCAACAAATCGTAGTTTCGGCCACGCAAAGGGAACTACGATCCTCTATTTCACCATTTCAGCCCCAATATTGGTTTTTTCGAACAAATAAGAACCTGTAGTTCCCATTTTCTCCTGAAGTCCGCCCAGTTAGCTCAAATAGAGCCCTGTAGTTCCTCCCTGTTCTGTCATGTTCTGTTCTGTTCTGTTCAGTCCTCTCCTCTCCATTCCGTCCCGCTCCAGTCCAATTCATTTCAATCCACTCCACTGGGGTTTGACCGCCGCCATGCATCGGTTACAATGCGCCCAGGATTCGCGCGCGTTGGTGCCTCCTCCCCCCTATACACAACCTTAATGCAGCGCCATCCCAAACAAATAAAAAAGGAGCTATCCCCAAGCAGAACGCTCTACCCGGAAATAGCCCCTAACAACCTTCACTAAACAGACAAGCGCTCAACCAACCGGTGCGACTCCAGCACAAGGTCGCCGCGAATCGTGCAAGCATTCGGGTCAGCCAAGCTGTCCAGGAAATGCTGAACAACGCTGGCGAAGCCCCTTCTTTCCAGCACGGTGTCCCAGCTTCCGAAGGTGCGTACGCGCGGCGCGGCGCCTTTTTCATAGAAGACCGCTGACTCCAAATTAGTCACGCAGGCAGAGCGGCCGCTGCCGTGCAGCTCGACCTTCTCCAAATCCACACCGGCCAGCCTTACCATGCTATAGGTGCCCAGTGAAGCGCCGAAGGACAGCGTCCCTGATGCGTGCAGCAGTTTCCCCGCTTCGTCTACCTGTTGGTTATAGGTAGAAACTTCATAGGAGCCGTCGCCGAGCCAAAGCAAAAGGTCCAGCATATGAATCAAATCATCATACAGCGTCTCTTTGGCACTATGCCCCTGCTGCTTAATCCGGTGCTTAACCGCTTCGCACCAATCGAAGCCGCCAGCTTCCTTCAGCCAATCCCGAGCTTCGATATAAAGCGGAGCAAATCTGCGGTTAAAGCCCGCAGCAAGCAGTACGCCTTTACGCTCCGCGTAAGCAGCCATCTCTAAGGACTGTGCCCAATCGTATGACAGCGGCTTATCTACATACACCGCCACGCCCTGCTCCATGCATCGCATCGCTATTTCGTAATGGGTCGCTGTCGGGCTGTGCACGAAAACAGCATCCAAATCAAGAGCGAGAAGCTCTTTCAGCTGCGTCGTCCCGAACGGAATGCGGTACTTCGTTTGCATGCGTTCAACCGTCGCCGGTGTAGAGCTCATGATGCCTGCGATGTCTGCTTGTTCGTTAACGGAAAGAAGGGGAAGGTATACTTTTTGCGCGATATCCCCAAGCCCGATGATTCCGATTCTTGATCGTTTCATTCTGTAGTCAGCTCCTTAATTGTTTCCCGAGCACCATGCGCCCTACGACTATGCCCAGTACAAACAGCACAGCGCCCACCAGAGTGGATACGCCATAAATTTGCACCCACATCGGCGCCTCCGAAATGAGCGCATACACTTTTCCGCCGGCAATCGGCCCGAGAAAAGCGGCAAAACCCGTAATCGCCGAGTAGGTTGCGATGTACATCGGCCGTTCACTTTTCGGCGTGTCGCCGATCGTAAAAGCAAAAACCATCTGATTAAACCCGCCCAATCCGATACCAAGCACAATATGAACCGCATAAAGCGCGACAACCGCCGGTATAAAAGCAATCGCTCCCCATAAAAGACAAGCGAGAGCAATAATCGGCAATGACCACAACAGCAAGGTCTGCGCTGTATAACGTGCATTTAGATTGCCCCAGACATAGTAGCTTGCCATCATAACCAAAGTATGGACGACCGTGATGTAGGAGACGGTTTCATAATTTATTTTCATGAGCTTCAGCATGACATAGGAAAATAACGGTACCGTCAGGCTTTGCACAAATAAAAACACAGCCAAGAAAATAATCGCTTTAAGAAAAGCGCTGTCTTTGAGTGGTTTCCCAATCATGCCTATGGGATTCGACTCCGTGGACGGCTCGAAAGGCGGATTCGGATATAAGCAATACGCCAGCACATTGAGAACCGCACAAACGCCGACGATCATAAATAAATAGGTAAAGCCCTGCTCCCCCGGATTCCGATCCAATATTTGTCCGCCGATAAAGAGAGCGAGCGAACTCACCCCGCCCAGAATCGTATTGCGAAGCCCGAAATAGCGCCCCCGAACCGGACCAGGCACAGCGTCGCTAATCAGCGAGGTCCACACAACGCCGCCCGCGGCATTGCCCAAATGAGCCACCGTGTACAAGACGATATACATCACAACCCACAGATCCTGCGGAAAAAGAAAAGGAATCAACCCTACGGAAGCCCACAGCAGCCTGTGAGAGGAGCCGAAAATAAGGAGCATTCGTTTGCGGTTTCTAAATTTCTGCATCGCCACAGCCATGCCGATTTGAATGATGTTCACGACCGTCGTGATCGCTAAAATAAATCCAATCTCCGTCGAAGTAGCGCCTAAATACAGCAAATAACCCGTTAAGAAGGGTCCCCCTAGAAGCTGGAAAATAATAACGGCCGGAAATCCTTCCAGCGTTGCAATAAGCAGACTTTTCCGGTAGTAAGACATCTTCTTTCTGGGATGTAGCAAGCTGTCAACTATTTTCATAAGCGTGTTCGCCTCCATTTTGTAAGCATAAAACCTCTCAATTGATCTAATAGTTTACAAGATATAGGGCGCTTATGTTAAAATAGGACAGACTACCTATTCTATCATGTCAGGCGGGATCAACGAATTACTATGAAACCAAACCATTTTGGTCTTATCACAAGCTCATTGCTCTTTTTGACTTTTATTGTACTCTCTCTTGTGTTCCAGTCAACAACTTATTTGTATATCGCCAGCGTTTGCCCGCTTCTCATCGTTCCTTTTCTTCCTGACATTCGTTCGGTCCAGTACATCAAGCCCAATCAGGCTAAAGGCGCTGTCCGGCTCATTACGATGGAAAATAAGGACAATTCCGATTCCGATTTTCTTGTGATCCTGTTTGAACAAGGTTATGTCAGATGGAATTCAGGGAAGCTCTATTTTAATTTGGATGATATTATGAAAGATGTATATGTCAAGCCAGATCCTTTCGCCGCCACGATGACGGTGTTAAAATACGACCTATTCCCTCATCGCAGCAAGAAAAACTGGGTCGGCATCTCCTTGTCCCAGCTCGAACAGCGTATCGGCCAACTCTCTTATACGACCAATGAAATTAACCGCCTAGTCATTCAAATGTCCGATGTGAACGAATTGCTGCAACGACCGGTTCCGCAGCCGGCTGCAGCCGGAAGAAGTGTCGGCGCATAAAAAAACACCTAACCTTGTGTTCTTGCAAGGTTAGGTGTTTTTTTGATCATTCGTATAGCTGCTCGCCGCACAAATAGGTTGCTAATGTCCGGACCATAACGCCTGTGGCCCCTTTGGGCTCGATGCCTTTGGCTGACCATAACCACGCCGTGCCGCCGGTATCCAGATGAATCCAAGGCGTCTCCTCGGCGAAGTAGCCGATGAACAGCCCTCCGGTGATAGCCCCCGCCCAGCGGTCCGCGGACGCTTGATTTTTGATATCGGCCACATCGCTTTTCAGCATGTCGCGATACTCAGGATAGTTCGGCAGCTGCCAAAGCTTTTCTCCCGCTTTCCCTGCCGCTTGGAGCAGCGGTTTCAGGAACTCATCGTCGTTCGTCACAGCCCCTGTCGCCACATCGGCGAAGGAAATTAAGATGGCGCCCGTCAAGGTGGCTACATCAATCAGGCGCGTCGCTCCGTGCTCCTTCGCGTAAGTAATGCCCTCCGCCAAAACGATGCGGCCTTCCGCGTCCGTATTCAGCACTTCAACGGAGTGTCCGCTGTACATGGACACGATATCGCCTGGACGGTAGGCTGAGCCGGATGTCATATTTTCCGCTGACGGGATGACCACTACGAGGTTAACCTTCGGTTTCAGCCTGCCGACGACGTGAAGAGCTCCCAGCAGTGTTGCGGCTCCGCCCATATCGCTGATCATTTCTTCCATGCCGTCGGGGCTTTTCATCGAGATGCCGCCGGTATCGAAGGTAATGCCTTTACCGACGAGGCCCAGCACGTCGGCGGAGTCAGGATCACCCTTGTACTGCAGGGTGATCATCCGTGGCGGGTTGGCGCTCCCTGCGCCAACCGCGATCAAGCCGCCCATCCCTCTAACGGCGATCTCGTGCTCGTCCAGCACTTCGCTGTCAAAGCCGTAGTGCCGGGCAAGCTTTAAGGCTTCCTCTGCCAGGGCAGCCGGAAGGAGCTTATTGGCCGGTAGGTTCGTGAGGTCCCGGGCATAGTTGGTCCCCTCCGCAACCGCCTCAGCGGATGCGATCGCGGACGACAGAAGCGCTGCATCCGCAGCCGCTTCTGTGAGCAGTACGGCCCGGCGCAGCTCTGCGCGCGCCGGCTCGTTCTTGCGGTACACCGCGATGCGGTATGTACCGAGAAGCAGCCCTTCGGTCAGCGCCGTGACGGCGGACCGGCTGTCGATCCCGCTTGGCAGCTTCAGCGCCAAGCTTTCCAGCTTCAGCGCGAGCGTCTCGCGCGCTGCATAGACGGCGGCTGCTCGCAGCGTATCGCGTGAAGCTGCGGGGCCGAGCCCCGCAACGAGCACGTACGCGTACGGCAGCAGCCCGTGGGTCGGCAGCGCCTCGAGCTCGCCTGAGGCGCCGGTGAAGAGGCCCTTGGCGCGCATGCGCTGAAGGGCCTGATCGAGCTGCGGCTGTCCGAGGACGGTGTCCTCGCGCAGCTCGGCTTCGCTTAGGCAGACGAGGATGGCGTCTGCCTCCTGTTCGTTATGCGTGAATGACGTGAACACGCCCGTCGTAATTTCCGTGATTTTTGCAAACATTGCGTCATACTCCCTGTTTATTTAATAGAAAGATGCTGCCTTCTGAATGACAGATTGCATAGGCAGATGATACGGACACTTTTCCTCGCAAAGCGGCTTCTCTTTGCACGGATCATGATCAGCACAGCCTACTATTCTATCCTTTTGCTTCTGAAAAAATCCCTCGCCCTTCGGCAGCAAACCGAATTTCTCTCTGAATCTGCTCGCTATCATCACATCCGGGATTGCGATTTCAAGCGGACAGGAACAATAGTTGCAGCGTCTGCAATCGTGCTGACCCAGCTCAGCAGCCAATTGCTCGAGCTCTAGGCGCTCTTCTGGTCCAACTTCCTGTTCCTGTGCAGCCAGGTTTTCTTGCACTTCCTTGATGCTAACCATCCCTGATATCGTGACATGCACATCTTGGCTGTACGGATAACGGATGGCTCGATCAACGGGCTGTATGAATCCCCCGGACAAAGGCTTCATCGCAACCTTCATTAAATCCATCTCAGTCGCTTTGGGAATCAGCTCATCCAAGGCAAAAGGCTGCGCCAAATTCAAATGGAACAAAATTTGATCAAATTGCCCTTTGGCAATCCATTTTGCCAGTAAATCCGGTCGGTGACCGGAAATGCCGATGTATCGCACTTTGCCTTCCCGTTGGGCTTCCAGCGCTGCCTTGTAGGCTCCTTCCACATCCATAGCTTTCTTAAATTCACTCACATAGTTTACATAGTGAATTTGAAGCAAGTCGACATGGTCCGTTTTCATCCGCACCAGACTCCGCTCGATTTCCGCCTTAGCTGTTTCGTAATCGCGCGCGCCCGTTTTTGTCGCTAAAAAGTACTCTTCTCTGCGATGCGAAATGCATTCGCCGATGATCTCCTCACTGTTGCGATAAGCCGCTGCGGTGTCGATATAATTAATGCCGTGGTCCAAGGCATAGTTTAATGTTTCTCTAGCCTGTTCTAGCGGTACTCCCGGAAGGTTCATTGCACCAAAGCCAAGCGACGAAACATTGTAGCCTGATTTACCGAATCTCGAATATCTCAAACCAATATCTCCCTTCCCAGTTCCGTTAACGAGCGGATGAATAATTGCACATGCAACTATTGTAATACAACTTGGTCCTACTTTCCACGAAGTCATGAATGATCAGGAGAACTACAGGGCGCTATTCCGCCAAAAATCGGCCAAATGGAAGGCGAGTGGGAACTGCAGGGTTTTATTTCCTCGGTTTTGAGCACGTATTGGCTTGGAAGGCCTAGATAAAGGAACATAGTTCCCCTTGTTTTAGCGAAACGCCCTATCTTTAAAAAATAGAGGAGCATAGTTTCCCCAAATGTTGACCGCGTCGTGGTTGACGGGAAATGGACCTGGGCGCGTGTGGCGTTTTGAGTGCCGATGGACACATATAGTGCATACTGGGCTATTTTGAACTGCTAGGAGCGGTATTAGAGGTCGAGTTCTTTTGGACACTTTCTGTGAGAGTTAGGTACGCTTGACGTATGCCCTTAGGTGATATTGATGCTAGAATCGTGAAAAGAGGCTGTCCCATAAGTAGAATATTCTTGAAGGTTCCAAATCCGTGCTTTACGAAGAAGCCAAGGTGAATTAACTGGAAAATCCCGCTCTAAATGGCTCGAATGATGACCTTGCAGCGGTTTTAAAAGGAAAAACTCCCGTTAGTTTGACCGGATGACGTGAATTCTCACGAAATCGGCGCAAATAGAGGGAGTTTTTCCAGCTAAATCGATCTGACAAGCATCTGCAGTCAAAATAAAGGGAAATTTCCCCTTATTTTGACCACAGCAGCATAACTGCGTAAAAGAGGGGACAGCCTCCTCGAGCCCCCATCATCGACCGTCTTTACCGTCATTCCTTTGATCCCACTCCCGGTCTCCAAAATTCCAATGGAAAGTGGAATTACGCTCATTTTCCGGCTTCGGAGACGATATTGGCTTCGCTGTCGGTTTGCCCGTTGGCTTGATGGAAATGGTTGGCTTGACAGTCGGCTTCACACTAGGCTTTGGGTTTTCACCTGGCTTTGACGATGATCCTTTTTTCGAATCATCGTCATCATCTCTGCGGTCCGGCTTTTGTGTTGATTTTTTATCATCGTTGTCGTTCTTGCCGTTTTTGTCATTCTTGTCATTCTTGTCGTTTTTATCGTTTTTGTCGTCACGATCATTTTTATCGTCTCGGTCGTTCCTGTTGTCGTTACGAACATTTTTCGGCGTTGGCGTTGGTGTCGGCCTCAAGCTAGGCTTGCCGTTGTTATCGTTCTTGCCGAGCTTGCTATTGTTGTTGCCATTATTTTTGCCATTGCTGTTTTTGTCGTTTTTATCGTTTTTGTCGTTCTTGTCATCTTTGTCGTTCTGGTCATTACTTGCATTGCCCTTGCCTTTGTTTGAATCGTTATGTATCTGCTGATTCCGCTCGCTCAGCTTACCGGATTTTTCATCCGCGACCAGTTTTTGCAGAGAAGACTTATCGATTGGCTTCGATGGGGCTACCAGTTTATCGATTCCGCCGCTTTCCTTCGCTAACTGATGAATGGAAACGCTTTTGATGTCATCCAGAGATACTTTCGCCCCATTGTCTACCGCATTGAGATAAATGGCATATTTACCCGCGGAAACACCGCTGGCCTTTGCTTCTTGTCTCACTTCTGTCGGGGCTGCGAACGCAGTTACTTCATAGTTCTTGACTTGCTCCGGATGGGCCTGCTCAATATGCTTGTTGACCTGATTTTTCAGCTTGGTTGCAATCGCCTCATCGTTTACCGCTGTTTTTTGCTCTACAACCGTGGAGGAGATGATGATGTCGCCTTCGCCTTTCGCGAGCGCTCCCTGCTCAGCCTTGTCCAGAATGTCCGAGGTAACGCTCTCCAGCGTTTTGCCCTTGTACTTTAAGGTGCTGATTAACTCAACGCCATCAGGATTTAGTCCGCTCAAGTCCTGTACCATTTCTTGATCATCAATGCCGATTTCAATGCTCGGATTGATATCTATGGTTACGTAAGCGACTACTTGACCGCTCGGCACATTGCCTGTCAATGTGGATACTAAGACGAAGCACAAAACAATGGCGGCTGCCAAGCCGGAAAGAATGCCTATTCGCGGTACCCGGAAGCGCCTTATCGCGGGTGCAAACAGGATTTCCTCCCCTACTTCACAATTTCGCGTCCCCCTAGGAAGCTTCTCAAATCGACCCTCTGGATTCATGACAATAATGGAGCTCTCGCTTATTTCCATTACGATTCCCTTGTTCATGCGCTGTTCTTCCTTTCTTTATGCTGTGCTCATTCTCGAATCTGTAAATAATCTCGCAAGTAAGGGTATGGACCGTTGAAAATGAGAGCTATTGCTATCAAATATTTACGGTTGCGCTCCAATGTTTTTCTTGAAACCTGTACTTGCTCCAGCAGCTCTTTGATGGGCAGCTGCCGTTTCGTCAGAAGAGTCCGCATAAGTTCCGCATCCTGCGCCAGCGTCCGTCCGATGCCGAACAGCATCTGTCTGGAATCGTCATGTTTAGGAGAGGCTTCCGTCAATTCAGAGAAATCGATATCAAATTCACTAAGGCAGCGGCTGAAATCCATAATTTCGCTTCGCCGTTCTTCAAGTCCTTTTTGCTTCTCATAAGCTTCTATTGCTTGATGAACCTCAATCGGATTGAGTAGGTTATCTTCATCATCTTCCTGATCGAATGAACTATAAGGAATCTGTCCTTTGAAACGTTGTTCTTTACGCAAGAAATCAATTAATCTCCTCCGCATGACCGTTTCGGCAAAGCCTAGAAAAGATCTTCCCATAACGGAAGAATATTGATTAATCGCTTCATTAAATGCCCCTAGAGCAATACTAAACTCATCGTCCCTAGCCGGATCTATATATCGTTTACAAAACCTGCTTGTCACTTTAGCTACGTAGGGCTGGTAATCCGAAATAAATTGATTCCTAAGTCTTAGGTCTCCTGCTTGAATTTGATGTATGGTAACCTCAAGGGAAGAGGCATGGGATTCACTTTGTCCCTGGGATTCCTTTTTCCCAAGGAACCTTTTGAATAGTACCAGTAGCACCTTTCCACCTCACAGTATAGTAGTTTCGTCCTTATGTATAACAATTCGGGGGGTACGCTTGATGTTAAAGGGAAATAAAAAGTAGATTTATTATAACATAGATGTTCAAATGAGCACCTACTGGCAAATAAAACCTGTGTAGACGATTTCATTTTAATCCAGAATCCTTTACAATTAGGGCAAGGAGGTGTTTCATTTGGAGCAAGGTAATCAATTTGGCAAGTTCCTCGAGACTTTACGCGGGAAAATGTCCTTGCGAAAGGTTGCCAGCAAAAGCGGCCTGTCTCATGCTTACATTCGAGATTTAGAACTCGGACGTAATCGTACCACGAATGACATCATCAAGCCATCCCCTGACACCTTAAGGAAGCTTTCGCAAGCTTATCAATATCCTTATACGGATCTTTTAATGAAAGCCGGATATCTGGAAGAAGCGTCATCTTGGCAGACGCCCGGTGAAATCCGTTTAGATAATGTCTGGTATGTGGAGTTCGGTACGAAATCAATCAAGTACTTTTCGCAAGAAGGAATCGTGGAAGAAAACGTAGAATCGCTCGTGGCTTTTACCAGCTTCATAGAGGCATTAATGGATCTCCAATTTGTGAAAGTGGATATGCATCTGTTCGTGAATCTGAACAAAATAAAAAAGTATGCCCCCTCAGAAGGCAAACTTTATTTTGATACGCTGGAAGATGGACCTTTCATTACCGTTGCTGCAATGGCGCAGATGAAATATCATCAGACGCTGCTTGACTATGTGGCTAGAAACACAGGCATGTCTATGGACGCAGATAGCGATGCCCGCCAACTAACGTTGAAAGCTAAGCTCCTTACCTAACATGACATAAATAAAAAGCGCTGTTTCGAAACCAAGCAATTGAATCGGCATTAGTGCGCTCAGCATGCTTTCCGGATAAAAATCTTGGTAAGCGATTCCAAGGATTACCACAAGAATAAAAAGGTAGAATCCTGCGTTTTCTTTGGTTAGCGGTATTCGTGTGTAATGCGTCAGGAACGTGAAGCCGAGCCGAAGCTTGCGAATGCCGACAAGCATGCCGCATTTCGTGCCAATGATTAAAAGTAGAATAATTGCTTGCTGAGCCGTGTCGTCATCCATATCTGTAAACGAAGCGAACGGCATTAGTTCCCATATCGTATAAATTCCTGTAGACACAATGTCGGACAAGATATACCCGGATATTGCAGCGACAACAGCCGGTATGGGTTGGAATTTCCAAACGCTTATGATCAGCACAGCGATGATGCTTATGTAAAATAAAGGACTTTGGTCCATATAGGCGACCATCGATCCGGCAAGTGCAGCGAATGAAATGGGCCACCAGTGCGGCTTTATTTTTTGTCTGAACAGAACCAACGATAATAGAATCACGGGGACAAAATCAAGACAGGCCAGAATAAATTTCGCCCATGTAAACAAAAACTAACCCCTCATTTCTAAGCTTGCTCCTAGGAGATATCTCACTTAACTCTACAACTAGAATTATACAAGATAACGGATCTTTTGCGTTCAAAGTGGACTAAGTTGGCTGTTTCCGAGCATAAGCTGACAGAATGCATAGGAAGTGGTGAGAGAAATGGAGTGCGATGAGTGTATGGGGCACCGTTTCACAGTTGCCATCGTAGAAGATAATTATTGGGCCGGCAAGCTGCTGGAAAGCTATTGCCAGCAATGCGGATTGCATGTCATCTCGGTCGCCTCGGACGGCGAACAATTTCTTGAGACATACGATCAGCTTCTGCCGGACATCATCCTGGTGGATATCGGACTTGCAGGTAATCTGGATGGCATCGCCATGGTGCAATCATTACGCAAAGCCGGTTATCAGCAGAAAGTGATCATGGTAAGCGGCACGACAAATATCGATCATATCCTTACGAGCTTCCATGACCTTGGATCTCTCTATTTTTTGTCTAAGCCGGTGGCGCTGCCTAAGTTTCAGGCGGCCATTCGGAAAGCCATTGCGAAAATTCAATTGGAGCGCAGCCAATTGCTTCAAGAGGCTCCTCCTGCCAAGACAACCTGGATTACCGTCAAAAATCAAAAATCTCAGCTGCCCATCTCGGAGGAATCGATCCTTTTCGTTGAGAAAGAAGACAAGCGCTTAACAAGAATTCATCTCATGAATGGCGCTCAAATGGAATCGAGTACCAATCTAACGGATATTCTGTCTCAGAGTTCGCCGCTGATCTTTAGTCCGTTCAAAGGATTCCTTGTCAATATGCGGCACGTTGTTTCGTATGTCAAAGAAAGCGGCTTTCCTTCGTCACGCAGATTTCTTATTCATTTGAACCATACATCTGTAAAAATTCCGCTAAGCAGAAGCCTGCAAAAAGAATTCGGTCAATTGCTGCAAGGAATTCATGGGAACGTGTAAAATAAAAGGCCGCTAATCCGTTGAAAAAGGATAGCGGCCTTTATGGTTATAACCTCTACATGGGCTTAGAGGTTTTTTTGTTTTTCAGCTTATCGCGGCGAACGCTTAGCATTTTCAATCGTTTCATGAGCTGATCTTCCCATTCGGCATCCCCTAAGGATTTGGCCACCCCGAGCAGATCCAGCGCCATATCGATTTGACTGCGCACGATCTCCATGGGCTCTTCGCCTTCATGGTTCACGCAGTTGTCGTGCAGCAGATGATCTTTCCCATCTACATACTCCAAGAAATCAACCTCGTGAGCCCCGTCCCCATGGGCGTACTCCGCCAAAATTTCATATTCGTTCTCCACCAGATAATGAACCTCAATGCGGTGACATACCGGGCAGAAGAGAATCGGCACATTATGAATCTGCGTACGAATATGTTTTAATGTCCCTTTTGTTCCAATCATACTAGCGCCACAACAAAAACTCATCGTCATCACTCCCTTTGAGCTTTCCGTGAGGAAAACTTGCATCGTAGCATAATCTTCATTACCCCGGATTGATCTAATATATTCGCCTCGAAAGCTTGAAATTCCTTTTTTACGAGACATCTAGATTTTAGCAATCCACGCATATTTTTCTGGGGAAAAGCAAATGCTTTTACAAGCAAACGGTCATCCGACATGAGATTTCCAGAAAAGAGGAAATGGCCTTGAAAGCATTCCCTATTGCAAGCTATGAGGTTCCCGGAAGATATCACAAGGACTTACTCCATCTTATGGTCGTAGGCGCACATTCGCTCTATGTATATTGGGAAATATCTAACAGACGCAGATGGCTGGTGTCTCAGCATTTTGAATGCGACTTCGGCGTCATGCCAAACGTCATCCGTTTGTACGATGTAACCCATTTGCTTTTTAACGGACATAACGCACATGCCTATTGGGATGTAACTACAGAGCCCAAGGCTGATCACTGGTACTTGCATCACGTCCATGCCGGCCGCAGCTATATAGCGGACATTGGCACCTATACGTGGGAACGTGAATTTATCCCCTTGCTTCGATCCAATTGTGTTGCAACACCCAAAGATTCGGAAGCGGAGTAGGGAGAACGGGGTGACGATTCTCTTTGATTAATCGCATAAAACCGAAACCTGAGATTAAGGGCTATTTGGCCCTCGTGCTGCATGCGCATCTTCCTTACATCCGCCATCAGGATCACGATGCAGACCGGGAGGACCGCTGGTTTTTTGAAGCCATGACAGAAACGTATTTACCCTTGTTGGAAGTTATGCATCATCTATCTCAGGATCAGATCGATTTCCGCATAACCTTCTCCATGACTCCGACTCTCTTATCCCTGTTCAGCGATCCGCTCCTGCAAGACAAGTATCGCGCTTACCTCGGCGAGCTTATCGCGCTAGCAGACAGCGAACAGGTTCGTTTACATAAGGACCCCGTTCTCCTTCCGCTTGCCAAACATTACTCGCAGAGATTTCAAGAGCTTCAAAAACTGTATGAGAGCTACAACGGAAATATCATTGTTGCTTTTAAACACTATCAAGCGCTGGAACAAATTGAAATCGTACCTTCCGCCGCGACACACGCTTATCTGCCGTTGATGAAAACGGAGGCGTCCATCCGGGCGCAAATTTTGACGGCCGTCCAAGCGTATGAGCGTTATTTCGATCGAAAGCCGCGCGGCTTCTGGCTGCCCGAATGCGGTTATACGCCAGAGATTACGCGCATGCTGGACGAGGCTGGCATTCAATATGTCTTCACGGATTGGACGGCTGTTGCTTTTGCTTCCCCGCAGCCCCATCGCGGGCTGTTGGCGCCTCTGACGGCAGCATCGCATGGCTTGACCGCCTTTCCTTGCGATCCGGAATCCGCTCTGCAAGTAACTTCTGCCGAGCATGGCTACAGCAGCGACTTTCTTTACCGGGACTACTACGCTGGCAGCGCTGCTTGCTTCAAATACAACCGGAATACAAGCAATGGCAGCCTCAAAGTGCCCTATCACCCGGCGCTCGCCTTAACGAAAGCAGCCGAGCATGCCGAAGATTTTCTCCAGCATCGGCAAAAACAAGTAGAGCAGGGACTGCGCTGGATGGACCGAAAACCGATTATCGTGTCTGCCTATCCTGCGGAGCTGTTCGGTCATTGGTGGTATGAAGGTCCCCACTTTCTGGAGCAGCTCTGCCGCAGCCTGTTTCTCGATCAGACGACGCTCAAAATGGTCACCCCCAGCGAATACTTGGAGGAATATCCGACGTCGGGCGCGGGCCAGTTGAACGAATCCAGTGCAGGCCGAAACCATAATTCCGAAGTATGGCTGCAAGAAAGCAATCACTGGATCTACCGTCATCTGCACGAAGCCGAAGAACGGATGATCCGAATGGCAGCAAAACAGGAGCATCCCAGCCCTCCTGACAGCATAAGCGTCGAAGTGCTCAAGCGGGCCTTAAATCAAGCGGCCAGAGAGCTCATGCTGGCGCAAAGCAGCGATTGGGCGTTCATGATGGACTCGCAGTCCTTAGCTGATTGGGCGATTCGCCGAACCAAAACGCATCTTGGCTGCTTCCATCAGCTGTGCGATCAGGTGGATGCGGGAGAGGTCGATGAGATTTTTCTTGCCGACCTGGAGGAGAAAGACCGCTGCCTTCCGGATGTCGCGTACGAGTCATTCATCAACTTCTCTCGCCCATCGCCCATGTCTATTCTTCCAAGCTGGAGCGAATGGGAAACGTTGCAAGAAGAAACGAAGCACCGTCCCAACGTGTTCATGCTGACCTGGGAATATCCGCCTAAACAAGTCGGAGGATTATCCAGAGCCGTCCATGAACTGTCCGAGGCGCTTGCCGCCCGCGGAGAAATCGTCCATGTCATCACGACTTCGTGTGAGGGTGCGCCCGGTTTTGAGAAAAAGAACGGCGTTTATGTCCATCGATTGCCTGTGCTGCATTCCGGCGACACTTCTTTCTATCACTGGACCTTCGAAATGAATCTCGCGATGACCGACCATCTGGTCAAATGGAAAGAAAACGGCGGGCGCATCGATCTGCTGCATGCGCACGATTGGATGGTTTTCCACGCCGCAAGGGAAATAAAAATGAGCTATGGCATCCCGCTCTTTGCCACGATCCATGCAACGGAATGGGGACGGAATCAAGGAAATCTGCACGGGGACTTGCAGCGGAAAATTCATCAGATCGAATGGAAGCTGACGTATGAGGCTAACCGCGTTTTTGTATGCAGCTCCTACATGAGAGATGAAGTTGTACGGATATTCAACCTGCCTGCGGATAAAGTCGCCGTTCATCCGAACGGGATACAGCTCCCAGCCTCATCAAGCAAGGAGGCTTCGGCACGTCCTCATGAGCTTATGAAGCAGGATAAAGTCATTTTCTATATCGGCAGGCTTGTTTTTGAAAAGGGCATTCACACGCTCATAGACGCCATGCCGAACATCTTGTCCCTGGTGCCGCACGCGAAGCTCGTGATAGCCGGGTCGGGGCCGATGGAAGCCGAACTGCGGACACAAGCGGCTCATTTGGGAGACCGCGTCTTGTTTACCGGTTTTATTGATGACAGCTACCGCGTTCAGCTCTATCAAAGCGCAGACGTTTGCGTCATTCCCAGCTTATACGAACCTTTCGGTATTGTGGCTTTGGAAGCGATGGCTTACCGCAAGCCGATCGTGCTCTCCGATACAGGCGGTCTGGCCGAAATCATTCGGCATGGCGTGGATGGGTACAAGGCTCTGCCGGGACACACCGAATCACTGTCTTGGCATGTTACCGAAATGCTCCTAAATCCGAAGCTGGCCGCCAAAATGGCCGATAACGCCTACCAATGGCTTCAAACAAACTACCAATGGAGCCATATCGCTGCGCATATTCAAGAGGAGTACCGCCAGCTGACCTATGATTTATCCGACATTCACATTTAAGGAGGCCCTACTATGAAGGCTGTTATTATGGCTGGAGGCAAAGGCACGCGGCTTCGGCCCCTTACGTGCCATCTTCCCAAACCTATGGTGCCTCTCCTGGGCAGACCGTGCATGGCCTATATTATCGAACTGCTTCAAAAACACGGCATTCATGATATCGCGGTCACGATGCAGTATAAACCTGAAGTCATACGCGACTTTTTTGGCGACGGAGAAGCCTTTAACGTGAATCTTCACTATTTTGAAGAAACGAGCCCGCTCGGCACGGCCGGAAGCGTCAAACAGGCGCACGATTTTCTGGACGATACCTTCGTGGTCATTAGCGGGGATGCTCTCACCGATTTCGATTTGGAACAAGCGCTAGCTTTTCATAAAGAAAAACAAGCCAAAGCCACGCTGCTCCTGACTCGTGTCTCTCACCCGCTCGAATACGGCGTTGTTATGACCGATCAGGATGGGCGGATTACCCGGTTTTTGGAGAAACCAAGCTGGGGCGAGGTGTTTAGCGACACGGTAAATACGGGTATCTATATTATGGAGCCGGAGACGCTGGAGCGAGTGCCCCTGGGACAAGAATTTGATTTCAGCCAACAGTTATTCCCAGCTTTGCTCCAAGAGAACAATGGGCTCTATGGCTACATCAGCCCCGGCTATTGGATGGACATCGGCAATTTGCAGCAGTATCGCCAAACCCAGTTTGATATGCTCGACGGTAAAGTCCGGCTCCACATTCATGGCACCCAAATTCGCCCTCAGGTGTACATAGCGGATGATGTGGAGACTAGCGACACCGCCCGCATCGTTGGGCCTGCTTACATCGGCAAGGGGAGCAAGCTCGAAGACGAGGTAGAGCTCGGGGAATACTGCATCTTGGGCGAAAATAACCGGCTTTCCAAAGGCAGCAAGCTGACGCGCAGTGTGTTATGGGACCATAATCATATCGCGCCAAACAACGAATTGGCCGGCTCCACACTGACCAGCCGTATTGTTTGTAAAGAGGCATCGTATTTGGGAGAAGGCTCGGTCGTCGGCAATCATGTCGTTATCGGGGAGAAGAGCCGCATTGAACCTAACGTGAAAATTTGGCCTCATAAACAAATCCGCGACAAGTCCCGCCTTCATACTTCTTACATATGGGGGGAGCATGCGGCCAAAACGTTATTCAAAACGCGCGGAGTAAGCGGTCTTCCCAATCTGGAAATAACGCCCGAGATGGCCGCTAAATTCGGCACAGCCTACGGAGCAACCTTGGCCGCCGGCAAAACGCTGACCGTAAGCTGCGCTCCGCACGGCTTCACCCGGCTGCTAAAGCGCGCCTTGACAGCAAGTCTGCAGTCTGCCGGCACGCATGTCATCGATTTGGGAGATTGCTTGGTGCCGGCGGCTTCGTTCGCCATTCGCCGCTTAGGCGCGGCAGGAGGCATCCATCTGGATTGGTCAGGCCAAGAGGACGAGCAGTGCCATTTGGCCTGTATGGACGCAGAGGGACTGCCAATCCCGAGATCCGCCGAGCGCAAAGTGGAAAACAGCTTCTGGCAGGAGGATTACGGCCGGGCATCCATGAATAAGCTTGGCGGATACAAAGACGAGACGCATTGGTTTCAAACGTATATTCGCACGCTCGCGGAAGAAATCGCAGATGAGGGGGAAGCTTTGCCCATACTGGCTTTGCGGATCGTCGTCCAAGCCAGTTCATGGCTTCAGCCCTATCTCGTTCCTTTCTTCGAGAAATTGGGGATCGAAGCGATTCATGTGACGGCGGCCAATTGCCAGGAGCCTCTCCCCCTTTTCACATCGCTGGCCGGAGCCAGTCTCGGCATGCATATCGGGGATGACGGCCGTACGCTGCAGCTTGTAACGGAGAAAGGAGAAACCGTCGATACCGATGTGCAAACGGTATTCCTGTACCTGTGCTACTTGCACAGCCGGCCCGGAGCAACAATCGGCGCTCCCGTCAGCGCTCCCGAGCTTCTGGAAAGCATAGCGGAAGGGCTCGGCGCTTCGATCGTTCGGACCAAGGAATGGGAACGCTCCATTCTCGAAGCTACGCCCCAAGCGCAGATGCATCCGTTGTTCGACTCGCTTTTTGCCGTTGGACTTGTTCTGCTTCATTTGGGCAGAACCGGCATGCCGCTCTCGGAGCTGCTGGCTCTGATTCCGAGCTTCTACCTGCATCGCGAGCAAATTGATTGTCCTTGGGACGCTAAGGGAGAAGTGATGCGCAGCATGATGGAACGAACGAAGGATACGCCTGTCGACTTGGTGGACGGCATCAAATTTTATCATGACAATGGCTGGATCTTGCTGCTGCCGGATAGCGATGATCCCGTTTTCAGGCTTGTCGCCCAGTCTCCGAATCCCATTCTTGCCGAGCAGCTCGTCCATTCCTATCGCAACCACATTCTAAATGTTCTTCAATAAGCATACTATATGACAGATATATCCACTGCGGGTGTTTTCGAAGACTTACGATGAAGGGGAGAGCGGCGTGAATATGATTCCGAGTGTTTCCAGGCAGATCGCTTTTGTACAGTATGACGATCAATCTTCCAGTATGACGGTTCAATACCATACCGGTTTCAAGGCCTCTTATACGAATATTAATCCGGATGACTACCGGTTGATTTTAAGCTCCGTCAACCGCTACGATTCTTTAATGAGACTTACGGAAACCCGATACATGGAAGGCCAGTCTCCAATCAAATAAAGCCTACCCGGATATCTCCCCTTTTTGATAAGGCGGAGATTTTTCGTTTCCAGGACGTGTATGCTACAATGTTGTCCAAAGGTCTAAAGCAGCTTATTTCCCAAAGAAAAGGTGAGTTTGATTCCTACCCAAGCCCTCTCTGCGCATCCTAATGACAGGGATACACTTCACTTGCTTGTACAATCACAGACCAATGTTTTTGCCTACTGGCAGCTTTCTTCCAGAAAAATGAAGATGGTACAGGAACACTTCGGCACAGACTGGCTTCTGCTGCAGCCGACCTTGCGCTTATATGAAACGCCCGAACAAGCTGCCGGCTCTGCTGGAACGGCTAACGTTTCAGAGCTGCCGCTTCCCCCAGGACCATCCTGCTTCCTAAGCGGATTTCTGCCCGGACAGCATTACTTCGCTGAACTCGGCATCAAGAATGACCAGGGACATTTTCTCCCGCTGCTGCGTTCTAATACGATTCTGACTCCCCATATACATACGAATCAAGAAATTCCTTCAAACGAACTCACACCGAACAACCTTGTTGTTTACCGGCCTGCCGCCGTTTCCATTGAGCTGGTGACATCTAAAACTTATGAGCATTTCTCTGCCTACAGCGTGTACCTACCCAAGAGCGCATTCCCGGCAAATACGGAATTCGGAGGCGATATTGATTGAGCACAAACGTACACGGTTATGTTGCTTTGCTCCTGCATGCCCATATCCCTTACGTGCGTCATGATGAAGCCGACATCACTTTGGAAGAACGCTGGTTTTTTGAAGCGGTCGTCGACAGCTATCTCCCTTTGATCGAAATGATGGACCGGCTGCTGGAGGAGGGCGTGCCTTATGCGCTGACCTTATCCTTATCTCCTCCGCTGCTTGCCATGCTGGAGGATGCCGGCCTGCAGAAGAGGCTGCGCAAGCATCTGGCCTCCCTGTGCGAGCTGGCGCAGCGCGAAGTCATCCGCTTATGGGGGCATGCCGAATTCGGCGCTACGGCGAGGCTCTACGCCGACCGCTATCACCGGCTGCTCGCTTTGTACGATCGCCTGCGGGGCGATCTCATCGGTAAATTCCGCAGTCTGAGAAGCTCAGGCTGCTTAGAACTCATTACGTGCGCCGCGACGCATGCCTTCTTGCCCCTGGTCAAGAATGACGCCGCGCTGCGCGCGCAGCTTGAAGCCGCCGTCCAGGAATTCCGGCGGCACTTCGGGTCCGCCCCGGCCGGTATCTGGCTGCCGGAGTGCGGCTATACGCCTGCGGTGGAGCCCCACCTGGAGGCGCTGGGGCTGCGCTATTTCGTTGTGGATGCGCATGCGTATGCCGGAGCGCCAACCTGCTTTCCGCTGCGTACGCCAAGCGGCGCATGCGCCTTTGCCCGGGACGAGGATGCCGGCGCTCAAGTATGGAGCGCCGAAAGCGGCTACCCGGGCGACCCCGACTATCGCGAATATTACCGCGATATCGGCTTCGACCTCGGCGCGAACGGCGGCGCCGAGTGGGAGTACTTGAAGCCCTATGTGCTGCCGGACGGCGCACGCATTCATACGGGCTTCAAGTACTACCGCGTCACCGGCACGGGTGACGCCAAAGCGCCCTACCACCCGGCGCAGGCCGCGCAGAAAGCTCAGCAGCATGCTGAGCATTTCGTCGCCAGCCGGGTGGCGCAGCTTCGCGGCCTCGCGGAGGAGCGCGAGGCGGGTGTTGGCGGCAGCGCAGCGCAGCCGCCGGGACCGCCGGTCATCGTATGTCCATACGATGCCGAGCTGTTCGGGCACTGGTGGCATGAAGGCCACCAGTGGCTCGAGGCCGTGCTGCGCGGCCTTGCGGCTGCGCGCAGCGATGGTGTCGTCGTGGCTGCGACGACACTAGGCGGCTACGCGGCCGCTCATGCGCCGGCTGCGGCAGCCGTGCTGCCGGAGTCGAGCTGGGGCCGCGGCGGCTATGCCGAGGTCTGGCTGCAGCCGCGCAGCCAGTGGGTGCATCCGCTGCTGCACGCGGCGGAGGATCGGCTCGTGCTTGCGGCGGTCAAGTACCGCAAAGCCGAGCTGCTCGGCCCCCTGCAGGTCCGTGCGCTGAATCAAGCCGCGCGGGAGCTGATGCTCGCGCAAAGCAGCGACTGGACATTTATTCTGGACGCTGAGACGGTAACCAATTATGCGGTGAAACGTATTGAGACGCACATTGCGTCTTTCCATAAATTGTTGGATGCGGTTGAAAACGATACGGACTTCTTTTCAACCGGAAAGCTCTCCGAGCTTGTGACAGCCTTAGAGCGGAAATCCCCTTTTTTGCCGGAAGTCCATTACCGTCTTTATCAGCCTGCTGCTGTAAGCTTTTTCCGTGATTCCTCAGGCGAGCTTCCGACTCCTGCTCCATCACAACCCGGCACCTTATCGCCCATGCGCATTCTGATGCTTGCTTGGGAATATCCGCCCCATGTCATCGGAGGTCTTGCCAGAGCCGTCAACGACTTATCCGTACAGCTTGCCGCAGCCGGCCATGAAATTCATGTCGTCACCTGCCTTGCACCCGATTGTTCGCCTTATGAGCGGATAGATGGTGTGCATGTGCATCGGGTTGAAGTGCTTTCTACTCCGGAGTCCCTTCATTTCCTGGACTGGGTGTTTCAGATGAATATGGCCTTTGCCGACAAAATTCTGCGCTTATGCGCTCAAGGCGTACAATTCGACATCGTTCACGCGCACGATTGGCTTGTGTATTATGCCGCCAAAGAGTGCAAACATGCCCTGCAGCTCCCGCTTCTGGCTACGATTCACGCGACCGAATCCGGACGCAACATGGGTAAGCTCGACACTCCGGTACAAAAACGCATACACGCTTTAGAACAGAAGCTCGCAAACGAAGCGGATCATATCGTGGTCTGCAGCCCATACATGCAGCAAGAGGTCATGCACCTTTTTCATATTCCTTTTCATAAAATGACCCATATCCCTAACGGCGTTATGCCCTTTCGGGTACCTGCCGCTTACGACTCGACATCTAACCGGAAGCTTTCTCAAGCGCTTTCGTTCTCTTCGGCTTCGCCTGACGACGCGCCCCCTCCCATCCTTGCATTCCTTGGAAGGCTGGTCTATGAAAAAGGCGTACACATCCTTATCGCTGCCATGCAGGCCGTGCTCAAAGAATGTCCGGCCGCCCGTCTGGTTATTGCCGGCACAGGCCCTGAGCTGGAGGGGCTCCAGCAGCTTGCCGCTCCGTTTGGCGACCATATCCGCTTCACCGGATTTCTGGGTGAAACCGACAAAAGCCTGCTTTTGCATCGAGCAGATCTCTGTGTTTTCCCAAGCCTGTACGAACCTTTCGGCCTTGTTGCTTTGGAAGCGATGGCCAGCGGCACGCCGCTGATCGTATCGGACACGGGAGGTCTGTCCGGCATCGTGGACCATGGCGTTAACGGGTACAAGGTGCCTCCAGGAGATGTGGGCCTGCTGGCTTCGCACATTGTGCAGCTTTTACAAAATCCCGTTGCTGCCGCCGAACTCGCTGCGGGCGCTTTGATCAAAGTAAGGGACCGCTTTGGGTGGGAGCAAATCGGCGCCATGACGTTATCTGCTTATGCGGCATTGATCGGCGCTCATGAGGAGCCATCAGGTATATTCCCGCATCAAAAGGAAATAATCAAATAATATGGGTAACTATGCCAATTGAAAGCGTGCCCAGTCGAAATTTTCAGAATTTTTTCGAAGAATCATTGATTCCTTGGTAATTATTAGGTAACCTATTGGCAGGCCTATATCTGAAATCGACAATTAAACAACGAGTGGGGAAGTGATTGTATTGCCTAGACATCTGGTCATCGGAAACGGAAAATTTCTTATTAATCTCGATCAGCATTCCTACATGCGAGATCTGTACTATCCTTTCGTAGGCCAGCTTAATCATATTGGCGGCTATCAATGCCGTGTAGGTATTTGGGTCGACGGTGACTTTGCCTGGCTGAATTCCCCCGAGTGGCAGTTCAAACTTGGTTATGTGGAGGATTCCCTCGTCACGGAGGTGACCGCAACGCATCCCGGTCTTGGCATCACCTTGCTTATGAATGACGGCGTTCATCAACGTGAGGATATCTACATCAAGCGCATTCAAATTACGAATCACAAATCTACCGTTCGCGAAGTGAGAATGTTTTTTAACCAAGACTTGCTCATTAACGAGACCGAGGTTGGCGATACCGCTGCCTTCTATCCGCTCACGAATACGGTGTTCCACTATAAAAAAGACAGATATTTCATGTTCAACGGCAGTACGGGAACAGAAGGCATTTTTCAATACTCTACAGGTGTCAAAAGGTTTTATAACGCCGAAGGCACGTGGCGCGACGCGGAAGACGGGCATTTGATGGGCAATGCCATCGCGCAGGGCTCGGTTGACAGCACGATCTCGTTCCGGCTCTTCGTACCGCCTAACGCCAACCAAACGCTCTACTATTGGATGGGAGCAGGCAAGAATCTGGAGGAAGTTAAGAAGCTTGATGCTTATGTCAAAGACAGCCACCCCGGGAAGCTTTTGGACCGCGTAACGGTCTATTGGCAGCGGTGGGCCAATAAAATTGAGCGCGATTATTACGATTTGAATGCGGATGTACAGCGCCTCTTCAAACAAAGCCTGCTGCTCGTCAGGACGCAAACCGATGTGAACGGCGCCATTATCGCCGCCAACGATTCTGACATCATGCAGAGCAATCGCGATCATTACAGCTACATGTGGCCTCGCGACGGTGCTTTAATTGCTTATTCCATGTCCATGGCGGGCTACCAAGGAATGATTATTCCTTTCTTCAATTTCTGTGCGAACGTGCTGTCACCTGAAGGTTACCTCCATCATAAATACAATCCGGACGGCACCGTGGGCTCCAGCTGGCATCCTTACATCCATTCCGGACGGGTTCAGCTCCCTATTCAAGAAGATGAAACGGCCCTTGTGTTATTTGCGCTTTGGGCGGACTTCCAGAAAAATGGAAGCCTTGAATTTGCGCAATCGCTCTACCGCAACCTCATCCGCAGAGCAGCCAGATTCATGTCCACTTACATTGATCAGGAATTGAATCTGCCTAAGCCGAGCTACGATCTGTGGGAGGAGCGCTACGGGATTTATACGTTTACGGCATCAGCTGTATATGGCGGATTGATTGCGGCTTCGAACTTTAGCAATCTTTTCGGGGATGAAGAGCGCAGCAACCGCTACAAGCATACGGCGGAGAAAATTAAATCCGGTATTCTCAAACATCTGTGGGACGAGAATGAAGGCCGGTTCGTACGCGGATTGTACATGGAAGATGGCGAATGGGTCAAAGATATGACGCTGGAAAGCTCCGTATACGGCATCTTTGAATTCGGAGTTCTGCCTGCGGACGATGAACGTGTGGTCAGTACGATGAAAGCGAATAAAGCCGGTCTTACGATCAAAACAGCCGTCGGTGGTTCCGCCCGTTATCATCATGATTATTACTTCCAACGCTCTACCGATATCGAAACTGTGCCGGGTAACCCTTGGATCATTTGTACGCTCTGGATTGCCGAGTGGGAAATCGAGTATGCCAAAACGTTGGCCGATCTCGAAGCCCCGCGCCAAACATTGGAATGGGTCGTCAAACACGCCATGGAAAGCGGCGTCCTATCGGAGCAATTGGATCCATTCACCGGCGATCCGGTTTCCGTTGCCCCTCTTACTTGGTCGCATGCGACTTATGTGCTCACCGTTGTGAAATACTTGAACAAGTACAAACAGCTCGCAAAGCAGTAATATGTAAAACCGTGGAGTTAACACTTTGGGTAAAGTGCTGGCTCTGCGGTTTTTTGCTTATGAGACTAACTGCGATTCATCCCTTTGCTTTGAACATAGTGTGTAAAACGATGCACCGGCGCTTTGCTTTGAAGCACCTTAATCAGCTTGTGGGACCACGTGTCGCTTCGCGCATTTTCGTTGCGGCCCGCATAATAGGCGCTCATCTGCGCGTCATATTGATCGATTTGCTGCAGCTGCTCCTCCTTGCTGGTGCTGTAGTGATTTTCAAAATAAACGGCTGACATCGGCAGACGCGGCTTAATGTCCGTGTGCTGGTCCGGCACGCCGATGGCCATTCCGAAAAGCGGCACAACGTACTTCGGCAGCTGAAGCATCGTATCAAGACGCTCAATGTCCCTTGCAATAGCGCCGATAATTACCACGCCCAGCCCCATCGATTCGGCGGCTAATGCGGCATTCTGTGCAGCCAGTGCGGCATCGATGACGGCAATTTGGTAAAATACCGAGCTCTCCAGCATGGACTGCATATTCTCCGCTTCCTCCTCCGACCCCCGCACCGTAATCCGGTGAAGATCCGCACAGAAAATGAACAGATGGCCGTTGTTGGCCACATACGGCAAGCCGGTTATGGCGCCCAATTCTTGTTTCATAGCCGGATCCGTAATCCCAATGAGCGAATAGGATTGCATGAAATTGGATGATGACGCCATTTGTGCAGCCCTTACAATTTTCTCGATCTGCTCCCGGGTCACCTGCTCCTCTTTAAAACGTCGAATCGATCGATGGTTCATCATTGTAGTTAGCACTTCATTCATATGTTCTACACTCCTCCGGTTAGTGCGTTGGTGTGTCTGAGTTTGCACTTGCAGCCGCTGCGATCAACCGTACTTCAAATATTGTTTCCTGGAAACTATATTATCGCAAGGCATCCCCTTTGTCAATATTGTTTCCCGGAAACTTTATTTATGGGTGTATTTTTGGTATACTTAACCTGAAAAGAAAGGCGGGTGTAACCATGATGAATGAGCAAAAAGAAGCTCTCGTGCGTGAGCTCATCGCTTCTTTTTCGAAGCTGGCCCAGCGCATTCAAGAGGTTGATGACGAAGAGCATCAATGGCTGATCCGGCATTGCCGTGATCCAGCTCTCATCGACATTATCAAAGACATGACCGTTATGATGCTGCACGTGCTTGATGCCATCGGAAAGCTGGAACCGGTGAACGGCATTACCATCTCCAAAAGATTTGATATTCCCAAAGGCAGCGTCTCCAAAATCACGAAGAAATTAATCGCCCTGGGGCTCATTCAAACGGAAGCTCTCCCCGGCAATAAAAAAGAAATCATTTACCGCACGACTCCGCTCGGCTTGGAACTCTTTCACCTGCACGCCCAGCTGGATCGCCATTTGGAAGAGCGTACTTTCCGTGTTTTGGAAAAATACGATGCCGAGCAGCTTCGCTTCGTCAGCGCTTTTCTGCAGGATATCATGCAGAGTTCCACGGGGGATCCGCAGCAAGTGGCTGTGCCGGTTCCGTTGGACGAATCCCAATGAGATGGCCCTGCGGACGGGCAATATCTGCATCATATTGGACGGAATCCTTAGCGGCCGCGCCAATCAAAAAAACCGCAAGGCCCTGTTAAAGCGGTCCTGCGGTCTTCTATTTTTGTCCCCTCACTCTAAGGCATAATTCGCCTCATACGTCCCCACATCCATGAGCTGCTCAAGCTCCGACGGCTCGCTGCATGCCATACGAAACAGCCAGCCTTTCTCATACGGCGATTCAATCAGCATCATCGTCGCTCGTTCCAGCAGCATGTTGACGGCGATGACCTCGCCGGATAGCGGGGCTAGCAGCTCATGCTCGTTTTCGGCGGTCTCCAAGGAGCCTGCATAATTTCCTTGCTCCAGTATCGCTCCGCGCTCCGGGAGCTCGATGAATAAAACCATCCCCCACGCTAGCAAGCCGGTTTCCGTCAGGCCAATGACAGCCTCGTTCCCTTCTTGGCGTATCCAATAATGATCCCTCGTATATTGCAAATGCGTAGGTACGGTCACGTTCATTCTCCTTCATGAAGAAAAAGCTCCCCCGCCGCATTCGCATGCCAGCTAAGAGGAGCTTCTCTATGTATGAAAAGCTTATTTTACGACAAGGTTTTTGTCGCCTGGTTTCCAGTTCATTGGGCACAATCCGCCGGATTGAAGCGCTTGAAGGACACGAAGTGTTTCTTCTACGCTGCGGCCTACGTCGTTGTGGTTAACAACTTCATATTTCAATTCGCCTTCTGGATCGATGATGAACAGACCGCGAAGCGCGATGCCTTCTTCTTCGATTAGAACGCCGTAGTCACGTGCTACGGATTTCGTGATGTCAGCAGCAAGCGGGAACTCCAATTTGCCAAGACCGTTGTCGTTGATTGGTGTGTTGATCCAAGCTTTGTGCGTGTGGATGCTGTCGATAGAAACGCCAAGAATTTCAGTGTCCAATTCTTTGAATTGAGCAGCCGCATGACTAAGCGCTGTGATTTCTGTCGGACAAACGAATGTGAAGTCCAATGGGTAGAAGAACAATACTAACCATTTGCCTTTGTAATCGGACAAAGATACTTTGCCAAACTCTTTACCGTCACCTGTAGCTGTCTCCATTGTAAAGTCTGGAGCTTGTTTACCAACTAAACGCTCTGCCATGTGTATGATTCCTCCTAATATCTATCTTATTCGTATAAAATGGTATCATTCGAGTAGATGAAAGTCAATAATTAGACAGCATACTACATAATAATTACTTTAAAATATGTAGGCTCCATGAACATGTCATCTTCTGCACTCTTTTCTGCACTTTTGACCGCTCTGCTCCCCTTAACCTAGGAGCAGAAAAACCGTCATTTAGCGCCGGTGCGGGCGGGTTCTCTATGTTGTACTTTGTACAATATTAATGCCCTATTTAGGGCGCGGCGCTCCTCTATGTTGTACTCCGTACAACCATTTTGTCTTGAACCCGCTTTCTTTTGGCCTGTTACGTCCAAATGATTGCACTTTGTACAATGAAGGAAGGCACTACATGGATTAGGCCGCTCCTATGTTGTACAAAATGCAGTATAGACTACGGTTTTAAGAAGCCTCATGGTGAAAATGCGCCCCCTCCACCCATTTGTCCCTTCCTTGGGCTAATCGTTTTGCGGTGGCGACGTCGCACATACAATTTTCGCTGCTACCTCATACTTACTCTCTCCCAATTGTCCAGCCAAACGCTTCAGTCTGCCACTCTGCGAACATCTCATTGAGTATCTTATTAACTACAGCTCGCTGTTACCAGACACACTATCCCCCAATTGCCCAGCCAAGCGCTTCAGCACGCCGATCCACTAGCATCTCATTGAGTATCTTATTAACTACAGCTCGCTGCTACCAGACACACTCTCCCCTAATTGTCCAGCCAAGCGCTTCAGCCTGCCATTCTGCTAACATCTCACTGAGTATCTTATTAACTACAGCTCGCCGCTACCAGACGCACTCTCCCCCAATTGTCCAGCCAAACGCTTCAGCACGCCGATCCACTAGCATTTCATTGAGTATCTTATTAACTACAGCTCGATTCTACCAGACGCACTCTCCCCCAATTGTCCATCCATGCGCTTCAAACTGCCGATCTATTAGCATCTCATTATGTATCTTATTGACTACAGCGCTCATACCTACCATACACACTCTCCCTCCATTGTCCAGCCAAACGCTTCAGCCTGTCGATCCACTAGCATTTCATCGATTATCTTATTAAGTACAACTCGCTGTTACCAGACACACTCTCCCCCAATTTTCTAGCCAAGCGCTTCAGTCTGCTACTCTGCTAACATCTCATTTAGTATCTTATTGACTACAGCTCGCTGCTACCAGACACACTCTCCCCCAGTTTTCCAGCCAAGCGCTTCAGTCTGCCACTCTGCTAACATCCCATTGAGTATCTTATTAACTACAGCTCGCTGCTACCAATTACTCTCTCCCCCAATTGCCCAGCCAAGCGCTTCAGTCTGCCGCTCTGCTAACACTCATTTGAGTATCTTATTAACTACAGCTCGCTGCTATCAGACACATTCTCCCCCAATTGTCCAGCCAAGCGCTTCAGCCCGCCGATCCACTAGCATCTCATTGAGTATCTTATTGGGTATTCCATCTAGAATCTCACCGAGCATCTCATTGCATTGCTCCAGCCCTACCCGCCCGCAGCGTGGGCGATTCTTAAACATGCAACGTCCGGGTGGTTTCTCTATGTTGTACTTTGTACAATATTAATGCCCTATTTAGGCCACCGCGTTCCTCTATATTGTACTTCGTACAATCATTTTGCTCTGAAGGCGCTTTCCATAGACCTATTACGTCCAAATGATTGCACTTTGTACAATGAAGGAAGGTACCACATGGGCTAGACCGCTTCTATGCTGCACAAAATGCAGTATAGACTACGTGTGTTGAGAAACCTTTAGGTGAAACGCGGGCCCATCCGCTCGCCCATTACATTGCACTTGAATTGGTTCTGGTTCCGGTTCCGGTTCTGCTTCTGGTTCTGCTTCTGGTTCTGGTTCTGGTTCTGCTTCTGGTTCTGCTTCTGGTTCTGGTTCTGGTTCTGGTTCTGGTCCTGGTCCCAGTTCTGCTTCTGCTTCTGGTTCCCGTTCTGGCACTGACTCGTACTGGCTCTGCCTCCCCCTCAGTCCCCACACCGACTCGCACTAGCTCTGCCTAGTCCTGTTTCCTGTCCTCCCCCCAGTCCTCCCACTTCC
>NZ_JBYTBS010000043.1:0-64825 GCF_058789495.1 Paenibacillus sp. FW126-R14 | reverse complement strand
GTCCTCCCACTTCCCCCTAAAAACCCGCCCCAGCGCCACAAAAAAAGAGCTCACCCACATAAGCATAGAATGCTTTAGCGGGCAAGCTCTTGTTATTATTTGCGCATAGCGTCAACAATCAGTTGGCCCATAGCCAGCGTTCCGATTGCTTTGCTCTTATCGACGGCGATGTCGCCTGTGCGGTGACCCGCATCAAGCACTTCTTTCACGGCGCGCTCGATGGAATCCGCTGCATCGTGGTAACCGAACGTCAGGCGGAACATCAAAGCAACGGAAAGGATCGTTGCGATTGGGTTGGAAATGCCTTGGCCTGCAATATCAGGCGCGGAACCGTGTACCGGCTCATACAAGCCGAAGCTGCCTTCGCCAAGGGAAGCGGATGCCAGCATCCCGATGGAGCCTGTCAGCATCGCTGCTTCGTCGCTCAGGATGTCGCCGAACATGTTCTCTGTCACGATGACGTCGAAGGAGGACGGACGACGCAGCAATTGCATCGCGCAGTTGTCTACAAGCACGTGCTCAAGCTCAACATCCGGGTAATCCACAGCAACGCGGTTTACCGTTTCGCGCCATAGGCGGGATGTTTCCAGAACGTTTGCTTTATCGACGGAAGCAAGCTTTTTGCGGCGCGTGCGGGCAATATCAAACGCTTGACGAGCAATACGCTCGATTTCCGATACGTTATATGCGCAAGTGTCTACCGCTTCTTGACCGTTCGCAGTTTCACGACGGAATTTCTCACCGAAGTAAATACCGCCCGTCAATTCACGAACGACGATCAGATCCGTACCTTCAAGAACTTCCGGTTTCAAAGTGGAAGCCTCTTTCAAGCAGTCAAAGATGAACGCCGGACGAATGTTGGAGAACAAGCCAAGCGCTTTGCGAATACCGAGAAGACCAGTCTCCGGACGAGTCTCTTTCGGGTTGTTGTCCCACTTAGGTCCGCCTACTGCCCCTAGAAGAACAGCATCTGCGGATTGACAAACCTTCAATGTTTCTTCCGGAAGCGGTGTGCCTGTCTCATCAATGGCAATTCCGCCGAACAAAGCATGCTCAGTTTCAAATTGATAACCGAATAGCTCTTCGGTGCGTTTCAATACTTTTTCCGCTTCGGCAACGACTTCTGGACCAATGCCGTCTCCAGCGATTACAGCAATTTTTTTCACATCTGCCATGACTGTCATTCACTCCTTAGAATAGTAAAGCTGCTAGGTAAGCATCTCTATCGACTATATAATGCTCTCATTGTAACACAAGATAATCCTTTCCATTAGATATAAAAGCTATTGCTTTAATAGGTTTCTCCTATAACAAAAAAGCGGCAAAGCCCTCTCTCGCCGTCGAGCATCTTCCCCTACTTTCGATCCGATGATTTTCTACCCTGCTCCTTATCCTCTTCACCTTACTAAATTGTTTAAAATCCGTAAAATATACAAATAGAGTCACTAACAGGAGGTCATTTTATGAAAAAACTCACTCAAATTTCTACTGTATTGCTTGCATCGACTGTGCTGCTTGCCGGCTGTGGCGGTGGCGCGGAGACAACGGACAATGCGGCTTCAACGGCAGCCAGCGGCGGCTCCAAAGAGAAAGTGAAACTTACCATCTGGCACAATTGGTCCGGTCAGGATGCCAAAGCGCTGGCTATGCGCAAGATTCTGGATGATTTCAAAGCGCAAAACAGCGACATCGAGCTTGAAGTTGAAGGCCTTCCAACAGACGGTCTAAAAACACGTTTGAAAACGGTAGCCGCGGCGAATGAAATGCCCGACCTGTTCGTGATGTGGCCCGATGCCATGACGAAGGAATTCGTTAGCGGCAATCTTTTGCAGCCGATCAATGAATTTTTGGACAGCAAGCCGGAGTGGAAAAATAATTTCATTCCTAACGCACTGGATGGCTACACGGTTGACGGTAAAATCTATTCCGTTCCGATGAACTTATCGCCTACGTCCTTCATTTACTACAACAAAGCCATTTTCGATCAATATAAAGTCCAAGTTCCGAAAACGTGGGACGAGCTGACCGCTGCGGTCAAAACGTTTAACGATAATAAAGTGATTCCTATCGCGCTCGGCAATAAAGCTAACTGGGCCGCACAGTCCACCATCTTCAGCTCGATTGCCGATCGTATAACAGGTACCGAATGGTTCCTGAAAGCTGTTAAGCAAGACGGCGCAAAATTCACGGATCCGGAATTCATTCAATCTTTGACTACCTTAAAATCGCTTAGCGATTCGAAAGCTTTCCAAGATGGTTTTAACAGCATCGATCAAAACCAAATGAGACAGCTTTACTTCCAAGGCAAAGCCGCTATGTTCATCGATGGCGGTTGGGCGATGGCCGACGTTGTGCAAAACACGCCAAAAGATGTATTGGCTAACACGCACATAGCGCTTCTGCCTACAATTAACGGCGGGAAAGGCGAAGCTAACACAACATCCGGCGTAGTCGGAACAGGCCTTGGCGTTAGCAAAAAGTTAACAGGTGCGAAGAAAGACGCTGCACTTAAATTGTTCTATGCTCTTTCCGGACCTGAAGGTCAGCAAGCAACGCTGAACAGTTCAACACTCGTCAGCTACAAAATCGACCTTGATCCAAGCAAAGCGCACCCGCTTTTCGTTGAATTGAACAATTTGATGAAAACGACAAAAATCACGCCAGTTTATGACTCCAAACTAAGCTCTGCAACTGTGGAAGTCATTAACAACGGATTGCAAGAACTGCTTATGGGCGGTAGTCCGGAAGCTATCGCGAAGAAAATTCAAGATTCACAAGCAAACTCGCTCGGTAAATAATCCGCCCCATAAATATAAGTATTCAGCCCTCCACAACCGTGGCAGGGCTAGATACTTTCACTAGCAAAGGAAGTGAGAATAATGAATGCATCCTATATACGCAGGTTCGTTATACTAAGTCTTGCGCCTGCAATTCTGATTTATGCTTTATTTGTCTTTGTCCCTGTCATCTGGTCCTCTTACTACAGCTTCTTTGATTGGAAAGGGATCGGCTCAGCGAAATTTATCGGTCTGAAAAATTATGTGGAAATTATCCACGATCCTATTTTCTGGCGAGCCATGAAAAACAATCTTATTTTCCTGGTTGTGTCTGTCTTCGGTCAGCTTCCTATCGCGCTTATTCTTGCCATCCTGCTGCACAAAAGCAATGCCCTTCAACGCTTTATCCGCTCGGCCGTTTTTGTGCCGATGGTTCTGTCTTCTGTCGTGATCGGGATGATCTGGCAGTATATTTATCACCCGCAGATTGGGATTCTGAATTTCCTCTTGGACAAGCTCGGTCTGGTAAGCTGGAAGCTGCAATGGCTGTCCGATACGAAAATTGCCATCTTCTCTCTCGCGCCTCCCTTAATTTGGAGCTTCGTAGGTCTGTATCTTATTATTTTCATATCCGCTTTTCAAAATATTCCCGGGGAAATTCACGACGCCGCTCAGCTTGATGGCGCAGAGGGTGCTCGCAAGCTGATTTCGATTACACTGCCTATGATTTGGACGACCGTGCAAATCGCCATCATTTTATGTATTTCCGGCAGCTTGAAATCATTCGATTTAGTCTATGTCATGACCAAAGGCGGTCCCGCACACGGCACCGAATTGCTCGCAACCTATATGTACAATTCGACCTTTTCTTCGTACCGTTACGGATTCGGAAGCGCTATTTCCACTTCCATCGTCCTGATCAGCCTGATCTTCATTGGGTTAAGCCAATGGATCACGAGCCGCAAATCGAAAGCATAAAGAAAGGAGGAATGTAAGCATGCAACCACTTGCTGCACAACCGGCACAAGCAAGATCAACCAAACCTGCTTTTTCATTTAGCCTGGTCAAACAAGGCGTACTTTGGACATTTTTAACATTGTATGCCATCTTAACGTTATTCCCGCTGCTCTGGTTAGTGATATCTTCTTTTAAAACGACCGGGGAGTTTTTCAATAATCCGTTTGGCCTGCCCGCTTCATGGCAGTTTTCCAACTACGCGACGGCGTGGAAGTCGTCCAAAATGGGAACGGCGTTTCTGAATTCCGTGATCGTTTCCTTGGTTTCACTGGCACTCACGTTATTTGTCAGCTCTCTCGCCGCTTATGTACTCGCCAGATTGAAGTTTCGTTTTAAAGGCATCATTCTCACGTTCTTCGTAATCGGCATGCTAATTCCTATCCACAGCACGCTGGTTCCCCTGTTCATTCTTATGAAACAAGTGAGCCTGCTGAATTCCTACTGGGCGCTGATTCTGCCTTACACCGCCTTCGCTTTGCCGACGGCTATTTTCGTGCTGACAGCCTATCTGGCATCCGTCCCGAAAGAAATTGAAGAGGCCGCTTATATCGACGGCACACGTTTATGGGGGGTATTTTGGCGCATTATGCTGCCTATTTCCTTACCGGCTCTTTCGACCGTCATTATTCTCAGCTTTCTGCACTTCTGGAACGATTTCTCGTTCGCGCTTGTGTTTATTAGCAAAAGCAGCTTAAAAACGCTGCCTCTCAGTATCGCCAACTTTGCCGACGGCTACCAGACGGATTACGGTCTAACCCTTGCGGCTATGACCATTGCGGTTGTCCCAACCATTGCTGTCTATCTCGCCTTCCAGGAACAAGTCATGAAAGGCATGACAGCCGGAGCTGTCAAAGGCTAATCGGCCACAAGCAAACAACAAAGGAGCAATTTTGTGATGATCAAATGGTTTGGATACTCGCTGCGCAGCAAACTTTCTGTCATTATGCTCGTTACGACATTAATTCCCTTGTTGTTTCTTGGCACGTTTGCCTTCTCCATCTCCTCCAAGGTTACCGAAGAGAAAGCGCAGCAGGCAGGTCTTGACACACTGGCTCAAATGGACGCCAAATTCCGCTTTATTTTGAAGGACGTCGAGAATATGTCTCTCTTTATCATCGGACAAAGCGAAGTCCAAGCCTATATGAACAAACCGGAGGAATCGAAAAAAAACGCTATTCTCGGGCTAATGACGAATCTGGTGTACTCCAAAGACTACATTTCCAACATTACGATCTATTCAAAAAATCCGAACACTGAGGCACCTCTATCCACTTCAACAATCTATCAAACGGACATTCACAAGCAAATAGACATCAAAGAGGTTACGGATAAAACATGGACCCCGCTCTATCGCATTGAAAACTACTTGGGGGAACGGAAGGTTTTTTCCTTTATCCGCCCTTTTCGCAGCTACAACAACAGTTATCAGACGCTCGGCTGGCTTTCGATTACGCTGGATGAACAAGTGCTCTCCCGAATATGGTCTGAGCCTATGCTGGCAGAGGGGCATGGACAAGTTGCTTTGCTGAACAATCGTCATGAGGTGATGTCCGCTACGGATAAAAGCTGGCTCGCCCGCCCCTTCGAAACGTTGTTTCCGGGGGTTAACGCGAACTTGAAAAACAAAGTGTCCGGAGAATGGACCTATGGTCAAGGGAATAATGAGCATAACATTCTGTATTACCGAGAACCCTCTATCGATTGGACGATTGCCGGCGTCATTCCTTCTCAATTGTACCGCGCTCAAAATCGATACATTCTGCAGTTATTAGGCATTGCGGCCCTTCTGGCGATCCTTACCAATATCGTTCTCACCTTGTTTGTCATTCAAAGGGTAACGAATCCGCTTCGGACCTTGACCCGGCTGCTGTCCAAAATCAATCCAGACGAGCCCATGCCTCACTACCCGGCGGATTCCAAGGATGAAATCGGCCGGCTCGCTCAAAGCTACAACATGCTGGGGACGCATATTGAGGCACTCAAGACGCAGCTCATTCAGAATGAAACGCGCAAGAAAGAAGCGGACATGCGCGCCTTACAGGCGCAGATTAATCCGCATTTTCTGTACAATACGCTTTCCTCCATTCATTGGATTGCGCTGCTGGCGGAAGAAAACCGGATCGCTGAGATGGTCGGCGCCTTAAGTGATTTCCTTCGCTTCAGTTTGAACAAGGGAAAGGAATATTGTACCGTCTCGCAAGAAATTGCGCATATTCGCAACTATGTGCTGGTTCAAGCGATTCGTTTCCCTGACGAATTCGAGGTCGATTTTACGATCGATGCCAGACTGAACGATACCTACATGCTGAAACTGCTGCTTCAGCCCCTCGTGGAAAATGCGATGATCCATGGTATTCAGAAGAAAGAAGCCAAAGGCACCATCTCGATCTATGCTGAGAAGAAAGGCAATCTCATCGGCTTCAAGGTCATGGATGATGGCATCGGGATGTCCGAGGAACAGTTAGCTGCCGTTAAACAAAGTTTGAATCCGCAGGGCGGACAGCCTCCCTCCGATGCCAGCTACGGCATGCGAAATGTACATGAACGGCTGCTGCTGCACTATGGACCGGAATCGGGACTCATCGTCGAGAGCAAATTATATGCAGGCACTTGTGTATCGTTTTCCATACCCATAATGGAGGAATCCCATGAAAATCATGATCGTTGACGATGAAGTCATCATCCGCACGGGGCTCGCTAAAGTCATCAAATGGCATGAAATCGGTGTAGATCTTCTTCAGCCAGCCGCTTCTGCGGAAGAAGCGCTGCGCCGCATACCGGATGAGCATCCTCATATTCTGTTGACGGACATTCGCATGAAACGAATGAACGGGCTTGAGCTTGCGAAGAAAGCGAAGGAGCTGCTGCCGAAAATCGAAGTCATCATTCTATCGGGATACGATGATTTCGTTTATATGCAGGAAGCGATTCGGCAAGGGGTCAGCGATTATTTGCTGAAAACAAGCCGTCCTGAGGAAATCATGAAGACCGTTCTGAAGGTCAAACAAAGCATCGAGGAGAAATGGAAGCACCACAACCAGGATCAGTACAAAAACAAAGAAATCCGCAATCGGTTGTTTGAACAATGGATCGTTGAGGGAGCGACGACAGCCACGGATTCAGCCCTCCTGGCTGAGTACATGCCGCTCTTGTTTTCCGGCCCGAACACCGGTGCTTGCAAGCTTCAAGTCTATATGATCGCGGCGGAAGGCTGGGACGAATCGTCAACGGCGACATCTCTTCTTATGTTCGCTGTGGATAATATCCTGCATGAACTTTTGTCATGCGAAACGTTAATTGATAAACAACAAATCGTCGTTGTCACACGCAATGAACAGGGCTCCCATCCACATGACCACCTTTCCGCGGCGCTGGGTAAAATTGAACGGCTGCTGAAATGCAAAATATGGCTTTCTATCGGGGAACCGGTTCACCGGGTAGAGGATTTGCATAAATCTTATACCACTGCCGATTATGCCTACAGCTATAAACCGATTTTGGAACAAACTTTGCTTGATTATTCGGCTATTATGCAGCGCAAAGGCGGCAGAACGGTTTGCTCGCACGAAGAAGAATTGGAGCTCTCGGCCATTCTGCTGGAGAATGATTCCATCGCGCTCAAGAGCTGGGTTCACCGCTTTTTACAGCCGGAGTACGAGGACCCCCAAATGACCATTGATTCGCTGGAGTCAAAAATTCGCTCAGCCGCGCTCTCCGCCCATCGGTGGCTGGAACGTGTGCTGACCGCCACCGGCCGCTCCGGGAACATCGAAGAACAAATCGCTCCGCTTGCGCTAAAGCGCGGCACGGTCCTCAAGGACGTTCTGTTTCAGCATTTGCTTGCCCTCATGGAGCTTTACCACCACCGCCTCGGGGAAGGCAAAGCTACGCATACCCAGAAAGCTATGGCTTATATACAGCAAAATTTGGCCAATGACGTGGGCTTGCAGCAGGTCGCGAAATTCGTACATCTGCATCCCAACCATTTGAGCGAAGTGTTTAAAAAGGAGGCCGGCATCACGTTCGGCGATTATGTGACGAGGCAGCGGATCAACCGGGCTATGGAAATTCTCACCGGATCACCTGCCAAAATCGCTGAAATCGCAGGCGCTGTCGGCTTTGAGGATATCAAATATTTCTCCCAGGTGTTCAAGAAATTCACGGGGAAGACACCTAGCGAGTTCAGGGAAGAAGCTACTAAGCAGGTAAGACATACATCTAAATCGTAAGCTGTAATGAAGCCAAGGGAGAGAACAGACATGGAACTATCAGGTTTATGGAGACTTCAACAATTTGAGGTTGGACAAGCTAGACCGCTGGAAGTAGCGGCTGCGGGATTGGACGACCGTTTCTGGATTACGGCTGCAGTGCCCGGCGACGTGCATTCCGCACTCATCGAGCGGGGGCTTATCGACAACCCTTATTTTGGCCATAACGACGCGAAAAGCAGATGGATCGAGCAGAAGGAATGGTGGTACCGCTGCGCATTCAACTATTCGTTCCAAGCGGATCGGGATGAGAAGCATGAATTGACCTTTGAGGGACTCGATACGTTCGCTACCATCTATGTCAATGGCAAGGAAATTGGCACGACGAACAATATGTTAATGGGCTATACGTTCGATGTGACCCGCGTGCTCGTCGATGGCAAAAATACAATCGCGGTCAAGTTTGACCCGTTATATTTGCATAATCGGGATAAGGAGCTTTTCCAATGGTCCTCCTATACGAAAGAACGTCCTTGGCTGCGCAAAGCCGCGATGAATTTCGGTTGGGACTGGGGACCTCGCATGGTGACGGTAGGCATCTGGGGCAAAGTGAGCATTGCGCGCAGACGCCTCGCGAAGCTGGACAGCGTTTTTGCGAGAACGGCAGCCCTTCATGAATCGTCTGCTTCGATTAAAGTTGATGTCGATGTGATTGCTCTCCGCAAAGACGTGGAGCGTGAGTGCGAAGTTCGGCTTTTGACGCCGGAAGGCGATGTCATTGCTTCGCTCCGCGAGCCGGTAACGGGACAAGCCACCTTAACCAACCGGGCGACAACAAACACATGGACACTGGATGTCGCGAATCCGAAGCTATGGTGGACGCATGACTTGGGCGAGCCTTACTTGTATGAGTTGGAAGTGCTGCTTTATGCGAATGGCGAGCTTGTCGACCGTTATCAGAAGCCTTTGGGAATCAGGACCATTGAACTTCAGCTGCACAATGAACAAGGCGAGCATGCATTTGCCTTCCTTCTCAATGGCGTCAAGCTATTCGCCAAAGGCGCGAACTGGATTCCTGCCGATCACTTTATCGGAAGTATCCCCGATCAGCGCTACCGCGATTTGATTGATCTTTCCGTGGGTTCGAACATGAATATGCTGCGCATCTGGGCCGGCGGTGTTTATGAGAAGGACGTGTTCTACGAGGAATGCGACAAGCGCGGTGTGCTGGTTTGGCAGGATTTTGCTTTCGCCAATGCCCTCTTCCCTGATTTTAACCAAGATTTTATGGACAATGTTCGCAAGGAAGTCATTTATAACATTAAGCGTCTGCGCAATTATACGTCTCTTGCTCTGTGGTGCGGAAACAACGAAATCGATTGGCTCTATGATATGAAATCGTCCGGCGGCGACATTAACTGCCCGTTCTGGGGAGAAGTCATTTACCATGAACTGATCCCGGAAGCGCTTGAACTGCTGGATGACAGCCGGGCTTACTGGCCCTCCTCACCTTTCGGCGGCAATGACGCGAATGATCCGGACGTCGGCGACCGCCATAATTGGCAGGTGTGGCACGGCTCCGTCTATCCCCGCCAATTCGGCGATGCCCCCTTGCTGGACTACAGCATCGAAGGCGTCACGTTTAAAAATTACAAAAAAGACTTCACCCTGTTCAGCAGCGAGTTCGGCATGCATGCTTCAGCTAATCGCTATACGCTTGAGAAAAACATTCCGGACGGCCAATTTTACTGGAACAGTGTAGAGATGGCCTATCGCAATAAAGATACGAACCATCAGAAGGGCATCCTGCTTATGGAGGGGTACACCGGCATTCCGTCCAACATTGAGGAGTACATGAACTTCTCCATGTTGACCCAAGCCGAAGGCTTGAAGTACGGTATCGAACATTACCGCCGCAATAAGCACCGTACGAGCGGATCGCTTGTCTGGCAGCTTAACGATAGCTGGCCGGGTACAAGCTGGTCGCTGATCGACTATGAACTGCTTCCGAAAGCCTCCTATTATTACGCGAAAAAGTTCTATCATCCGCTGCTTCTTTCACTCGATCATGAGCCAGGGCAGCCGCTCCAGGTTTGGGCGGTTAACGATACCTTGAACGCTCTCCAGGGTGAAGTCATACTGTCTGTGTATAACTTTTCAGGCGAGGAGCTCTTCCGCCATGCTTTCCATGCGGAGGTTAAACCGAATGCAGCCGTGCATCTCGGCAGCTTGGAAGAAACAGACGTACTGAACGGTACTTCGCCGGATCAGGTCGTCGTCAAGCTAAGCACTGCGGCTTGGGATGCGCCGGATAACCTGTTCTACCTGCGTGATCAGAAGGATCTTAAGCTTCCTGCTGCCTCGCTGGAAGTCCAAGTGGATGAAGCTGCGCAAACCGTTCAAATTACGGCTAATGGCGCCCACGCACGCTTGGTCAAAATCGATGTCCCGCAAGGAAACCTTCGCTTCAGCGATAATTTCTTCGACTTGCTGGCCGGTGAGCAAAGGATCGTTCACGTCAGCGACCCGTCCGGAGGCAAAGTTTCATTGAACAATGTGTCCGTAAGTGCTCTGAACTCATAATTCATCTTCGTATATAAAATAGGGCTGTCTCGCCAGGTGATTCTTAACCCGGCAGGACAGCCCTCTTCTTTTAAACGCTTTGCAAGTATGATTCCATGGCTTTCGCCAGCTTTTGCATCCCGAGAATTGTGTTCTCGCGATCTGTATGCGTGTAGTTCAGACGCATGGTGTTGTACTGCGGATTCTCGGCGTAGAAGGTGGAGCCTGGAACAAAAGCCACGCCCTCTTTTACCGCGATTTTCAGCAGATCCTCTGCGCGAATATGCGGCGGAAGCTCCACCCATATGAACATGCCGCCCTTCGGATCTTCCCACTTCAGACCTGGCCAGTTCAATTCCTTCAAAAGGCCAGACATGAATTTCATCCGATCCAAATACTGCTCGCGGATCAAAGAAATATGTGCATCGAGATCGAAGTGCTCTAGCAGATGATACAGCGTTTGCTGATCGATCGTACTGGAGTGCAGATCTGCCGATTGTTTAAAACGGGCGATTTGACGAATCAGGTTTTCGTCTCCCATCACCCAGCCCGTCCGGAAAGCAGGCGCTACCGTCTTGGAGAAGGTGCTCGTGTACACGACATTCCCGCCTTCGGCTTTACCGCCTAGCGAGAAGATGGATGGGTAATTTTCATTTTCATCAAATTGAATTTCCCCGTATGGATCATCCTCAAGGATAAGCACATCCGCCTCGCGGCAAATATTCAGCAAGCCTTGACGGCGTTCCAAGCTCCATGCCCGGCCTGCCGGGTTCGAGAACGTAGGAATGACATAAACCAGCTTCGGATTGTGCTGCGCCACTTTGGCGGCGAGATCTTCGAGAATCATGCCGTCGTTGTCGCTGTCGACCGAATAAATTTTCGCGCCTTTGGCTTGAAATACTTGAATCGCCGCCAGATATGTCGGTCTTTCGACCAGAATGACATCGCCTTCATCAATGTATACGCGCGTCAACAAATCGATCGCTTGCTGGGAACCTGTCGTCAGCAGCATCTCGTCCGGTGTGACGATCATATTTTTGGCGGCCATCCGTTTGCATAACGACTCGCGCAGCGGCTTGTACCCTTCGGTCAATCCATACTGCAGCGCTGACTTCCCGCCGCCAACAACTCGTTTAAACGCCTCGCTCACCGCGTCCAATGGGAAAAACTCTTCAGCAGGCAATCCGCCGGCAAAAGAAATGATCGAGGAGCCTTGTGTCAGCTTAAGAATTTCTCTTACTGCCGAGGATGAGAAGCCTTCCAGCGATTTAGAAAATCGATATTTCATATATGGACGCATCCTTTCGCATTTGCAGAAAGCACCCCTCCTCTAGCTTGGAGGTGAGGTGCTTATCCGGTAGTCCCTTGGACCCTGAGTAATTATATCAACGTAACGTTGCTTCTGTTGCTTGTTGGAGTTTTGCGTTTATCGATGAGTCTGTTCAAAGCGTCCAAGTAAGCCTTGGCGCTTGCTTCGAGAATATCGGTCGAGATGCCGCGTCCTTGAACGGACACATCGTTCTGTTTCAGAACTACGTGTACTTCGCCGAGCGCATCTTTGCCGTGAGAAACGGACTTAATGGAATAGTCATCCAGCTCGACGTCTTCCTTCGTCGCTTTATCGATCGCATTGTAAATGGCGTCGACGGAACCGTTGCCCACAGCGCTTTCCGCCACCTCGCTGCCGTCTTGGAAGCGAACATGCACGGTTGCTGTCGGCGTCATCTGGTTGCCGTAAGCCACTTGAAGCGTGCCCAGAGCGAAAACTTCCGGCGTTTCAATCAGCTTCTCTTCGATCAGCGCGCGAATATCTTCATCCTCCACCTGCTTCTTGCGGTCAGCCAAATCCTTGAACTTGGCGAACGCTGCGTTCACTTGCTCCTCGGCCAGGTCGTAGCCGAGGTCGATCAACTTCTCGCGGAACGCATGGCGGCCGGAGTGTTTACCCATTACGAGCTTGCTTTCCTTGACACCAATGGTTTCCGGGGAAATAATCTCGTAGGTCGTTTTCTCCTTGAGCATTCCATCCTGATGGATGCCCGACTCATGCGCGAACGCGTTAGCGCCGACGATCGCTTTATTGCCTGGCACCACCATGCCGGTCAGCTTGCTGACCAAACGGCTGGTGCGGTAGATCTCGTTCAACACAAGCGATGTTTTCGCTTGGTAGAAGTCCTGGCGTGTTTCCAGCGCCAGCACGACTTCCTCGATCGAGGTGTTCCCTGCCCGCTCGCCGATGCCGTTGATGGTGCCTTCGATTTGGTCGGCACCATTCAATACCGCCGCTAGCGCGTTGGCTGTCGCCATGCCAAGGTCGTCATGGCAGTGCGCGCTCAGCTGGATTTTCTCAATGCCTGGGACGGTGTCCTTCAGCATTTTGAAAATATTCCCGTAGTCGTACGGCGTCATATAACCGACTGTATCCGGAATATTCACGACCGAAGCCCCGGCACGGATGGCCATCTCCGTCACTTCCGCGATGAAATCGAGCTCCGTGCGGCCGGCGTCCTCGAGTGAAAACTCGATTTTGCTGAAATACTTCTTCGCATATTTAATCGCGGCTTCCGCGGTCTCCAGCACTTGGTGCTTCTCCATCTTCAGCTTATGCTTCCGATGGATCGGGGACGTTGCCAAAAATAAATGAATACATGGGTCCTGAGCGCCCTGCAGCGCTTCGCGAACGGCCTCGATGTCCGTCTCTTTCGAGCGGGACAGACCGATCACTGAGGCGTTCTTAACGGCTCTCGCTACGGCATTAACGCCTGCCAAGTCACCAGGTGATGCAGCGGGGAAGCCGGCCTCCATTCGATCGACACCCAGCTTCTCAAGTTGAAGCGCGATTTCGACCTTCTCCTGTGTGTTCAGGTTCACGCCTGGCGATTGTTCTCCGTCTCTGAGCGTTGTATCAAAGATGTAGATTTTGCGCACCATGGTCACCTCCTAAAAGATTTCTAGCAAATGGATTAAAACCTACTTCAACTGCCGACCGTTCCGTTCTTCAGCATTTGTCTCCGATCGTTTCTTGAAAACTTGTCCCCTCATCTAAATAAAACAAAAGGTTGGGACATGTTTTCAAATACGAACGCTTCGCTTCTCCGACAAACACTGAGCCCTCCACTGAGCAATTCCAAGAAGGTTTTAAAAATTTACGATAAATTTATACTCGTCTAAATAGTATTCACAGGGAGTGACTGGGAAATTCTCCTCAATCACTCCCTGTGGGATGTATAACTATATGATTCAATAAAGCGTTACATTACTTTTTGATCCAGTGCATCATTTCACGCAGTTCGGCACCAACAACCTCGATTGGGTGTTGAGCTTCGTTGCGGCGAGTCGCGTTCATGAACGCGAAGTTGGATTGGTTTTCCAAGATGAAGTCGCGAGCGAATTTACCTTGTTGGATATCTGTAAGAACAGCTTTCATTTCTTTTTTCGTTTCAGCTGTAATGATGCGTGGTCCTGTTACATAGTCACCATACTCCGCTGTGTTGGAGATGGAGCTGCGCATGGAGGAGATTCCGCCTTCATACATCATGTCAACGATTAATTTCAGCTCGTGCAAGCACTCGAAGTAAGCCATTTCTGGTGCATAACCAGCTTCAACCAAAGTTTCGAAACCTGCTTTAACCAGTTCAGACGCACCACCGCAAAGAACGGCTTGCTCACCGAACAAATCAGTTTCTGTCTCTTCGCGGAAGGAAGTTTCGATAACCCCTGCACGCGTACAGCCGATACCTTTTGCATAAGCAAGACCGATTGCTTTCGCGTTGCCCGTAGCGTCTTTCTCGATCGCGATCAAGCCAGGAACGCCGAAGCCTTCAACATAAGTACGACGTACCATGTGACCTGGGGATTTAGGAGCAACCAAGAATACATCCGTACCTTCAGGAGCTACGATTTGACCGAAATGAATGTTGAAACCGTGGGAGAACATCAAGGCTGCGCCTTTTTTCATGTTCGGTTGAATGGACTCACGGTATACGCGAGCTTGTGTTTCATCCGGCATCAAGATTTGAATAACGTCAGCGCGTGCTGCCGCTTCTTCAACGGATACCACTTCGAAACCGTCATTTTTAGCTGCGTTCCAAGAACGGCCTTCACGAAGACCGATGATTACGTTCAATCCGCTGTCACGCAAGTTTTGTGCTTGTGCGTGCCCTTGGGAACCATACCCAACCACTGCGATTGTTTTACCTTTAAGTACCGCTAAGTCTGCATCTTTTTCATAGTAAGTAGTAACTGCCATTTCGTATAAATCCTCCTTTGATATGATGAATCCGTATTGTCTACCCCTTGAGTGGGTGTTTCAACGGCTACCCCGGCTGCATGACCGGGCAGTTGACGAAGGTCAACGACCAGCCTTTTAAAGCGCTAAAGAGTCCACCGCTCAAAGCCCCACTCAAGGAGGCTTGCCTACTTTTTCACATTGCTGTATTTGATTCTTTATCTAACTGAGCCCCGGATCATGGCCGTTGCTCCCGTACGGGAAAGCTCACGAATGCCATAAGGACGAAGCAATTCTACCATTGCATCTATTTTATCTGAATCTCCCACAACTTGCACGATAATTGACGATGGGCCAATGTCGACAACCGCTGCGCGGAATGTTTCTACAATTCCGAGAATTTCAGGACGCATGATCGGTTCTGCATTTACTTTAATGAGCGCAAGCTCTCTGGCTACCATCGGGTTTGAGCTGAGGTCAACCACTTTGATAACGTCGATCAACTTGTACAGCTGCTTGGAGATTTGCTCCAGCGTGCTGTCATCCCCCGTTGTTACGATAACCATCCGGGAAAGTCCGAGTTCTTCGGACTCCCCTACCGTAATGCTTTCAATATTGAAGCCTCGGCGTCCGAACAAACCGGAAACGCGCTGCAGAACACCGGGCTGATTGTTTACGAGTACGGAAACTGTATGTTTAGTTGTCGTCATTCCGAATCCCCCATTAACATATCGCTAATTGTATCGCCCGCTTTAACCATTGGGAACACGTTCTCTCCTTTTGGTACGACGAAATCAATCAAGACCGGTCCAGGTGTATCAAGCGCTTCCTGCCATGCTTTTCTTGCTTCTTCTTTCGTCGTAGCGCGCAAGCCCTTAACGCCGTATGCTTCCGCAAGTTTCACGAAATCCGGGCTGCCGGCCAGATCGATGTGGCTGTAGCGGTTTTCATAAATGATTTCCTGCCATTGGCGAACCATACCGAGTACTTGGTTATTCAAAATAACGATTTTCACCGGAATGTTATGAATCGCACAGATGGCAAGCTCTTGCGCACACATTTGAACGCCGCCGTCACCGTTGATGGAAACAACCAGCTTATCCGGGTTGCCCATTTGCGCGCCGATCGCGGAAGGGAAGCCAAAGCCCATCGTACCGAGTCCGCCGGAAGTGACCAGAGAGCGCGGGTTTTTGAACTTGTAGAACTGAGCGGCCCACATTTGATGTTGACCAACGTCCGTTGTTACGATCGCTTCGCCTTTCGTCGTCTCGCTAATCATTTCAACGACGAATTGCGGTTTCAGTTCAGTTTCCGTGTCGCCGTATTTCAGCGGGAATTTCTCTTTGTTCGCTTGAACTTCAGCAATCCATGCTTCGCTCTTCGCAGGCTTAGCTTTCTGATTGGCCAAAGCCAGAACAGCTTTCACATCGCCGACGCACGGGATATCGGTTTTCACGTTTTTGCCGATTTCCGCAGGATCCACATCGATATGAGCGATTGTTTTCACCTTAGGAGCAAAACCGTTCAAGTTCATTGTCACACGGTCATCGAATCTCGAACCGATGGAGATCAAGAGGTCCGCATTCTGAATGGCTGTGTTCGCTGTGTATGTTCCGTGCATCCCCGGCATGCCGAGCCACAGCTCGTGTGCGCTTGGGAAGCCGCTGAGTCCGAGCAGCGTTGTCGCCACTGGAATTTGCGTAGCATTCACGAACTCGATCAATTCTTTGGATGCGTCTGCGTATACAACGCCGCCCCCTGCAATGATCACCGGACGCTCTGCTTCTTCGATCGCTTTCAGCAGCTTGTCGACTTGCAGCTTGTTCGGCTGTACCGTTGGATTGTAGCCGCGGATATTAACATCCGTTACAGGTTTAAATATCGTTTTATGAGCGGAGACATCCTTTGGTATGTCAATGAGAACCGGACCTTTACGACCTGAGTTCGCAATATGGAACGCTTCATGAATGATGCGCGGCAGATCGTTGACATCGCGAACCAAGTAGCTGTGTTTCGTAATGGGCATTGTAATCCCCGTAATATCTGCCTCTTGGAATGCGTCCGTACCGATAAAGCTTGTTGCAACATTCCCTGTTATAACGACGAGCGGAACGGAATCCATATATGCGGTAGCTATCCCAGTGACGAGGTTCGTAGCCCCCGGCCCGGATGTAGCGATACATACGCCAACCTTGCCTGTGGAACGTGCATATCCATCGGCTGCGTGAATGGCTCCTTGCTCATGTCTTGTCAACAGGTGGTTAAAATCGGAAAAGCCATGCATCGCATCGTAGATGTACAAAACAGCGCCGCCCGGATATCCAAAGACGCAGTCCACACCCTCCAGCAATAAGCTTCTTAGCAAAATTTCGGAGCCTGTGATCAGATCCGGTTTCATCAGCTTGTCAATCAGTTCTTCTTTTGACCTCTTTGGTTCAGTTTGAACATTCATTGTGATCCTCCTCTCAAAAAATAAGTTCATGTCATGCCTCGAGCTTTCTTAGACAATAAGAAAAACCCCTGTTCATCCCGCACACGCACTTAGCGTGCTAAACGGGACGAAAGGGGTTTAAGCTTCCGTGGTACCACCCAAATTTGCCACATGCCTCACAGCACATAGCCTTAGCAGGTATGTTCGATAAGAACAATACCCTCAGCACGATAACGTGTGCTTTTCCGATTCTCCCTACGCTTGCGGCCAATGCCGTAAGTTTCAGGAAAACAGCTCCGAGGTGACTTCGTACGTAAGGGATTAAGGCGATGGTTTCAGCAATTCCAACGCTCTCTGCGCATAAGTGCCCTTATGACTTCTTCCTCTTCATAGCCGATTCATTCGTGTAGATCATCGGATAAGATGATTTAGAGATTATTATATGCATCCCCGAAGCATTAGTCAATAGCAGAAAAAATAAAAGAAGCGGAATTGAGGGAATATACCATCAATTCAGGAAATAAAGGCTTCTGCCATTGGCTTGGGACAAGCTCTTTCTCAAGCTCGTCCCGATCCAATGGCCGCATAACCAAGGGGTACGCTGCGCTCACCCCCAGCCCAAAATAAAAAAGCTTGCCCCCTTACGGGGACAAGCTTTCAGAACGCTAAGCGAAGCTTACGCGTTTACTTTTGCTTTTGCAGCTGTTGCCAAATCGTTGAACGCTTTAGCATCGTTAACAGCCAAATCAGCCAAGATTTTGCGGTTGATGTCGATACCAGCCAATTTCAGGCCGTGCATCAATTTGCTGTAGCTCAAGCCGTTTTGACGAGCGCCTGCATTGATACGAGTGATCCACAGTCTGCGGAAATTACGTTTCGTTTGGCGACGGTCACGGTAAGCATACACTAAAGATTTCATTACTTGCTCTTTAGCTGTTTTAAATAAACGGTGTTTGGAACCGAAATAACCTTTTGCCAGTTTCAAAATTTTCTTACGACGGTGAGCGCGAATAAATCCGCCCTTGACTCTTGCCATTGTTAACTACCTCCTGGGATGTATAAATAATGTTCGAATGCTAAAAATTAGCCTTTAATAAGTGTCAGTTGTTGTTGCAAACGACGTACATCGCCAGGAGCCATTACTGGGTTCGTGGACAAAACGCGTTTTGTACGTGAAGATTTACCGGAAAGCAAGTGGTTCTTACCTTGTTTGTATCTCATCACTTTGCCTGTGCCAGTAATCTTGAAACGGCCTTTCAGGCTGCTGTGTGTTTTCATTTTCGGCATGGTGTATTTCCTCCTAATTTAGTATATCGCCTAGGTTGTCGCCTTCGGCGTTAAGATCATGATCATGCTTCTTCCCTCAAGCTTAGGAGCGCGCTCCTGCGAGGAAATGTCTGCTGTTTCAGTAGCCAGACGTTCAAGCACTCTGCGACCAATCTCCGAGTGCGCTATTTCGCGCCCGCGGAACCTGACGCTGGCTTTCACTTTATCGCCATCGCCAAGAAATTTAACCGCATTGCGAAGCTTCGTTTGGAAGTCATGTTCATCGATCGTCGCGCTTAAGCGAATCTCTTTGATATCCACGATCTTCTGATTCTTACGAGCTTCTTTCTCTTTCTTCTGTGTTTCATAACGGAATTTACCGTAATCCATGATGCGGCATACAGGCGGCTTCGCCGTCGGTGCCACGTTCACTAAATCCAAGTTCGCGTCGAGTGCGATTTGAAGAGCTTCGCGAATCGGCGTAATGCCGAGTTGTTCTCCGTCCGCCCCGATCAGGCGTACTTCCTTCACACGAATCTCGTCATTGATCATATGCTCTTTGCTAATAGTGTTCCACCTCCAAAAAGTATGTACCTCTCTATCCAATATAAAAAAGATGCGGGCACTGGTAACGGCCCACATCTTCATAAACAACAGGTTTAAGCAACCTATTCAGCATTCATGATGATTCATTCAAACCAGCCAACGGGTTGTCGGTCAGGTGAGAAGCGGGCGCTTCTGCTTTTACTTGAAGTATAATATCATCTCGGCGATGAAAAGTCAACTCACTTGTTTGCTTTTCATTTCATCCAGGCGAATGACACGCGTATGCTCCGTGTGGCTCCATTGTTTGTTGTTCTGCGTGAAGAACGCATAGAACGTAATCGGCCACCAAGACAGCATGAACACGGGATATAAAATTAAATATTTATACACTTTGCCAGGCGCCTTCTCAACCAGCATGGAGAGCGGCAGCAGCACATAGATCGCGATGCTCACGCTGTTGAAGAAAATCGGGTTGATGTCAGCCAGCATTGGCGTACCCGCCCATCCCGGCGTTACAGACTTGATCCATAGCAGCACGGAGATAATCGCTCCGAAGAAAAAGTTATATACGTTGGCAGAGTAAACAGCCGCGTCGATCTTCGTCCAGCTGCCTTCTTTGATTCCTTGCCACAACAGTGGAAAGAAGTAACGCTTAGCCACGTCAAAGTGTCCTTGCATCCAGCGCAAGCGCTGTTTGGCGGAAGCTTTGAACGTAAGCGGCTTCTCGTCGTAAACAATAGCTTCGTAATTGTATGTCGGTCTGATTCCCATCTTGATGCAGCGCATCGAGAACTCCAAATCCTCTACAAGACTTGTAGCTCCCCAACCGATCTGCTTCAGGAGCTTGGACTCAAAACACATGCCCGTACCACCCAAATAGTTGGCAAGGCCCAAATTCGTGCGGGGCATCTGCCAGAAACGGTTTGCAAAGTAGTACGAAATCGCGTAAGAACCGGTAACCCAGGAATCGTTCGGATTTTTGCTATCCAGGTAAGCTTGAATGACTCTGGAGCCGGAGCACAGATCATTGTTCATGTGAAGCAGGTAGTCCGGGCTGGCGAGATTGTCGGCATCGAACATAACAACCGCGTCGTACTGACGTTCACGCTTCCAAAGTTCTTTCAGCATCCATTCGATCGCATAACCCTTGCCTCTGAGGTTCGGGTTGTGCCTCTCCATCGCGTAAACGCCATGGCTGCGTGTAATTTCCGCGGTATTGTCCGTACAGTTGTCACAAATCACGAAGATGTCATACAGCTCTTTGGGGTAATCCAAAGCCTTCAGATTTTCAATCAATGCGCCAACGACCTGCTCCTCGTTATGTGCTGCGACCAGAACAGCAAACGATTTTTGCGGCGCAAACTTCTGTTTGTTTCTAGGACGGTACCATCCAAAGAACGTTAAAAATAACTGATACGCACCGACAAGCGCCAAGCCAATCTGAAACGTAAGCACAATCTTGTCAAGCATGAAGCAAAGTCCCCCTTTTTGTTTATGCACACAAGCTGTCTTTTTATATGCGTAGTGTGCAATTATGTACAGGTGAATTAACCGCTCTTGATTTTCCTCTCTTTCCCCCTATTTGTCAAAGTCTGCTTAGAACGAAAAATAGCCGGTTCTCTGAGATTTAAGGGGAACGTGCACACACTTTGCAGCAAGTGCTTGAAATCAGTTCGTTAATGTCCTGTTTTCAACGTTTTTCATTTTATTGTGTACAAAAAGTTCACCATTTAGACCAACAGCAACCCCTCGTGTGATTCGGGTTTTATTATAATTCACCCGGGCTTACCCTGACAACTTTTGCCGATCCTGCCGTAAAACGGCTGATGCCGGTGAAATGGAAGGGATCCTTCATAGCATTCGAACTGCTTTCAGGCAAAGAGTCCGTCATCAGCCAATCTCATTCTTAAGGACTGCAACTGCCCGACATAAAGCATAACGGACTCATGGATCCAGATGCCATATGACCTAAGTACTGACTTTCGTTCGGGCAGTTTCAACCAGAAGCGTCTTGCATCGACAGCTTATTCAAAAAATCCCAAATTGAAAGGGCTTGCATTATAGATGTTATAGGCATTAAGGAATGGGATAACACTGCGGGAATTAGGTTACAATGTAAAAGGAATACTATTCCATTCTTTCCATGTTTTTATCCGCGGCGAACCAGCTTGAAAATGTAAACGCGACTTTCTTAACATTTATTACTGCGTTAATCTCTTTTTAATAAATGTTCATTATAATTTGAAATAGCTGGTATCTTAAACCCGAAGGAGGCTACTGCTCATGAGCAAAGTCGTGAACTGGCTTCAGCATCATGAAACTCGCATGTTCCACTTTGTGAACCAACGTATTCAGCACTTCTTCCTGGATCATTTCTTTTCTAGAATCACGCATCTGGGAGGAGCTACGGCTACGATTGTCATTTCTCTCTGCTGCGCTTTATTCGGGCAAGGGCCTCTGAGAACCGCAGGCATTCAAGCTCTCATCGCCCTTACGTTCAGTCATATACCGGTTGCCGTAATCAAAAAGAAATATCCGCGGCTTCGGCCTTATCTGGTGCATCCCCAAGCGATTACTTACAAAAATCCATTAACGGATCATTCCTTCCCGTCCGGACATACGACCGCCATCTTCTCCATCATCATTCCATTTATGACAGCCATACCTGTTCTTGGCGTTATCCTTCTGCCGCTTGCTCTCATCGTCGGGATATCACGTATCTATCTAGGGCTGCACTATCCATCCGATTGTCTAGTCGGGTGTCTGATCGGTACGGCGACTGCTCTAACAACCATAGCTTTATGGGGGTAAAATGAATGAATGCTGTGCAGGGTAAAAAACGGGTACTCATCCTCTCGGAAGGCTTCGGGGCCGGTCATACGCAAGCAGCTTATGCGCTCGCAGTCAGCTTGGAGAAGCGGTGCGCAAACATTGAAACGCGCGTATTGGAGCTCGGGGCTTTCCTGCATCCGACAATAGCGCCATGGATTTTCCAAGCCTACAAAAAGACGCTGACCGCAAGCCCCAAACTTTACGGACGGCTATACCGCTCCCAATACAAGAAATCGTTAAACCGGTTGACGCAGCTGGCGCTGCACCGCATTTTTTACGCGCAGACCGCAGAGATTATCCGGAATTGGGCTCCGCAGGCTATCGTCTGCACCCATCCTTTTCCGAGCGTCGTCGTTTCCCGGTTGAAGAGGGCCGGCCTTGCCATCCCGCTTTGCACCGTCATCACGGATTATGATGTACACGGAACCTGGATCAGCAGAGAAGTCAACAAATATATGGTCTCGACAGAAGATGTCAAAAATAAACTGCTTGGCCGGGGCATCCCCGCCGCTCAAGTCGAAATCACAGGAATCCCCGTTCATCCGAGTTTCCGGGAGGCGCACGACAAAGCAAAGATCCGGCAGCAGTTCCAATTGGCTGCGATGCCTACGGTGCTCGTCATGGGAGGCGGCTGGGGCTTAATCGGCGGCGATTCCCTCAGTGAGCATCTCGTCACGTGGAGAGACCGTGTGCAGTTCATATTTTGTCTCGGGAATAATGCCAAAACGTTAGCCAAGCTCGCCGCGGACGACCGTTATCGGCATCCGAACATCCGTCTGCTCGGATTTACACCGGACATCGACAAATTAATGGAAGTTTCGGATTTACTCGTTACGAAGCCGGGGGGGATGACCTGTTCAGAGGGGCTGGCCAAATCCATTCCGATGCTGTTCTATGATCCGATTCCGGGCCAGGAAGAGGAGAATGTGCATTATTTTACCGAGCAAGGCTTCGGTGAGCCGATTCGGTCCGCAGACACCATTGCCAACTGGTTGACGATGCTGGTCAGCCGCTATACGGATGTGCAGGCCAGACGCGTTTGGAACTACCGTCAAAGAATGAATTTGCCTTCGGCTGATTGTTCGGAGGTTATTCTCCAAGTGCTCGGCTAACCATAGCTTGGCGCAAAAAAGGCCCCCTTTCTGCTGTCATCGAACAGAAAGAGAGCCTTTGTATGCGTTATTCCGTTTTCGCTTTGTTTAATTGGTCCAGATGCGAAGCAAGCGCGTCCTGACCGATCACAACTTCGCAGCGGTGAATGTTCATGCCTTGTGTTGCGAATTTGGTTTCATATTCCGTCATAACGTGGTCCGGGTGAAACCCTTCCGCGTGAAGATTTAAGGAAATATTCCGCATTCTGAGTCCCATATCGGCAAAAGAATTGAGCGAGAATTCGAAGAGCGATTGGGAATCGGTTTTCAAATGAATTTCGCCGTTTGCATTCAAAATCTGCTGATATTTGGCCACAAAGCCCGGGTGCGTCAATCGTCTGCGAGCATGCTTCTTCTTCGGCCATGGATCGCTGAAGTTCAAATACACCCGCTCCAGTTCTCCTTCGGCAAAAGCTTCTTCAATGTGTTCAATGTTGAACAGCATCAGCTTCAAGTTCGGAATGCCCGGCGCAGACTCCGTCTCTTCCTCGGACTTGATCTCATGAGCGATCTTCGCTTTCTCGCTTGCTTTGCGAATAAGCTCATCGTACATATCGACGCCAATGAAATTAATATGGGGATACTTCTTGCTCATTTCACTGATGAAACGGCCTTTCCCCATCCCAAGCTCAGCATGAATAGGATTGTTGTTGCCGAATAACTCGGCCCATTTGCCTCTATAATCTTTAGCATTGAGAACAACAAGTTCCTTCTGACGTTCTATATCTTCTCTGATTCCTTTTCTTCCCCGTAACCGCATCTACAATTTGCCTCCTACACGTACAAGCTATCGAATACAAATCATAGACCATTCCAGGGAAAAAATCAAAGGGAATTACACTTCCAGTTTATGATATTCAATGGTGGAGGACGCAGCAGGGAACAGCTTGCGCTCTAAAGAACGAAGCACTTTTTGCCGGGCTTCCTTCGATAGATTCGGATCGGCCACGTACTTCACGCCACTGCATAGAACGAAAGCTTCCTTAACGGTCAGTTCAACCGACAAGGTTTCTGCCGGTAAAGATAATAAGGTTGGAACCGCCATGATTGATTTCACCTGCTTTCCTTTTCAGCCTTTTATCCTAGTTTTGGTTAGAGCTGAACGCTTTATGCTTGGCAGATCGTGGCTAATCAAAAACAAAGCTGTCCCCAGTCATTTCAATGACTTGTGGGACAGCCTTTTGTGCAGTTATGTCTTACTTATAGCTCTCATCTCTACTTCTATTGCCTCCCCGTAGACCGGCCAGTCCCAGCAATCCTACCAGACCAAGCCATCCCCAGTTCGAACCCGTATTCGTAGGTGTAGTCGCATAAGTACGATAAGAGGTCGTATCATAATTGCCGCGGTTCGTTGCCGTCGTACCTGTCGTGCTCATTCGGTCCATGAGATTGTTGCCATAACCGTTAATTTGGCCCATAACCCCTGTACCGGTTGTGCTTTTCCCCGTGTACGTGTTGGTGGTTGTTCCGCTCGGTCTGTACGTTCCATCGTATTTGCCAGGATACGTCGTAGTTGTCGGAGCAAGCGGACTTGCAAGCGGGGTCGCGTTGTACGTATTCGTATTGGTCATCGTCCCCGTTCCGTTCAACATACCCGTTCCCGCGCTAGTCCCCGTTGTAACATCATAATTGCTTCCCGTATAACCCGAAGTTGTCGTAGTCCCCGTTCCCGCAGTTCCCGTAGTTCCCGTTGTTCCCATAGTACCCATAGTTCCCATAGTTCCCGAAGTTCCCGTATGTGTGTTCATCGTCGGTGTACTTACGTTTGCGTGCGCCCCAACTGCCCCAAAGCTCAATGCTGCCGTCAAAGCTACCGTTAATGTCACTGTACGAAACTTTTTCACTTGTTCATTTCCCCTCTCGGCATATGATCGTCATGCAAAGTTATCATGCTCCGATAAGCCCTGTTTTAACGGGGAAGTTGGTGGAAAGGCAGGGGTCGCTTTCATGTTTAATTTTCGCTACAATAGGGTGGAAGGAAAGGAGTACGAACCCGATGTCTACATTGATACAAGAATCACCCCAACTATGGGGGGATAAACGTTTCCATACATGGAATTATGAAATGCGCGAAGCTTTCGGCGGCAAAGTATTCAAAGTAATGCTCGATGCAGGCTTTACTTGTCCGAACCGAGACGGCAATATTGCGACCGGCGGTTGTACATTTTGCAGTGCGAGAGGCTCAGGAGATTTTGCCGGAAGCCGCCGCGACGACCTCGTTACCCAATTTAACAAAATCAGAGATCTCCAGCATCTGAAATGGCCCGAAGCTAAATATATCGGCTATTTCCAAGCCTATACGAATACGTATGCGCCTGTGGAGCAGCTGCGCGAATATTATGAGGTCATACTGCAGCAGCCGGGCGTTGTCGGCTTATCCATTGCCACACGGCCGGACTGCTTGCCTGATGATGTTATCGAATATTTGGCAGAGTTGAATGAACGAACCTACTTATGGGTTGAAATGGGCCTTCAAACCGTTCACGAATCCACGTCTCAGCTCATTAACCGTGCCCATGACACCCAGTGTTACCTGGATGCCGTCGCCAAGCTCCGCAAGCATAACATTCGCACGTGCGCACACATTATTTACGGATTGCCGGGAGAAACGCACGACATGATGCTGGACACCGGCAGAGCTGTCGCGCAGATGGATGTACAGGGCATCAAAATTCATTTGCTTCATCTAATGCGTAAAACGCCAATGGTGAAGCAATATGAAGCCGGCTTGCTGCAATTTCTTGAAAAAGATGAATATGTGAAGCTCATCGTCGATACGCTTGAGTTTTTACCGCCGGAAATGATTGTTCACCGGCTTACAGGGGATGCCCCGCGGGATCTGCTGATCGGACCGATGTGGAGCCTCAAGAAATGGGAAGTGCTCAATAGCTTTGACAAGCTGTTGAGGGAACGAAACACTTGGCAGGGCAAGTATTGGAAAGGCAAGACCAACTGACCGTAAGCTCTGGGATCAACCCAAATCATTATGGCAAGCACTAACAGCATGGAGGCTATTTCGCATGGGTTTTGTTTCTGTATTAGGTTTTGCTCATCAACTTATCGCGCAGCGCGTTCAGCCGGGCGATACGGTCATTGACGCAACCCTCGGCAACGGCGTAGACACCGTCTTTCTCGCGAAGCTGGCAGGCCGCCGGGGCCGCGTGTACGGCTTCGATATCCAGCAGCAAGCGCTGGATCAAACCAAGATGCGTCTGGAGAAGGAGCTCCCGGACGCATCTTCTTCTGTGCACTTGAGCTTATGCAGCCATGCGCTCATGGAGACGGCTGTGCCGGAAGACCGCCATGGCAAAGTAGCCGCGGTCACGTTCAACCTCGGTTACCTGCCAGGCGCCGATCCGGCAACGATCACCAAGCAGGAATCTACCCTTCCTGCTTTGGAAGCCTCTCTCCGCCTGCTTCGCAAAGGCGGCATTGTAACCATCGTGCTGTACAGCGGGCACGATGGAGGCTCAGAAGAAGCAGCAGCGGTCGAAGCTTGGGCGCAGCGGCTCCCGCTCGCCGCTTATCAGGTGCTGCGCTACCAATTCATGAATACAAGCGCGCATGCGCCCTATCTTTTAGCTTTAGAAAAAAGATAGACCCATGATATAATGCTAGATAGTGATTAGCACTATTTTGCCATTAGACAGAAGAATTATAGAGAAAGTAGGGATAGCAGTGAAATCATACCCGCTTCAATTTCAACCTGAAATGAAAGAACGCGTCTGGGGAGGCAGAGCCCTGGAGAAGTTCGGCTTTCAACTGCCGGAAGGGGCGATTGGCGAAGGCTGGATGATCGGCGATCACCCGAACGGAACAACGAAGGTCATTAACGGAGAGCTCGCAGGTCTGGGACTAGACGAAATTCGCGAGAAATTCGGTAAAACGCTATTCGGGACTAAAGGCTTTTCCGAAAAAAACGGCCGTTTCCCCCTTCTCATCAAGCTTCTGGATTGTGAAGACGACCTGTCCGTGCAAGTTCACCCGAACGATAACTACGAGAATTTGGCCGCCGGTGAGCTGGGCAAAACCGAAATGTGGTACATTCTGGATGCAAAGCCCGGAGCCAAAATTATATATGGCATGAAGGAAGGCGTAACACGCGAAAGCTTGGCGCTAGCGATTAGCGAGAACCGGATTCTGGACTGTCTGCAGGAAGTGCCTGTTGAAGCAGGCGATTCTTTCTACATCCCTGCGGGAACCGTTCATGCGCTGGGCGCCGGCGTTCTGGTTGCCGAAATTCAGCAAAACTCAGACACGACCTATCGCTTATACGATTACAACCGTCCCGGGTTGGATGGCAAGCCGCGCGACCTTCATATTGAAGATTCGCTCAATGTCATCGCCTATGAGGGCTCAGGCTCCACCCGTATGAAAACGAACATGAATGAAACCAGCACATGGCTGACGCTGGCCGAGTCTCCTTTTTTCATCGTGGAAAAAGGGCTTGTAGGCCCCAAATGGGAGCTGAGCACATCCCCTGAAAGCTTCGTGATCCTTGTTATCGCAGAGGGCAGCGGAACGCTTCAGTGGGAAGACGGCAGCATCTCCGCCAAACCGGGCGATTGCTTCTTGCTTCCAGCCAACCTGGGCAGCTATGCGCTTGAAGGCGGCATGACCGTTATCCGCAGCTACCTGCCTTAACGCCTTATTCTTCAACCCGCGTTGCATACAAAAGCGCTCCAACCGTCATCATTCGAGATGCGGTGGAGCGCTTTTTTTATGCCTGCTGTTCTATTCTTCCGACAAAGAACTCTCTTTTAAAATAACATCATGCGCTCCGCCCTCTACCAAGCTGGTCGCCGAAACAAGCGCAATTCTCGCTTTGCTTTTCAGCTCTTCCAGGCTCAATGAACCGCAGTTGCACATCGTGGACTTGATTTTGCCAATCGTCTTGTCCAAATTCTCCTGCAGGCTTCCCGCATACGGCACGTAGGAATCGACGCCTTCTTCAAACAAAAGCTTGCTTTTGCCGCCTGTATCGTAACGCTGCCAGTTGCGGGCACGATTGGAGCCTTCGCCCCAGTACTCTTTCACGAAGTTGTTGCCTACTTTCAGCTTTCTGGTAGGGCTCTCGTCGAAACGGGCAAAATACCGGCCCAACATGACAAAATCAGCGCCCATAGCTAAAGCCAGCGTAACATGGTAGTCATGTACGATACCACCATCGGAACAAATCGGAATGTATATGCCTGTTTCTTTAAAATACTGGTCTCTGGCTTCGACGACTTCCATAATGGCAGACGCTTGGCCGCGGCCAATCCCTTTCTGTTCCCGGGTGATACAAATCGAGCCGCCGCCGATCCCTACTTTGACGAAGTCCGCTCCAGACTCCACTAAGTACAGGAAGCCCTCCCGGTCGACAACGTTGCCCGCTCCTATTTTCACATTGAAATTCTCTTTGACATACTGTACCGTTTCACGTTGATATTCGCTGTAGCCGTCGGAGGAATCGATGACCAAGATGTCTACGCCCGCTTCAACGAGAGCCGGAACTCTGTCTTTGTAATCCTTAGTATTGATTCCCGCACCAACAATGTAGCTTTTGTTTCCGTCTAGAAGCTCCATCGGATTTTCTTTATGCTCATCATAGTCTTTGCGGAAAACAAGCGTTTCCAGCCTCTGCTGTTTATCCACAATCGGCAAGCAATTGAGCTTGTGATCCCAAATTAAATTGTTCGCTTCCGACAAGGAAATTCCCGATTGGCCGTAAATCAATTTATCGAACGGTGTCATGAACTGATGAATCGGACGATCCAGCGGATCGCGGCTTTTCCGGTAATCCCGTCCTGTTACAATACCGAGCAGTACGCCATTTGCTGTCCCGTCATCTGTAATCGCTACTGTGGAGTGGCCTGTCTCTTCTTTCAATGCCAGCACATCGCTTAATGTGTGATCGGGCGTCAAGTTGGAGCGGCTAACGACGAAGCCTGCCTTGTACCCTTTCACTTTCCGTACCATCTGCGCTTCCGATTCAATCGACTGGGAGCCAAAAATGAAGGAAATCCCGCCGCAGCGTGCCAAAGCAATCGCCATTCCGTCATCGGAAACAGCCTGCATGACAGCAGATGAGAACGGGATATTGAGCGAAAGAGCCGGCTCCTCACCTTGATTAAATTTCACAAGCGGGGTCTTCAGCTTTACATTCGCCGGTGTACATTCCTTCGTTGTAAGATTAGGAATTAACAGAAATTCGCTGAACGTGCGGGATGGTTCTAAATAATACGTGGCCACTTTACAATTTCCTCCTCATCGATCCATAGGTAAATTTTTTCAATCTTATCATTGAACCTCACCTGTGGTCAATGGTTATTTCAGGAAAGCTGCTCATCGTAAGGATGACGGCAGCAGGGGCTTTGATTATACGGTCGCTGCCTCGTGCAGCGGCATGCTGTAGCAGCTAGCCGGAAGCTGGGCATCCGGCGGGAAGTGCACCACAAGCAGCTCCCGGCTGGAGGTGTCGATCTCGCCTGTTTGCAGATACGTCTGCAAACCGAAAGGCAGCACCTCGACCATCACATGCTTGTGAAGGTCTTTCTCGCTGATGCGGAGCTGGTGGAAGTCGCCGCTTACGCGCTCCGGCTGCTCGGCCAGCAGCCTGAGGTAGGCGTTCTGTTCGGACTTGTCCAGCGTGAAGTCCCACCAGATTTTACGCGGCTTATATTTATGTCCGAGGAAATAATCCAGCTTCATGAGGCCTTCGATGACAGGCATATTCTTCGCTTCACGATGAAGGAGGAACTCTCGCAAGCGGGTAAACAGATCCTCGAGCTGATGCCCGATTTTCTGCCAGCCGCGGCCTTCCCAGAAATCGCCGAACTCTTGAAAGAAATCGAACGCCGACGCAAATTCGTTCGCGATCAAATATTTGACCGTGTGGTCCATGCGGTGCGCGTTCCAATATTTCTCCAGCACGTCCTCTACCCGTTTGATCCGAATGAGATCCGTGAACGGCAGGATGTCATTGCCCAGAATCTCATACGGCGCATGATCCATATACACATAGCCGTATTTATGCGCGTCTTTGCGCATACCCGTGCCGCGCAGCATTTTGAGGAATCCGAGCTGCAGCTCTTCCGGTCCCAGCTCAAACACATCGTTAAATGTTTTGCGGAACGAATGATAGTCCTCTTCCGGCAGGCCGGCGATAAGATCGAGATGCTGATCGATTTTCAAGCTGTTTTTCACCTTGGAGACGGTGCGGCTCAGCTTCATGAAGTTTTGTCGGCGCTGCACCAGCTCATTGGTGGTATCGTTCGTCGATTGTACGCCGATTTCAAAACGGAACGTGCCCGGCGGCGCATTTTCAGCCAAATAATCCAGCACTTCCGGCCGCATGATGTCCGCCGTAATCTCGAACTGGAACACGACGCCGCGATGGTTCGCGATCAGGAAATCGAATATTTCCATGGCATAGTCGCGCTTGATATTGAACGTCCGGTCGACGAACTTGATCAGCTTCGCGCCGGAATCAATTAAATACATAATGTCCGACTTCGTCCGCTCCATGTCAAAGTAACGTACGCCAACTTCGATACTCGAGAGGCAAAATTGACAGGAGAACGGGCAGCCTCGGCTCGTTTCGAAGTACACGACGCGGTTGGCCAAGCTCGGCAAATCTTCTTTGAACCGGTGCGGCGACGGGATGTCGTTCAGATTCAGCTTCGGTCTGCCCGGCATGAGCACGACTTCCTCAACTTTACGGTAAGCAAGCCCGTACACAAAGTGATATTTGCGCGTCGTCGAAATTTCCGTCAGCAGCTGGTGGAAGGTCTCTTCCCCTTCGCCCATGACGATAAAATCGACTTCCGGGATGCGTTCCATCCAATAGTCCGTATCATAAGAAACCTCAGGACCGCCGAGCACGATGAGGATTTCGGGCCTGATTTTCTTAATCATTTTAATAATATGAATCGTTTCTTCGATGTTCCAAATGTAACAGGAAAAACCCAGCACGTCCGGCGCCTTTTGATACAGGTCGGAGACGACGTTCATCACGGGGTCTTTGATTGTATATTCGGTAATTTCAATATCAAAATCCTTTTCGCAGAACGCTTTCAAATAGCGCAGCGCCAAGGATGTATGAATGAATTTGGCATTCAGTGTCGTTACTAGTACCTTCATTGTAAAAAGACCTCGTTCTATTCGTTTATCGTTCACTCTAATTCTACACGAAATCCGAGGAAATACAAAGAAGCAGAGAATGGTACGCGCTTCGGAACGGTTACAGCACCATATCATCGTCCACGAGCGGATTTTCATAGGGGAACTGCAAATAGGAGGCTTCCTGGATGGCATTCTTCCAACGTTCGGCATGAGCGTGCAGCTGCTGCTCGACTTCTTGAATTCTTAGCTGCAGGTCGCTGTCAGCCTCGGTCGTTCCGCTTTGCAGCGCGTGCTGCAGAGACGAACGTTCTTCGAACCACTGCGTTAATTGATATAAAAGCATAGGGAAAACCACCTTTCTCACACGTAGGACTGGGTATAGGTGTAAGTATTCCCTTCACGGTTGGCGTGCATACAGCGGGCACTGGCTCCCCTGCAACCCAAACAAAAAAGAACGCAGCCGCTGCCTGCGCTCTCCTCATTCATCTTCGCTTAAATAATAATTGGCCAGCTTTTTATATTCGGCTGCTTTCAGGCAGTTATTCCTCTTCTCCTCCTGCTCCGACATCCAAACAGCCAGAATGCCCAGCCTTAATTCCGTGCTTGCTTTTTTTTCTATAAACCATTGGTCAAAAATTTCAGGCATAATTTCTTTCTGACGCATGGATTCAAACAGTCGCTCGCAGCTGTCGTACTTTGCCTCTCCGTTGTCATCCAGCAGCAAGGTCCGTCTTAAATGATCAAAAAATGCAAGAAGATCGCATTCGATCCTGCACTGGAGATACAAATTTTGCCGGTCCGTTTTCAAGATGGAATCTTCATTGTGGACAACCAGCTTTTTCAAATAATTAATATACACTTTCAAATTTTTTTGAGCCGTGGGTAACGGAACCGTCGGAAAAACCGCATCGCACAGATCTTCCCTTGTCGAAGAAGGCTGCACGACCAGATGCGCAAATATGTTTTTGGCATACCGTTTGTTCCAGCCGTCCAAAATCTCCCGACCGTTCAGGGTTACGCGAAAACCGTGTAAGAGTTCTACTTTCAGCACGGGTTCCGTATTTCTTTTACTAATAAATATGGTTTGTAAAAAGGATTCCTTCAAGAGCTGGATCGAATTCATGAATTCCGATTGTTCCGTGGGTCTCGCTCCCGCCGGCGTGCTCATCTTTTTTTGGATAAAGCTCTTGATCCACTGAACCGTAATATCTGGCTGATCGATGAATACCGCATTCCCGGCATTTGGAACGACATAAAACGTTGAATGCGGAATAAGTCCTGACGTCATATTTTGGAATGAAGGCGGATACACTGTATCACATTCCCCTGCAAGCAGCAAAGTGGGACTTTGGATAGCTCCTAATTCGTTTATTGGCCGTTGTTGATTTTGAAGCTTAAACAGTTTGGCGTATATCTCGACTGACACATTCAAATACATGTTGTACAAATGCTGCGCTTCCTCATGCTCAAAGGGAAAAACCGTCAAGGAAGGCACGAGAAAATTTTCGAGAATGTAGGGAATTCCGTACTTTTCAACCAATGTAATATAATTGTCGATGACGACGTTCCCATCCTCCGGAAACAGCACATTAATCGAGAGGAGAATGAGGCATTGCACGAACTTTGGATACCGGGCAGCAAAGCAAACCGCCAAGGACCCTCCAAAGCTATGGCCCAGCAGGTGAAAAGCTTGTATGTTCAAATGCTTGATCAGCGCATAAAGATCATCGGTATAGAGATCCCATGAAACTTCGCCCGGAATGGATTCGCTTTTCCCGCATCCACGCAGGTCAACGAGCAGAAGATGATAATCCTCTTTTAACCCGTCAATCAGGCGTCCCCATCGTGAGGAATCAAAACCGTTTCCATGCAAAAAAACGATCGTTTCAGCGGAGCTGCGTGCAGATGGGATAAGTTCGTAGTAGAGGCTAACGCCATTGACGCGCGCAAAAGACACCCAGTCACCTCCCTTCCATACTATGTTAGGTTCTATCATATAAGGAAAGGGATATTTAAACAATATGACTAGCTGTACAAAAATATTTGGAGGTTTCAACCTTTCAAAACGAAAAAAGCGCAATCCGCAGATTGCACTTTACAAGGAATTTCCTTCTTTAATTGGCGATGCGCAGCGATGTTTTGACGATGACCATGGCATTGGCAATCGTGACTCTGTAGCCTAGTTTAACAGCCTCGGACACAAGGGTCAGAACCTGCTCCTGATTCAGCCGGGAGGCCGGAAAAAAGGTTCGGTAGATGGCAAGCACATCCTCGTGCACCTTGTCCAAAATTTCAAACGGAGGAAGCACAGCCTTATAATACTCATCGATGAAAGCATCGCTATCAATGAAAACATCCTCTGCGGGCAGCCCGTAGCCCCTTGCTTCCAGCACCATTTTGGCCATACGATTGCCTTTAATCGCTGCATAACAAACAATATTGTCTCTCAGCAACCGCGCCTCGGCCAGATCTAAAGCGCGCAGCTGCGGCATTTCTCCTGTGAGGAAAACCTCCCACATTGTTTCCAGCATAACCTGTGTATTTTGTAAAAGCGTGTCCGCTTTGTCATCTATCGCGACTTTGGCTTTTAATAATATCGTTTCGCTGTTATCATTTAACGTCGTATTCACAATCGCCATATACGAGTCCAGCTTGGCTTGGCTGCGCTTGAATGCCGCTCTTTCTTGAGCGACCGCACCTTTTTCCAACTGCTCGTTTACAGCCTGAACGATTTCTTTCTGCTTGCTTACATACCAAGAGAAACGGCCCGCACCTTGCTCAAAGGACCCTTCAATCCAAAAAACAGGGCGCCTGTCGATCGTGTCGATCCCCCAGTCCGTTATGCTTAGCAGCGGAAAAAGCGCCATCGCTTTTTTATTTTGGTGAAGGAATGCGATATAATGATTCGTCACCGCAAGATAGCCCTGTCCTTGTCCAAGGAAATAAGCATCTGTAAGGAAATGCGGCGCTTGTTTGGTTTGCTCCCGAACATGCGTGACTGCTCTCGTTTTATGCAAAAATTGAATGCCTTGCAAGAAGATCCTGCGTGTGTATCGAAACGTTAAGAACTCCCATGAATTTCCCATTTTCCAAAAGCACCCGCTTTCATCTGTGTGAGAAGCATCATCTCGATGTAATTGCTTTTATCATACCTTTTTTGGGGTTACACAAAAGTTACAGGGAGGCACCTTCCCCTTAGGCGCAAGGAAAATTAACCGGCTGCGTTTCTTTTGTTTTTGTTAACATGATATATTGATAGACATACACGATTAGATCGGCATGCGAATGTATTGAAAAAGGAGGTCATTGCTATGAACAAAAAGCCAAACAATCATCAAAGTCCAAGAAAAAACCAAAATCATAACCCTAAGCTCAAAATCGGCAAAAGCCCGACGCATAAACCTGTTTCAACCAAAGCGGCCACGGAGGGCAACACACGCCAATATACGGTTAAGGAGCCTATGGAGCTGCTGCCCTTTTTATTAGAAAAGCTGTCCGGCGCAGGCCGTAATTCCGTGAAAGCCACGTTGGCCCGCGGGCAAGTTTCCGTGAACGGAAAAGCCGTCACTGCTTACAATCACCCGCTGAAACCCGATCAAACGGTAACTGTCAGCAAAGAAAAAATCGTAGAAAATATTCCGCTGGCCGGAATGTCCATTCTGCATGAAGACGAGGATGTCATCGTCATTCAAAAGGATTCGGGGCTTCTATCGATCGCCACCAACCCGGAGGAAAACCAAATTACCGCCTATCGCCAGCTCACGGCGCATGTGCGGAACCATGATCCGAAGGCCCGGATTTTTGTCGTACACCGGCTCGACCGGGATACGTCCGGCGTCATGATGTTCGCTAAAAACGAAAAGGCCCAGCAGCACTTGCAAAATACATGGCAGGAAAGCGTGAAAGAGCGCACTTATGTTGCTTTGGTAGAAGGCATGGTTAAGAAGCAAGAAGGAACCGTTTCTTCCTGGTTGAAGGAGCATGCCAAATCTCTCAAAATGTATTCGACGCCTTATCCGAACGACGGCCAGCATGCCGTTACGCATTACAAAACGCTGCAAGCGAACCGCAGCTTCTCCCTGCTTGAAGTCAATTTGGAAACGGGACGGAAAAATCAGATCCGCGTCCATATGCAGGACATCGGGCACCCTGTAGTCGGCGATAAGAAGTATGGCTCGAAAACAAAAGAAATCGGCCGTCTCGGACTCCATGCGCGCGTGCTTGCCTTTTTGCATCCGACAACAAGCCAACTGCTGCGTTTTGAAACGAACATTCCGAAGGTATTCATGAACCCTTTCCGTGAAATGCCGGCAAAAAAATAATAGGAGACTGTAGAAGATGCGAATTGTTGTGCTAGATGGTTATACATTGAATCCCGGCGATTTGGATTGGGATGGCTTGCATGCACTAGGCGAAGTAGTTATCTATGACCGTACGGCCGAAGATCAGATTATAGACCGTGCGGCGGACGCCGAAATCGTGTTAACGAACAAGACGCCGCTCTCCGCAGCCACGCTTGAGCGGTTGCCAAAGCTCCGCTATATCGGCGTCCTGGCGACGGGCTATAACATCATTGATTTGCAAGCGGCTAAGGAGCACGGCATCCTTGTGACGAATGTTCCTGCTTACAGCACGCAATCGGTTGCTCAGTTGGTATTTGCTTTACTGTTGGAGTTTTGCCATCGGGTACAGCGGCATAGCGACAGCGTCGTGAACGGGGACTGGGCCAGCTCGGTCGATTTCAGCTACACGGTATCTCCGCTCACGGAACTAAGCGGCAAAACCATAGGGCTCATCGGGCTAGGCCAAATCGGCAAGCAAACTGCGCTCATCGCACAGGCGATGGGGATGAAGGTGCTTGCGACAGGCAGCGGCAGACGGACGCCTGAGCCGGTCGAGGGTCTTACTTGGGTGGGGCTGGAGGAGCTTCTCCGGCATTCCGATGTGATCTCTCTCCACTGTCCTTTGACACCGGAGACCAAAGAACTTATCAAAGCAGAGCGAATTGCACTTATGAAGCCTACGGCTATATTGTTAAATACGGCAAGAGGCGGCCTTCTGAACGAAGCCGATGTTGCGCAGGCACTGAACGAAGGGCGTCTGGGTGGAGCCGGGCTTGACGTGTTGACGCTAGAGCCACCAGCGCCGTACAATCCTTTGCTGCATGCCCGCAATGTGCTTATTACCCCGCACATCGCCTGGGCTACCAAAGAAGCGCGAGCGAGGCTGATGGCCACTGCCGTCCTCAATGTGCGTGCTTTTATTGACGGGCAGCCGCAAAATTTGATCGGGTAAATAGAGAGGGGACCGAGATTCCATGGTTATTGGAATCTCGGTCCCCTTTTGTGTGCCTTGCTGCTATTTCAATAGTGCCGCATAATCCAACTGCGGCACGATTCCTGCCTCTGCCGCCCGCTGAAGCAAGGTCAAGACAGCGCCATAGCCGTCATCGCCGAGATTAGCGGTGAACTCGTTCACATACAGGTCGATGTGCGCTTGCGCGACCTGAGGGTCCATCTCCTGCGCGTGCTGCATCACGTAGTCACGCGAAGCTTCCGGATGCGCCCACGCGTATTGAACGGAGGCGCGGGCCCAGCCCGCAAGCGCCTCCAGATCCATCGAGCGCCGCGCGACAATGGCGCCGAGCGGGATCGGCAAGTTGGTGTCCTCTTCCCACCAACTGCCCAGATCTTTGAGAAGCGCTAACCCGTACGACGGGTAAGTAAAGCGCGCTTCATGAATCACGAGGCCGGCGTCGATGAGGCCGTCCCGTACGGCTGGCATGATCTCGTGAAACGGCATGACCACGATTTCACCGACGCCGCCGGGGACGTTCTGTGCCGCCCACAGGCGGAACAGCAAGTACGCGGTCGAGCGCTCGCTTGGCACGGCGACCCGGCGGCCGCTGAGCTGGGCCGGGTCAGGCGTTGTGCCGCCGGACTGCGTCAGCACCAGCGGACCGCAGCCTCTGCCCAAAGCGCCGCCGCAAGGCAGCAGCGCATACTCCTCCAGCACCCATGGGAGTGCAGCGTAAGAGATTTTGAGCACATCGGGGCCAGTGCCCTCTGCGGCCAGCCGATTCGTAATGTCGATATCGGCATATAAGACATCCAACTCCGGAGCGCCGGGGATTAAGCCATGCGCCCATGCATGGAATACAAAAGTATCATTAGGACAAGGTGAATACGCAATTTTCATCTTAAAGCACCTCCGCTAGGACTGAACTTGCTGCTTCTAGAGCTTTTAAAGCATCGCCGATGCGCCAGGCATCGCGATCACGGGGACCTACCGCGTTGGAAATCGCGCGGATTTCGATCACAGGCACGCCGCGCAGCGCTGCGGCCGTCGCAATGCCGAAGCCTTCCATGGCTTCGGCTGCGGCTCCCGGCACGCGTGCCGCCAGCCGGGCCTGCGTAGCGGCCGTCCCGGTGGCTGTCGCTACCGTGAGCACCGGCGCAGTGCGCGCCTTAAGGCCGGCGGCTGTGAGCGCCGCCGTCAACCGCTCGGCTGTGCCCGGGTCGACGCTGATGCGCGTCGACCCGAAGCCGAGCTCATCCAGGGAGCTGTAGCCATCCAGCAGCTCCACACCAAGATCCGCGGCGATGATCTCGCTCGCGACCACAAGCGATCCGATCTCCGCTTGTCCCGGGAACCCGCCGGCAATACCAGCGATAACTACCAAATCATATTGTGCGGCAGCGAGCACCATTGCGCCATTAGCGGCTGCTGCCGCAAGCCCTACGCCGGCCAAGGCGAACTCAAACCGGCTGTCATGGCCAAGTCCACGCTGTACGGCGTCTCTTTCAGGCGCTACTGCCGTCATAATTAGTACACGCATTGTTAGGCCTATCCCCTTTTTAATCAATCACCATGATGAACGCTATATAGATTATTTTACATGACCAGGACCAAATAAGAAACTTTTTGAACATTTCCGCCATAGCCGTATTGACTTCCCAATCTAATTTAATTATCATCTAATTAGATTAATGTCTAATTAGATTTAGAGAGGTGCTGCCACCATGCAGTTAGATAAAATTATCACCTACCACAAAGCGCTCTCCGACGCGACGCGTATACGCATGCTCATTTTGCTGGGGGAAGGAGAGCTGAACGGGCAAGTGTTAGCCGACAAATTGGGGGTTACGCCCGCTACCATCACCCATCATGCCGCTAAGCTTCGCGAGGCCAGCCTCATTCATGAACGCAGAGAAAAGAACACGATTTACTTTGCCTTGAACGAATATTTTATTCGCAGCAACGCCAGCGCTACAGCCGATCTCATTTTCAAACATCAGAAAGGAGGGTCATCGCTGCCCATGAAAGATACAGACGCCAATCACAACCTCAAGCAGTCCGTCATTCGCAACTTTATTACGCAAGACGGCAAACTTAAGCATATCCCTTCTCAGCTCAAAAAAAAGCTCATCGTACTGGAGCACTTCATCGGACAACTCGAAAAAGGTCGCACGTATACCGAGAAGGAGCTTAACACTTGGATTAAAAACTACCATCCCGATTTCGCAACGATTCGCCGGGAATTTATCATGCATCAATTTATGTTCCGGGAAAATGAAGTGTATGAATTGAATCCGCCCGAGATGTGGGCCAAGTGGGAAAACTTATCTTGATCGGCTAGGGACAATTTAAAGCACTTGAACAATTATAACACAAATGTTATAATATAACGAAAACGTTATATTTGAAACCTAAAAACAAAATAAACGAGGTGCATTCATGTATAAGATTATTCTTTACGAGGATGCCCGCGGCAACTGTCCATTTCTTGATTTCCTTAATACTCTCGATATTCAAGCAAAATCAGATAAGAAAGCAGCTGGTCTAAGAAAAAAGATTAACTACTGCATTGATCTGATTAAATTCGGGGGTACTCGCGTCGGAGAAAAGTTTACCAAACAAATTGACGGCAAATTATGGGAACTTCGCCCGGACGATCATAGAGTTTTCTTCTTCATGTGGAATGGGAATCATATTGTACTGTTACATAGCTTCCGCAAGGAAACTCAAAAAACTCCGCAGCATGAGATCGAAAAGGCGATAAGAGAAATGAATGATTGGACAAAGCGCATGGGGCTTGGAGTAGATCGATAAGCGCCTCCCGTCTCCATGAATACCTTTTTATTTTACAAAGCTAAAAAGAGGTGATATACACATGCGTAATTGGGACGATGTTAAGTTTAACAGCTCGTCTGTCCCCGAGGAGGAGCTTCGGGCCTTAGAATTTACAGCCATGCTCGTAGCGAAGATCATTCTGAGAAGAAAAGAGCTCGGCATGACCCAAACACAATTAGCTGAAGCGACAGGTCTAAAACAATCCGCAATCGCGAGAATAGAAAGTGCAAAAAGTATCCCGCGTATCGATACAATTCAAATATTAGCTAAAACTCTGGGAATGAAACTAGACTTGATCATTGATGAAGAAGCTGCCACAGCAATGGCTTATGCTTAAGCGTCATTTATCATCCCGCTCGAACACTTATATGGACACGTCCCCAATTAAAAAAAGCAAATCAGGACATTCATCCATACGCCCTCTAGATGAATGACATATATTGATTTTGTGAAGGGAGGGATAGACATGAGTTGTGAAACTGTAACACCCTACTACAATAGCGCGGCTGTTGTCCTCGTTTTGTTCATCCTCTTGGTTATCGTTCTTAGTACTTTTGGTTTTGGCTGGTAATAACGGGATAGCGGCTGAGACGATGAATTCGTTTCGGCCGCTTACTTTTTTGTGAGCTTTTACGCTATAATGAAAGCCTACAGCATGCTTTGCATGTATGACCTATTCAGGATGGAGACGAGGATTTGTGGCTACTCCGATTTTGACCATTGTGGTCCCTTGTTATAACGAAGAAGAAGTTCTTCCGGAAACGGTATTCCGGCTTAGCGGCGTGCTTGACGCCCTCATCTCGGATCAACTGGTTGCAAGCACCAGCACTATGCTCTTGGTTGATGATGGCAGCAAGGACGCTACTTGGTCGCTTATCGAACGTTTTCACGCCTCCAACTCTTTCGTTACCGGGCTTAAGCTAGCCCGCAATGCCGGCCATCAAAGCGCCTTGCTTGCCGGTCTTATGCAAGCCAAAGCTTATTCCGATTGCGTCGTATCCATCGATGCCGATTTGCAAGACGACACCGACGCTATTCGCGAGTTTGTCCTCAAATTCCGCGAAGGCTACGATATTGTATACGGTATCCGTCAGGACCGGTCCGCAGATACCTTTTTCAAACGGGCGACTGCGCAAGGCTTCTACAAGCTGATGACTTCCCTTGGGGTGAAAATTCATTACAACCATGCGGATTTTCGCTTGATGAGCAAGCGTACCCTCGACAATTTGGAAAAATTCCAAGAGGTTAACTTATTCCTGCGCGGCATGGTGCCTTTGCTGGGCTTCCCGTCCACTCAGGTGTACTATGACCGGAAAGAACGATTCGCCGGAGAATCCAAGTATCCGCTGCGCAAAATGCTTGCCTTCGCTTTCGATGGCATCACCTCTTTCAGCGTGACACCGATCCGATTCGTAACCGTGATGGGTTTCGTCCTATTCCTGCTCAGCGTGTGTGCCGGCATCTACGCCATTATCGGGAAAATGCTGGGAGCCAATGTCACAGGCTGGACTTCGCTGATCCTGTCTGTCTGGTTCATCGGCGGGGTACAGCTTCTGGCCCTCGGCTTAATTGGCGAATACATAGGAAAAATATATAAAGAAGTGAAGCAGCGGCCGCTTTTTGTCATTGAAAAAGAATTAAAAGGGAGCTCACAGGAACAAGCGGAGCTGCCTGCTGCCGCCCAGGCTATCCCTGCCGCTGCGGTCCGTCGATAACATGGCACAACGATTACGGGCTTTATTGTCAGGCAGCTTCATCCGTTTTCTACTTGTCGGCGTGTTCAATACATTGGTAGGTCTCTCCGCCAGCTTCGCTTTCTTTAATTTGCTGCATCTGAATTATTGGATCTCGACATTTGCGGGCAACACCATCGGCGCCGTCGTCAGCTATACACTCAACCGTACGTTTACATTTCGCTCGAGGGCAAGTGTCGGCAGCAGTTGGTGGAAATTTGCCATCGTTATTTTCAGCTGTTATGGCTTGTCTTATGGCAGCAGTCTATTATTGGTTGAAGCCGCAGCCTCCTTATGGCCAGACATGCCGGCGGATTTGGCGCATAATGCGGCCATTTTGCTTGGAAATGGCATGTACACCATTGGCAATTATTTGGGGCATAAATATTTTACATTCCGGACTAATGGTCTTTCGGGCAGCAGGGTATCCTAATCACCAAGAGGTGATGCCTAATGGCACGTAGAAGAAGCAACCGGGCCATCGTGCCCGGATCGGAGCACGGACTTGGAATGCTCAAGGCTCAGGTGATGCAAAACCAAGGCTATAAAGTGAATCCGGAGCGTCCTGACTTAGTCAAATACGAGGTTGCCCGAACGCTCGGCGTTCCCCTGCAGCAAGGCTACAACGGCCAATTAAGCTCGGAAGACGCCGGCAAAGTCGGCGGACCTATAGGCGGTGCCATGGTGAGGGAACTTGTGCGGATGGCGCAGCAGCAATTGGCGGAGCAGCGTCCGCCCCAATAACTCGCTTTGGGATCGATTGCCATAATCCGCCGCTGGTTCACATAAACTAATAGCAAGCTGCTTGCAGCGCTATTTTCTATGTAAAAGTCAGGTGATGATGGCCAATGAATCCTCCAGGCAACCGTCCGCCAAAGCCCGATTGGAAAGGGCTCTCGGCGCAAGCCGGCGATGTGCTTGGCCCCGAATTTTGGCAGGACATTGCCAGTATCATCCCGTTAACCGGGCCAAGAATTGATATGTATGAGACTCCGCAGGAGATGGTGGTTGTCGCTGAAGTTCCCGGGTTATCCTCACCCGAGCAAATTCAAATTTCTTTCCGGGATCAATCGCTTTTAATGCGTGGAATGCTTGTTCGCCCCTATCAGGTGCTTGATGAGCAGATGAGACTTTCCGAGCGTTTCTTTGGCGCCTTTGAGCGCGTCATTCGCTTGCCCGGCAGAGCTCAGACCGAGCAAATGCGGGCCCAGTATCATAACGGGCTGCTCATTATTCGAATTCCTCTGGCGCCGCCCGATGGGGAAAAAGTAATTCCTATTCAGTTCACATAACGCTCGACCGCCCTGTGCCCGCCGGTGACGCCGTCACCTGCCCGCTAAGAGATAAGGTTGAGCGTTATTTGTTATGCTTTTTGGGAAAAGAGATATGAATCTCCGTTTGTCCCCATATAAATAAAAAATAGAAATGCGGATATGGAGGGGATTATTGTGGTGCGCATCCAATTTCAATCAATTCATATCGACAGCCTGGCGGATTCATCCAGTGTAAACAAGGGCACGAATCGGATATATGGCAAGCGGGACTTCTCCAAAAGCAATCAGGGGCTCGGAGCCGTACATGGCGAACGCAATGTCATTATAGGCGGCAAGCATGCCGTTGACGATGGCGATTTTTTTGATTATAAACCCTTTATACGAAAGAGCTGAGAAACGATCATGTGGTTTCAAAAGAAAAAATCGCCGCCTCCCAAAGCGCAAGAAGCGAAAGCAGCGAAACCAGTGACACCGGTGACACCGCCGCCAGCTGAGGCAGCACCTCCTGTTAGAACGGAGCCTGTCTCAGCTCCCGCCTCTTCCTTAACCATTCAGCAGTTCGAGAGACGCCTGAAGAAATTAGAAGAGGAATTAGCCAGTCTGACCGCCAAACATCCGCAGATTCATATAGATGCCCTGCATATTCATCAGCCTGTTTTAGAAAATTTAACTTTTCGCTTGGATCATTTGGATATTAAGGAATTGAGCGGCTCCTTTAACTTGGGGAACAATTTTGGAGCCAAGCCGAACGAGAAGAAAGGCCCTCTCGATGAAGCTTTTAAACACGTTCAAGTGTCCAAAGAGCCTGCGACTGCCGCTTCCCGATCAACCCGCAGCGATAAGCCGCCCGCTGCCGCAGAGTCCGGCCGCGACAGCGCCGCGCCTGCACCGGAGCGAACCTCCACCGGCTACCGGTACACGCCACCATCCAAAACGAAATGAGGTGTTTCCCCTTGTCATCGTTCATGTCGCCAACGTTTATTATCGGCTCGATCCGGATCGGATCGGTGGAAAGTGCTTCCTGCATCAATATGGGTAACAATTGGCCAACCGATTTTCAAAGCAATCAAAAGACCGTACAAGGATTTGGCGCTGTTGAAGGCGACAACAATCAGTTAGTCGGAACCCGTTCCATGCTCAATGATTCCGATTTTCTGGATATGCTCAATGTCGGCGATAACGAAACACCCGAATGGCTGCAGGAGATGATTACAGCGCAGGCGGCAGCCTCCGGATTTACCCCGGCTGCAGCTGCAGGCAAGCCTCCGGAGGAGGTGGCCAGTACGCCGCAGGCTTCGGACTAAAGCCGCTGAAAGCGCGCGCTTCAGACCCGGCCTATAATGAGATCCCCTTTCGTGTAAGGCGCATCAATAATGTCATTATCATGAACCGTGTTGAGATTGTTAACCACATAATTGTTCTCGCCTTTTACTTCGCCAATACCGGAATTTTCCTTGCTGCTTGTCGCCCAGTACATTTGTGCATTCGTACCGATAAAAATACCGGAACAATCCGATATCGCATTCACATGAATGGCATCGAATTGAATGAGCGGCGGGTCCGGAGGAAGCACCGGAAAAGCGGCTTTCTGCATATGGCTCACCCCTTTTTCTGCTAGGCTTGATTCGTGACGGCCGGTTTGAAGTCCTGATCGTTAATCGGAGCATCGATAAAGTCGTTGTCGAAGATTACATTCAGGACATTGACGGATATGACATTGCCGACGAACTCTCCTGTTCCGTAATTGTTTTTACTGTGCGAATCCCAGCTCGACTGTGCATTCTCACCGATTCCGATGGTGGCATTTGTATTCTGATTATTGATGTTAATCATGTTAAAAACAATGGAACTCGGCATACTGCTCACTCCTATCATGGGTTGACAAGGCTATGGGATGAATCCTGTATGCTAGCCTATTCAATCGTCACCGGATTGGTGTACGAATCGCCAGATGATCGTGAATAAGAGGAGTTCATTCAACCGTTTGGGTCCCTTTACGCAAAAAGAGGGCTGCAGCGAAAGCAATCTTTCGCGTGCAGTCCTCTTATTTGATCTTACCAGAAGAATCCAGGTCCGCCGAAACCAAACCCAGGGCCAAAGCCACCCCCAAAGCCACCACCAAAGCCTCCATAACCAAAGCCGCCATATGCAAAAGGTGAAGTACCGATTGCTAACAGGTCAAACAGTACCAATGGGATGATCGCCTTAACTTGAGCTTTTTTGCCTTTTTGTTGAGAAACAATCAATGTGTTTCCACTGACTCTCATCAATTTGCCGGACACGCTTGTTCCATCTTTCTTAATAGCCACAATCTGTTTACCGACCAATTTAAGAACGTCCTCTTTACGAATATGGGATGTCATGAACGTCTACCTCCTTTTATCCATCAGGGATACATTGCTCTACAGTGTACTCCTGTGTAGGTAAGAACGCTTGGATAGCTGTCCACCCCTCGTAAAAATGGTCGATTGTCCGTAAAAAAATACCGCATTTCCAGGCCATACGGCTAGAAAAACGGTATTGTATCCATCATGTGCTTACGCTTTGCGAATTTTTCCAAGCTCTGTCGTAATCGCATCGATCTCGCTGATACTGAATTTATCTTTGCTGATGACCATGTCATACAAGTCTTTCAAATCCTCATACACGTCTTCCTTCACATTCGAGGCCTTAATGGAGCCTCCCGTCGCCATGCGCAGCTTCTTCTTTATTTCTTCAAACATAAATTCCACGTTTTCTTCCGACCAAGTGTTCAAATTCATTGTAAAACCCCTCATCCTTCCCAGCTGTTCTTTTTCCTATATTAATGCACATGGGGGCTAATGTAAAATACAAGCTTCATAACCGGCAAAAAAAAGAAGAAAGACCGTCGCCTTTCTTCCTTACCTGTTTATATGGCATTTGTGAACGGTACATGCGAACTTACCATTTTGACAAGCGGCCGCTGCTGCTGATAAGAGTCGAATTCAAGGCTTACACAGATGAGGCGAATGTGCTCTTCAGCCAGTTTCCGGGCATCTTCATAAGTAAGTTTAAACTGAATACAGTACGATATGAGACCGTGTAAAGACATAAACAAATTCCAAGGAAGCGTAAACTTTCTGTTTTCGAATCCAGGCTGGTCTGCCACGACCTGACGAACGACGATGGAAAACATTTCAAGGCATTGTGCTTGCTCGGTACGGGAATACTGCTGCAGTTCAGGTTCATTCAGCATGAACATCATTTCATAGTGATTCGGATTGCTAAGACCAAACCAGACGAACTCCATCATTAACTTTTGAAGCAAATTCACGCTAAATCCATGTTCGCGAACGATCATTTCCCGCTGACGCTGCATCAGCATGGAGAAGTCGTCTTTAATTAACGCGTAAAACAGTTCCGCTTTTTCAGTAAAATGATAATATAGCGCTCCATGACTGTAACCCATTGCTTTTGCGATGCTGCGCATCGTTAAAGCGCGATAGCCAAAAGTAGCGAATAATTCCCGCGCCTCGGCAAGTATTCGTTCTCTGCTAAGCTCTTGTGCGACTGCTTTCCTAGCCATTCCTATCCCTCCGCATCCTTAGCCTATTTAATTTTGTTTAGTCTCGAACCTGCCTATCCGGGCAGGTTCTTGTGAACAATGTACTCGTTCTCTCCAGCGATAATCATGCCTTGACCTTGCGTAATATCTGTAGCCCAGTTGATAAATGACGCCGCTTCCGCTGCCAAAGGATAGCAAGTTACCGATACCTTATCGGTAAACGCAATATCCCCGAGAAGCATTCCCTGATTTCTCAGCTCGTTCTCGATTTTGCCATACCACGTATAATCAACCTCAATCGTCACTTTCTGATGATTCACTTTGTAGATCGGTTGTGCGGCTTCAATGCCCACCACGGCTCCATCCGTATATGCCCGAATGAGTCCGCCCGCGCCGAGCATGATGCCGCCGAAATAACGGGTTACGACAACTGCGATATTCTTGAGCCCTTGATGCTTGATCACTTCCAGAATCGGCTTGCCTGCCGTGCCGCTCGGTTCCCCGTCATCCGATTGCTTCTGAATCTGGTCTCTGTCCCCGATGACATAGGCACTGCAATTGTGCGTTGCCGCTTTGTGCTCCTTCTTGATCGCTTCAATAAATTGGGCAGCTTCTTCTTCTGACTCCACGGGTTTGGCATGACCGATGAAACGCGACTTCTTGATGATGATTTCCGACGATCCGTACGATTGGATAGTTTTGAAATGTGCTAGCATAGCCGACCTTTCTTGGTAGAAGGAAACAACTGTTTCATTACATTCTACACACATCTTTTGACTTCGACAATATAGAAAGAAAATTTACCACATAAATAATGGAAATTTACCGATAGAAAAAACGACCTATCCGATTGGATGGATCGTTTTCTCTGCCCTGCTTGAATTACTGCTGCAAGCGTGCTTCCAGCTCCGCTTTTTCTTTCTCATAGCCCGGTTTGCCCAAGAGCGCAAACATATTCTTTTTATAAGCTTCAACGCCCGGTTGGTCAAAAGGATTCACACCCATCAGGTAACCGCTGATGCCGCATGCTTTTTCAAAGAAATAAACCATATAACCGAAGGAGTAAGGCGTCATATCCGGCAGAGTAACGATCAGGTTCGGAACGTGTCCGTCCGTGTGGGCGAGCATCGTGCCTTGGAACGCCTTTTTGTTCACGAAATCCATCGTTTTCCCGCTCAGGAAGTTAAGACCGTCCAAATCATCGGCATCCGTACCGATCGTAATATGATCAGCCACTTGGTCAACTTGAATCACCGTTTCAAACAAAATGCGGTTGCCGTCTTGAACGAATTGACCCATCGAGTGAAGATCCGTCGAGAAATCAACTGAAGCCGGGTAGATGCCTTTGTAATCTTTCCCTTCGCTTTCCCCGAACAATTGCTTCCACCATTCGGATACGAAATGCAGGGACGGCTCGTAGTTCACGAGTATTTCAATCGTTTTGCCTTTGCGGTAAAGCGCGTTGCGAACGGCAGCGTACTGATACGCCTGGTTCTCGCTAAGCTTCGGATTCGCATACTCGCGCTGAGCGTCGGCAGCACCTTTCATGATCGCTTCTACGTCAATACCTGCCGTTGCGATTGGCAGCAAGCCAACAGCCGTCAGAACGGAATAACGTCCGCCTACATCGTCCGGAATGACGAAAGATTCGTAGCCCTCTTCATTGGCCAGCGTTTTCAAAGCGCCTCTCGCTTGATCCGTTGTTGCGTAGATCCGTTTGCGGGCAGCTTCTTTGCCATATTTTTTCTCCAGAAGCTCACGGAAAATACGGAAAGCAATCGCCGGCTCCGTTGTCGTACCGGATTTCGAGATGACGTTCACGGAGAAATCTTTGCCTTCCAATAGTTGAAGAAGGTGTGTCACATATGTAGAGGAAATGTTATTTCCTACGAAATAAATTTCAGGCGTTTTTCTTTTATCTTTAGGCAAAATGTTATAGAACGAATGGGACAGCATTTCAAGTGCAGCGCGCGCTCCCAAATAAGAACCGCCAATACCGATAACGACAAGCGCCTCGGAGTCGGACTGAATCTGTTTAGCCGCCGCTTGAATGCGAGCAAACTCCTCACGGTCATATTTCTCCGGCAGATCCACCCATCCTAAATAATCAGCCCCCGCACCTGTTTTGTTGTGCAGCTGTTCATGCGCCAGTTCTACCTGTGCAGACAAATAGTCAACCTCATGTTGGGATAAAAAGGATAATGCCTTGCTGTAGTCAAATTGTAACTTAGAGCTCAATATGCTCGCCTCCATCTCTATATTTTTCCTGTTCCTAGCATACTTATTTGCTTGTACAAAAGCAAGTAAGAAGGCATTCACAGGCAACATTTCCCATGATAAAATGAATTCAGAGGTGAATGATCATGAAACGTATCGGCTTTATCGGACTTGGCACAATGGGTAAACCCATGGCTGCTAACCTTATTCAAAAAGGTTTTACGGTGACGGTTTATAATCGTACTATTGAAAAAGCGGACGAGCTGGCTCGTCTTGGCGCAGAAGTTGCCTCCACACCTGCCGAGGCTGCCCGCCATTCGGATGTACTTTTCACCATGCTCAGCAATGATGCCGCTTTGTTGGATATATTTTACGGCGAACATGGCATTCTGAGCGGTATTCATCCGTCTCTCACGATTATTGATTCCAGCACAGTTTCTCCCCAAACAAGCCAAAAGCTGGCCGAGGAGCTCGCCGCCCATTTCGTCGACTTCCTCGACGCGCCCGTTACAGGCAGCAAGCCTGCAGCCGAAGAAGGCTCGCTAACGTTCATGGTCGGCGGCAATCAGGAAGTGTTCGAAGAACATCAACAGCTGTTCCTCGCGATGGGCCGCAAAGCGCTTTATTTGGGCCCTTCCGGCTCCGGTTCCTATGCCAAGCTTGCCAACAATACGATGGTCGGCATCAATCTGGTCGGACTTGCCGAAGGCTTATCCATCGCTTCCAAAGCAGGGATTGACCTTGAGAGATTCCTGGACATCGTCCGCTCGGGCGGCGCAAACAGCAAAATGGTCGACCTCAAAGGCGATAAAATATTGAATCGCGATTTCAGCAACCAATTCTCCTTGAAGCTGATGCTCAAGGATCTCTTAATCGCTCAGGGACTGGCCAGCGAGTTTCAATTGCCCGCTCCCCTGCTGCAAACAACCGCCACCTTATTCCAGATGGGACTAAGCAAAGGCCTCGGCGATGAGGATATGAGCTCCGTCATCCAGTGCTATGAGGACTGGATGGGACAGCAGGTCGCTAATCCAAGCAAGCCTGCTGCCGCAGTTGAAGAGAAGCCGGCCTCGGCGCTCTCCGGTCGCGATCGCCGCCGGAACACGCGCGTGAAGCTGGACATCAACCTGAAGCTGTCCATCTATCAATGGGAGCAGGAAGGCTCCTTCTCCGGCCAAAACATCGACGGCACCCTCTTCGACCTGTCGGAGAGCGGACTGCAAATCACATCCGAAGCGCCGCTTGCCCCGGATATGTTCATCGTCATCCACTTCCCGCAGGAAGCGGAGCTTCCGCCAATCACCGCTCGCGTGATCCGGATCGAGTCCGAGGGCCGCAAGTTCCGGTACGGCTGTATGCTCTCCGGCCTTCCGCCGTATGTGCGGATTAAGCTGGAGAAGTATATTGATGAGCATATTGGGAATGCGGTTTAGGGCTTTCACAGCGAGTTATGTGGCGCTGCCAAATTAATATTGAATTGACGCGTGAAGCACACCGTCTTTCCCATTTGGGAGAGGCGGTTATTTTTTTGTTTGGAGGGGATTGGGTTGCGCTTTGAAAACGAACATGAAGCTTGGGTAGACTTCCATGAGAAGAAGCGTTCAGGGGAGCGGCTGCGCAGATTGCGGGAAGGGCGTGGACACGCCGGATCAAAAATAAGAAGACACGAGAATAAGAGTCCCATAGAGACTCTTATTCTCACAACTCACAATTGTCCGGACACTTTCCGCAGCTCGTTTGCCAAACGGTGAAACTCCGCTCTCGCATCTTCACTCTCAGTACTCGTCCAAGCAGCGGATAAGAACGCGATAATTTTATTCGCATCCTCTGCACTCATCATATACTCCCCTTTCACTTCAATGTGATCGAATCGTGTTAGATCGCTCCCTTCAATTATGCGAATCAATTTGTCCGCATACAGCGGATCGGTTGCGTAACCTGCACGCTGCAGCTTCTGACAGGCCAACCGGTAGTCGGGCTCGTACAGCACGTTGGCATATCTGGGATTTTGAGAGAGCAGGTACGCATGGTCGCGTATGCTGTCCGCCCAGCTGTCGTACGCTCTAAAACCGTCTACAACTTGGATCCATTTGCCGTTAATGAACTCCTGCGTCGCTAGCTGCTGCCCGCTCCCTTTGATGCCGAACAAATTGTTGCGTGGCGCGTGGCTTCCCCAACCGCTTTCCAAGATCGCCTGGGCTAATGTCACGCTGGCCAAAATGCCAAACTCCCGCATAGTCGCCTGTGCCGCAGGTGCAATTTGCAGGGTGAAGCTTTCCTTGCTCATAATCCTTCACCTTTGCTGCGAAGTACCTGAATCATCTGTTTCAAAAAGCTGGGCAGCGGCAGCCCTAACCGCCCGTAATTTTCAGTGATCGAAATAAACTCATTTGCCAAGTAAAAATAAATCGCCCCTGTCATCATTACATCTATGTTTAATAACAGGTCCATGCGGTGCGCCAACATGATGACGAGCAGCATCATCCCTTTGCGCGTAAGGCCCCAAAAGCCGACCTGACTGTTCAAACCGCGCTGCTCCTTCATAGAGGCGGCAATGCCTGTAACATAATCTACGGCGATTGCCATCAGAAAAAGGCCAAGCAATTCGGTCCACCCGCCGAAGGCATATGTCACGCACGCGCCAAGCGCGGCCAAAATCGAACTGAACATGAATTGGTTCATCGGTTTCGCTCCTTTCATTTGAGTTGGGAAAGAGAATGGTCGTCTTTTTAAAACATTTACCATGTTATGGCTGCCACTTCCTCTATGCAGTTTGCTGATTCGGCCGCTGTTTTTAGACGCCAGTACTTGCTGATGTTGGCGTTTTTGTGGGTGAGTGCGTCTGCGAAAAGCGACTTGAATTGTTCAATCGTATGAGGCTGGGGCGTACCGGATGCTTTCCACGTAATAGGATCTGCGGCTATGCCTGCTGCGATTGCGTTTAACGTACTGTTGAGATTTGTTTGGGCTTCGTAGTCGAAGTCGTAGGAGTGTTTTGAGCCTAGGGCGTTAGAGGTAAAGCCTGCCAGGATTGTTGTGTTGCAGGTGGTGTTGAGTTCTTCAGACTTTGATTGCTTCGACTGTGACAAAACTTGCTCCGGAGTCGGTTGCATCGCTTCCCAGGCGGATTGGAGTTGTTCCTCCGTTGGCTCGAGAGATTCTAGGTTCCATTTTGCAATGTAGGGACCTTGTCCGTCACTGTCGTCTTGGACGATGAAATCGGCTAAGGGCTTGGCATCTGGGTATAGATGCATGATTGCTTGTGCTATGTTCATGTGGGTTTCCTCCTTTATGCGATTCTTGTTACGGAAATAAATGAACTGGATCCTTCTGGGTTTGTTGAAACCGCTGAGGAACATGTGCCGTAGAATTCAGCAGTATCCCCCGTACCCAACCTAGCTTCAAATGACCCCATTATTTGTGGAAAGCCAACTGCACCACTAGTACTAATCGCTAGTGTTCCTATTCTAAGCGTATATGCTCCGTTCAAATAGTACTGTAATAAAAATGCCGAACCAGCAGAAATTGATACCAATTGAATGCTAACTGTAAACTTGTACATACCAGTAGATGGTGCTGTGAACTTACCATTTGTATCAAAGTTTCCAAGATTATCAAATGTTAGACCAGTAAAGTTTAGTTTTGTCGCAACGTTTGCTGTTAAATTTTGCGATATAACGTGACTCTTATGTCCTGCGGGTCTGGTTGATAGTGTGTTATCTCCCCAAGGGTTAAGAACACCGCTTACAGGAGCAATAATACTACCGTCATTGACGCTCTCCCCATTTGCACTTGTGACGCTTATTGTTCCTCTCTTGTGAATAATACCTCCTTGGGATGCATAAAAGGAATATGAGTTTCCGCTTCCTGTAGGATTATAGACACGGATGCGAGAAAGTGTATCGGCACACGCATAACTAAATTTGTTCGAGACCTGGCTTGAGTCTATGAACATATTAGATCCCCAAGCATGGAAACCATGAATCCCAGTCGCTGTCGCAATTGTATTGCAATACTGGAATCCTATAGCGTTACAATAAATCACTTCGTAATTGTGATTGCTTGTTGATGTCGTGCAAAATCCAATAATGGATACTGAGCAGGTATTACGCGATAAAAAGAAATTGTTGACGTTGACGTTTAAGCTAATTGTGTTATCTCCCTGTAAGGTGATTCCACCAGACCCAGTAAATCCGTTAACATTTACTGTCTCATTATAAGTACCAAAAGCAACGTTAATCGTTACCGTGTGGTTCACAACTTGCGGAATGCTGTTAACAGCTTTCATGATCGTCTTAAACGGTCTACCTGCGTTTCCATCGTTGTTATCCGCGCCGTTCGTACCATCGACGTACAACGTCACGTTTGCACTTGTCTTTTGCGGTACATTATATATTTGTCTAGCTAGAATTTCATTAGCACTAATACGTGCTTCTTGATCTGCTTGATTCATGGACAACGTATCGACAACGGTTTTTAGATTACTTCCAGTTTCCCCCCTCACTGCTTGAAGTTGAGCAGACAACAAGTATTGATCAAGTGCAATGTAAGAGACTTCATACGTTGCTGTAGGGTCGTAGTTCGATATGTTAGCGATAGTTGCTGCGCCCCCACCATACCAATAGGCAGTTGTATTATTGCTTGAAATCTGCCATGCGGGATCAAATCTTCCGTTTCTATATACTGCTAATATACGATTTGTTCTTTTTTTCAATGGCGATAGTGTGAATTGGTTAAGTTCTACAGATATCCCCGAAACAATGTCTGGAACTACCTTCTCACGTATAACTATCCCCTGTCCCACTTCAATCTGATTTAATCCCTCATGAAGTGTCATGCCACCTTCACTTTGTACTCCTTCAAACGTTGGCTTTGCTAGCTGATAGGTGAGTTTATAAGGCTTCCAGCCATTTGCGGCCGTAGTAGGTAGTGTCCCTGTAGAGCCTGCCCCCCCTAACACCGTATTATATCTCCAAAGTTTCGTTCCACTTTTATTGTAAGGTGTATTTCCTGTAGGATCATTGCTTGTATACATTGTCCACCCATGAAAGTAAGCTTGAACCTCTGCAGCGCTTGGGACATAACTTTCACCCCAACCGCTGTCCATATTGCCGACTAACACATACAAAAATCCCCCTCCGCCTACAGGGTCTAATACAAATGTGTCCGCCGTATTATTTCCTGCACCATCCCACTTTAAGACTTTCCCATCAAATTTAGTCATTATCTGATTGTACGCACTTGCAGATGCTACAGCGGCAGGGTAATTAGCCATTGAAATAATGACTCGTTTGAATCCTAAGTAATTGTTATTCCAACTCCAAGGTAAATTTCCATCCAGAACCCAATCCTTAAACCTTTTCTCTATATAGTATTTCCCGTCATTTTTAATTAACGAATCATATACTGAACCATCCGCACTAGATGCTAATTGTACGCTAGGAAATGCTAACATATTATCATTAACAGGTTTGAAAGGTTTAGCTGTTGTGCCAAGGTTAAGCATTGGATTAGTGAATGTGAATGTTCCTGCCGAAGTGTTCGAAAAGTCGGGAATCGTTCCATTGGCTGTGGTATTTGTAGCATGTATCCTTAGTGCAACCGCACTAGGTACAATTGTTAGTGAAACAGTTTGACCGCTTGTAACGATAAGTCTTGGAGCAACTACAGTACTTGTCGCATCCATTTGAGACAATCTATATATGCAGCCGGAACCATTACTAAATGTATAAGTTTCGCCAAACTTAACAGGAACTTCAATATAGCACATTGATTCACTAGATGTATCAGTTACGACAACTTGCAGCTTATAAGGTTCTATGAAGTTTTTTACACTGGTTGGCGGAAAGTAAGGAGCATCTATCCACTCATTGAAAGGCGGCAACAAGTTTTCCCCATACTTAATAGCATACGGAGCGGTTACATGCTTTACATCGTCTACGTACGGGTATTTTACTGAAATTTGCGCGTCTGTCATGCTGCCAAGTGCAGTGTATTCCACGGATGTAACTTCATAGATTCTAAACCCATCAGCGTAACCATATTGTCCTACAGGGGTCCCGTGAGCCCCATAAGCATAAATATAGGATAAACCTGTTGCAGGTGCTTGAAACTTAAGTGCTTTTGACTGATAACTCGCAGTTGTATTTGGTGTAGATTGAAGTAAGTTTCCGTTATAATTTACTTGTAACCCTACGCCTGTATTAACATTTCCATTTTTGAATTCCCCTACGACAACATAATACTTCCCTGGGGTAATTAAATTCGTGATGTCCTTAAAAAAGCCCGTAGGATTGGAAGCCGAAGTGCAAGTAAATTTAATAGCGTTGCTTCCGTATTTTTGATTTGCACTATCCAAAGAAAGAGTAGCCCCGAAATATTGCTCCCACCTCCCCACATCCTCACAATTCCCATCCCGCCCCAACAAATTAACCAGCGTTCGTCCCGTTATTCTCAAATTCTCCAACGGCGCACTCCTCGGCACATTCACAACCTGCAATCCATTAACCAAATTCACAGCCGTAGGCGAAGAATTACCCAACTGCCCCCCAACCTGCGCATCAATTCGATCCCAGTTATCATTCAACATGGTATTAATATCAAAAGTATCGTTCCCGTCCGTAGACGGGTTTTTCTTATAAAGCCCTAAATTCGTAGTCGTGCTCGGCATAGGCTTGCTTCCTCCTTTATAAAATGGGGATAAATGGCGCGAAGTCGGTCATTTTCCTCGTTTGCATGTCCTTGATGGTCATCGTTTGGTGAAGCTGATTGAGCAAAAAGTATTTGTACTGGTACACGACCTGCAAATGAGCGGGCTTGATCTCCTCAATGGCCGCCTTCAGGTCGGCCAAGTTCGGCGGCGTGCCGAGCGTGTCCACGAACCGCACGGTGAACTGATACGCAGCCGGCTGCTGCGTCACCTCAACCGTGCCGCGACTGTACGCGCTGGCCACGCTCTCGATCAGCTCGACGGTCACGGTTCCCACGCCGCGCAGCTTGGCGTTGATCACCGACCGGCGCTGATCTTCGGGCTTGCCCGGCACTGGCGCGATGCCGAGCTCGGCTTCCCAAACGTCGAGCCCCCACGTTGCGGAGCCGACGAAGAACTGCGCCAGTGTCTCCTCCAAGGAGACACGCAAAAGATCAAGCTCCGCGCCCTGCGCTTGCAGAATGCCATCCATGATCCGCGAGGTCTCATAGTAGCGGGGCAAATATCCCTTCATCCTGCCCCCACTCATACTCGCATTCATACCCGCATTCATGCTCATACTCATATCCACACTCGCCTCGCATTCATCCCCGAACTCATACTCCCGCTCTTTCTCGTACTCTTTCTCGCACTCATACCCGTATTCACACTCACAGCGTCACCGCCCCGATGACGGCAACTTGCCCAGCGCCGATCACAATGTTGGTCCCGCCGCCGTTCAACTGCAAACCGGCATAATCCTGCACACCCGGGGTATCCAGCAGCAAGGAGCCGATTCGCACATAACGCACATACGGATCCGCAGAGAACGCTATTTCGGCTAAATAGCTGCGAACAGTCGTCATAAAATCAGCTTTCACCTGCGCTAAGGTTCGACTCCCATTCAAAGTCACACTCGCAGAGATGCCAATCATGACCTCGGCAGCCGCAACGACGGTGACGGCCGCACCGATAGGCGCTTTGCCAATCAAAGGAGGCGCTGGATGGATGTATTGCTGCACAGCAGAGACAACGGAAGCCGAAGCGCTTCTTTTATCCGTACCGATGACAACAACTTTTACGGTACCCGGACCATTCCACAAAGGCAGTACTTGAGCCGCACCAACGCCTGCTACATCGAGCGCCCAGTTGAGATAATCCGCTTTATTCCCGCTTGTTCCAGGGGAGCGAACTTTTGCATAATAGCGGTTCAATAGTGCGGAATCGCCCTCCTTCTCTGCCCCGCCCGTCATAGCCCCAGCATTCGTCACTCCCGTAACTCCAGCTATAGGCGAAATCAACAGGCTGATTGCCCCACTGGGTACATTCCCCCCTGTCCCGCCATTCACAGCAGATGCCGGCACAACAACGCGCCCCGAGCCATCTACAACTCCCGCATCCTGCGTCTCAAAAATAATTGAAGCCGTCCCCTGATACGTATCCGCCATCGTTCCGATGCGTGTACCTTTAGGTACTACGGTGCCCGGAATTCCTGCAAACTCAACCATGCCAGCAGCCTTAACGGCCTCCTTGCGAAAAACACCATGCTCAGCACAACGCATATCCAAATAGGGGCCAAAGGTCGTCCCTGCAAAACCTCGCCGCAAAACTTCCTGCGACTGAATCGCCGCCTGTGCCAGCTCAATTGCTGCCGGAGCCAAAGCATCCCAAATGAACGACCCTTCCGATTGATCCCAATCGGACGAAAGCCGATCCAGCATTCGCCCGCGAATCGCTTCTTCGGTCTGCTCGGCCAAATAATCCGGTAAAATTGCCATATTAACTGATCACCACACTTCCCTTGATGTTCTTTTGCTCGCCTCGCACATTAGTGATTTCGCACTGAAACGAACACTCGTTATTTTTCCATTCAAATATAAAATGACGCACATCCGCCGTACGCGGATCGATTTTCAACGTCTCCGTCGTAATGCGTACGATTTCCATTTCATTCGCTTGACGTGACAAATGCCGGGCAACCAAGTCCTCATACTCCTGGCCATAAGCCCGTGAGTAGACTAAATGCGCATAGCGCTCCGTACGAAGCGCCTTTTGGCACCATTCCAGCCATGCTTCCGTATCTGTGCATTCGGCAATTCTCCCCGTTTGGGTCGTTACGAACTCACCAAGCGAATGGTTAAATTTAGGGCTGCGCCCGAACTTAACCGCACCCTTGCGCTTCTCTCCGACAAGTGCCCCGGTCCCAAACCCAACCTGCGGAAATAAATTTGGCATCTATTTCACCACCTTGCACAGGATCACAGCATCATTGCCGTCATTGATCGGAATTGCCAAGACGCGGTCGCCCGGCTTCAAACCATGCCGAAGCTCCAAACGCACATCTTCCACCTCGGACTTGCCAAAAGCAAATGTCCCCTGCCCTGTCACAGCAGTGTTTCCACTAGTCAAGCCTGTAACGGTTCCACCTAGTGTGAAAGCAGGCAGATGCAGCTTCGCCATCCAATCGGCCACATAATAATCGGCAAGCTCATGTTTAAAACGATCCAGCTTCAATCCGCCAGCCGTCATCGTTCCGAGTTCTGCAGGCATGCCTGCAACGGCTGCCGCAGCATGCCCCGACATTCGATTGTCCAGCGTAGTCGCGAGCTTTTTATACGGATTCATTCATGTAATACCTCCTTCTTACCAGCTCAGGGGTGCCAAGCTCCAACACCATCTTGCCGGGATCGCCCAGCTCATGCCGAACGGACATCGCAATCAGCTCCATCCCGCTTCCGGCCAAATCAACCTTATCGCCTGCGCGAATCGTATTAATATCCAGCGAAGTTACGCTGATCGTTTCCTGCACGCCTGAGAGCATAGCTTGCGCCGCCTCTTTGGCTTCGCTGACAGAGGTATAACTACTGTCCTGTACAATCTTCTGTAAGGTTCCTAGCTCAGCAAGCTCACCCTCTTCGACAGCCAATACTTGGGCAGAAGCACCCTCACCAATTTCTTTGGTGCCAAGCACCTTAACCTTGGTCACAGCGCCTTCGAGCGTTCTTTTCTGCATAATGCTGATCACATTCTCGCTGGGCTCCAACGACCAGACGACCTTGTTGCTGCCAATTTCCACGAGATCCAGTCCACTCACAGTCATGCGGGGGCGATACATCGGCCCGCCTTTTTTGGCTGTTTCCTTCAAATCTTTCATCATCATCCCGTAGATCGACTCCGCGCGATAAAGCGCCTTGGCCAGCTTAACTTCTGTGTCCGGCAGATTGCCATACCGAATGTTCCAATCATCCGCATACTTACGAATGCGCTCATTCGCCGTCATCCCCGCTGGGAACGCATATTCATCCTCGGATTTCGCCAAATAAATCGTTCTATCATACATCGTTACCGTCAGTCGGTCGCTTCGTTCGTAATGATTCTCACACTGCCAAACGACAGCGGGGTGAAGCAAATCCACCTGCTGCGTCGCCCTGAAGGGTACTCCTAATACACGAACCGCTTGACCAGGTTTCATTCCTGGGAAATCCGGTGACACGACGAGTGTCGCCTGAGCCCTGTAGGAGATCTCATCAAGTGCTTCCTCCAGCGTCAGTTCATAAATCAAATCCTGAAGGGCATACCGATCCTCCAGCCAAATATCATAAAGGCCAGCCATCCTCTTCGCTGTCATCCCGGCATCACCAACTCTTGATCAGGCTGAATCAAATCGGGATTATCGCCGATAACCCCACGATTCGCCTCATAAATTTCCCGCCAACGGCTGCCTGAGCCCAGATTCATTTTGGCAATAGCCCATAGAGAATCGCCCGGCTTAACCTTATACGTGGCTGGCAATGGTTTGATATCAGGCCTTGACTCCCCGCCTGGGCTTCCCATCCGCTCGTCCAGTGTCCTCACTTTATAGTCATTCCAAGTACGAAAGGTCACATCGAAATATACATCGCCAGGCTCCCCGCCTCTGAAACTGCTGTTGTGCGCCGATAGCATAACGAGTACATTTACCTGTGTTCCAGTAATACGGAGACGAAGCGGGTCCTGACTCTCCATCCATGTATTCAGGAGATTCATCGCTGTTTGGGGGTCTGGCAGCGGTTCATATTGGCAGTAGCTTGCATCATAATTTGCCGGAAAGAAGGAGGAGAAGGCAATCTCCTTCACCTTCACGCCCTGGGGAACATCCAGCTCGCCACCACGAATAATTGTGATCGTTTCGAAGCTTTTATCCCGGCGGATGTTCACTTCAGAGGGATTGACAGGGAAATGCAGCGTCAGCCCGCTCGGATCCTCCAGTGAGAAATCCATTTCCTGACTAGACATAATACATCCTTCCGTTCTCTGTGCGATTCTCCACCGCAGCGTTAATTTGCGAGACAATGTGATGCCCGATCGTCAGGGCTAATTGTTCCTCATTCACTTTCTCAGTTGGAAAATTGATCGTAATGCCATCCACCGTAATGCTATATTCTTGTGAAGGAGCAGAGCACCGGGAAGAACTGCTTCTATCCGAAGATTCGCTCTGCAAAGGATCCGCAGCCGCAGACTCGCGGCCGGCAGGCAGCAGATCCGTCTTGGACTCCTGATCCTGAGATATATCCTTATTCCCAAACAATTTATCATTCAAATAAGAGCCCGCTTTATCGCCGAGCCAACCGCCGACAATACCGCCAACGGCAGTCCCTACGCCTGGCAAAATGAATGAGCCAATTGCTGCCCCGAGTGCAGTACCCGCTGCACCTGAACCTGCTTGAATAGCTGCGGCCGCCTTATTGTCGGAGGTTAAAATATCTACGGCTGATAGTCCGATACCGAGCGGCTTCAACACTTTTCCACCCATTTTCAACAACTTAGAACCTTTCTTGAACAACTTGCCCAAGCGCCCTCCTTGCGAAGCTGCCGGATTTTCTTCCGGTATCGCATCGGCAGCAGCCGGTACTGGCGGATTTCCACGCGCTCTTTCCCTAGCTCTAGCTTTCTTTGCTGCTTTCTCAGCCTTGGACTTTCTTGCAGGTTCGGCACTACCTGTTTTTGTTTTGGTTTTACTGCCCGCTTTACTCTTCGTCTTCGAGCCAGCCTTGGGCCTGGTTTGCTGGGCCCCTTTGCATTTGCCCTTGCCTTTCGTGCAGCACTCCGTCTTGGCTCCTGCTCCCGACTTCGTTCCCTTACCCCCGCCGCTAAACAAGCCCTTCAAAGATTTGATGCTGGCTACAATGGATTTAACACTTTCCGCAAATGAGGCAAAGCTCTCGGATATCGACTTGATTCCCTCTGCAAAAATCTTGCAGCCTTCGCCAATCCCTTTGGCTCCTTCACCAATTGCTTTGAAACCTTCTCCAATTGCTTTGAAGCCTTCCCCGAAGCTTTTGAACGCTTCTCCAAAATCCTTGAGAATGGGTCCCAGCTTCTTCAATCGCTCAATCCAAATATCAATCGGATTAGTATCCGGCTTGGTCGTAATTGTAAGCATCGCGACGGATGCTGAGGCAGATGCCGAAGCCGAGGCCTCACCCGATCCTTTGGCCGCTACATCAACGGACAAAGTGCCTCCGAGACCCCTCAGCAAGTCTCTTAGCTGTTTCGCCGACTGAATCACCTGATCGTTCAAGATCAGCTTCAAATCCACCTTCGTATGCCCCAAATCAGCCAATTGCAGCAGCAGCCGGTCAATCACGAAGGAGAAATAATCCCTGATCGCAATCGTCGGTCTCGCGGTAATCTGGCTTAATCTTGCGCTGGCCTCAGCAGCCTTGCCAAACCTATCTTCCAGGCGCCTCGTCGATGCGCCCGTCCGGTCCACCATACTGCGCAAACGGTCCTGCGCAGCCATCATTTTGGCCATATTGCCAACTATCGCTGTATCGCTCATTCCTCTCACCTCCTTGCGCGCTCACGCTCACGCTCGCGCTGCTGATCTTGTTCCAGCTCGAGCTCCAAGCTGGCGAGCAAGAACAGCTGCTCACCGCGAGGCAGCTTCCAGAATGCTCCGGGGCGCAGATGGTGACGCGTCCACATCGCATGGAGCATCGCCGGGAGCCCCCCGGAGGCAATTAGTTTTTTACTTCATCCAGCGTTGTGTTGAAACCGCTCAGATCCAGCACTTCATCCCCAAGCGCGGACAGCTCGCCTGCGAGCAAAATCCGCTTGATCACTTCCTCGCCGGAGCTGGCCTGATACTTCGTCAGCAGCCTCGAGTCCCCCCAGTTGGGGGACACGGTGGCGGCGGCAATCAGCGCGACGTTGAACTGCTCTTCGTCCAATCGGTCCGTTTGCACACCCCGGCGGTCCGAACGTTCCGTGCAGCGCTCACGAAGCGCAAACACCTGTTTCCCGGTTAATCCGCGCAAAATAATCGGGACGCCGACCCTCGAAAGGGTCACCGTTTTTTCTGGCAATTGATCCGCGCCGAGCAGCTTTTGCAAAATTTGTTCATCCGTTAACATAATCGAGTTCCTCCTCTTTTAAATAGCCTTGATCGGGTCATTCAGTGTATAGCCTTCAAATGTGAAAGCAACCTCTTCTTTGACTTCCTCACCGGCCGTCCAATTCGCCAGCTGAAGCTTGTCCAGCATGACATTATTCAAGGTAATCCGCTCAAAACCATAGGCATCGGGATCGTTTAATTTGGAAACGAGACTGAATTTATCGAATCCGCGGGCAAGCATATCGCTGGTCACTTTGAACCCGCTCATCGTCCCCGTTCCCTTCATTGCGCCTTTCTTGTGGCGTACCCAAGGGTCACCAGCCAGGTTTAATTCTTTCTTCTGAATTTCCACATTGGCTTCCAAGTGGTTAAAATTCGTCTGCCATACGCCTGCAATAAATACTTGACCATATGTCCCTAAAATAACTCTGCTTGCATCTAAGCTCATCGCTAGTCCCCCTTAATTTACGGTAAATGTGCCAAAAATTTGTTCCATCACATCTGTCAGCTTCGCTTCCCACTTGATGTACACTTGGTCGGCAGCCGGTGCCAGCACAGAGCCTGTACCATAATAGGCCGGATTCAAGTACACATTGAAATTGGCGGCTTCAATCACCCCAGCTTGAGCCAGTGTCTGCATATACTGCTTAGCCGCTTCCACCAGCGCCAGCCTCCCTTCTTCTGTGTTGTTTACCTTGCCGATATAGCTGTCTTCCGCTGTGCGGAGCAAATCGTTGTTAATCGTATCCATTACACGAATGGTGCGGATTTTTTTCCAAGCCGCGCTCTGTCCCTGACGCAAGCTGACCAAAGCATTCATCCCGCGAAGCGCCTTCACTTTCTGACCGTCATGGTACAAAAGGAAGACCCCGTTCTTCACAGCCGTTTCCTGCTCGCTTCGTGTCCAGCGGCGTGTCACGTCACTGAATGGCGCTGCCGCATAGGTCGTGGATTCACTCAATTTCTGACCCGCGATGAGGCCGGCGACATAGGCGGAAATATAGGCTGAGCTATAGCTCGTCCCTGCCAAAATCGCCCCAGCTCCCACATTCACGATCGCTTCATGATTAAAAGCTGCGCTTCGCGCTGATGCCCGGTTGACCGCATCGGCGGCGATATCGTCGGCGGCTGAACCGCCCAGCACCGTTACAATGCCTCTGCCTTCGCTGCGCAAACGCGTCGTCCATGCAACTGTCGAAGCTTGAATGCTCGCATCCGATACCCCATCCAGCGCTAAAACATGAAACTGCTGGGTTTCAAGCGCGCTGAGCGCATTCACATAATCTGTGGAAGCGATGCTGCTGATACCCGAGTTGCCCCCTGTTAATGCGCTGCCTGCAACCGGAGCGAGTGTGCCATTCCCTGGAGCAAGCACTGATGCTGTCAGCCATACGTTGCCGGCATCCTGATTCATCGCATCTGCTGCCGCTTGGATGGTGCTGCCGGAGAACGTGAACACCTTCAGAACTGCTGTGCCTTCAAGCAGCTTGAGATCTTTTTTGGTCCCATCCACCGCATTCGTCTGTACGATGACAGAGAAGTTATTGCCCCGTGTACCCTCGTATTTGGCGGTAAGCTTTAGCACATTAGCCGATGCCGAGTCCTTCAGGGTTACACTAGCTTTGGCCGCTGCCGTATCCGCGATCCGGTAAGCGAGCAGCTTTTTCGGCTTGCCGAGCAACGCCAGCTTCAACACAACCGGCGCAGTCGCCGCATCCCCTTGATCAACCCCATAAGCATCATAGATGCCTTGCTCACTTGTAATTTCCACAAACTGCCGCACCGCGCCCCAGTTCGCCTTCACCGGGATAGCTACTACGCCTTGCCCGCCAGGCTCAATAGCGCTTAACGCCGCCGCTTCAAAATTCATATAAAATCCCGGTAATACCGGCCGATCCGTCCCGCTCCAAGTTCCACCTGCCATTATGCAAGCACCTTCCTTTGTAAAAAGTTATGAATACGTTGATTCGCTGCTTCAACCGTAAATTCGTTCTCTTCGCAGCCATGCAGCGCACCGATTAGCACTTCCGGCGTACAATTAAACAACGCTTTGGAATGCGCCATTAATTCCTCTTTGGCATACATCGCAACTTCCTCCGAATTGCCGATTGATTGAGTCTTGCTTTGTCTCAAAATCCATCACCTCATTGTTAAATTTGCGTTTCTATGTGCATTTCAGCCATAAGCGGCATTGAAACTTGCGGAGTCGCAGCACCGCCCGTTAACGTCACGGTCATCACCCCCGTGGACAAATCGCCTGAGCGCGTCGCAGTTTGCGCATCCAGCACCGTCAACCACCTGCCGCCCAGCCCTCCCAGCGGCAATTTCGCCTGCTCCGCCAATCCCAGCATCAGCAGCTGCGCTGCCAACTGGTATTCGCTTGCCGACCTGGCGGCTATTTGTCCGACGAACTGCTTGGACAGCTGAGGAGCGCCTCTCGTCACTGCTGCGCTGTGCCAGCCTGTACATTGCCACGAGACCGCCGGGCGGCAGGTTCCGTTAAATCCGCGATAGACGCGCCACTGCAAGCCAAGCACGGATTCTGTGTATTGCGAAATGGTTTCGAGCCACGATTCGGCGACAGGCATCACCTGCTTAAGCAGTAGGACGGCTTTCATGGAGCATCTGCCTTCTGCATCGAAAGCCTGGACGGCAGGCAGCGCTGTAATCTGCGCCGTGTACAGGCCGCCATCCACATCAATAACGCCTTCTGCCGGCTCCAGTAACTTGCCAATGATGCGCCAAATCCTTTCTTGCGCTCCTTCGGAAGACTCACTCCTGACCAGCAAGCTCAGCTTGCGCCAGCTGCCCGGCGCGTCGAGTTTAAATTCGGCGCTGCCTCCTGCGTGACAAAGTGCAACAGACTCAACAAGATGCTGCGATTCGCTATCCACGAGCAGATCGGAGCCGAGTACTCCCTCTCCTTTCCCTTGCAAAAACAACGCCAATTGTTTGGCCATGTTACTCATTCATTCTCTCACCTCCTTTCCAACAGTGATCCGTAAATGTTTTGAAATTCAAAACATTTTTTTCTTTATCAAAACCACTCCTTCGCCTCTGTTCTCCATAAGCCTTGCGTGAGGGCCTTCGGAGCTTAATCACTCCTCCGTTTTTCCAGCAGCATCACCGCCTTCTTGGTCTATGCAACGATCTTACCATGCCTGACAGCGGATGAGTTGCCAACAAGCGGCCAACCGCTGCAGCTAGCCAAGCGTTCGAACCACTTCTGCCCGCAGCATGTAGGCGAGCTTCTCCATCGCGCGTGATTTCACCCTTCGATAGGTGCGCTCGCTCATATTAACCTCATAGCATAGCAGGTAGTCCAATATTTTCTCCTTCTGCAAATAACGTCTCCGTACAATCTCCTGCTCCTGCTCGTCCAGCCGCGTCAACGCCTGCTCAACCTCGGCACTTAAAAGAGCAGTCTGCTCTTCAGAAGCAGAACCGGCTCTATATTCGGCCGGGTTCTCCGCCACGCGGTACTCATGCGGCCTGCTGCTCTCTCTGCGCACACCTCCGAGCGTTTGATACAAACGAACCGTTTCGAGCAGACCTTCCACCTTTTTCCGAGTAGCCCGCTTGTCCATCTGTTCCCCCTCTATGTGTAACATTTGTTCCAGCATCGAGATCATCTCCCAAAATTTGTCGTTTTGAAATACTAAACAAATCATACTCTAAACTTGTTTCGTATTTCAATACAAAAGTTTTGAAAGACAAAAAACCTCTTGTTTTTTATACCTATAAGCATTTACAA
>NZ_JBYTBS010000042.1:0-66134 GCF_058789495.1 Paenibacillus sp. FW126-R14 | reverse complement strand
AAGTTTTATACTTTTGCTTCGCATCTACCTTGACAAACGCGCTCGTCCTAAAAGGACTACGAAGTCGTTTATCCTTGATTCGTCCCTATTTTAACTTGAGGGTCTATTTTGTGGACATGGTTAAAAATGTGTATTAATGAAAATATTTTTCCCTATTGCAACATTATCGAAAATGGTTAATAATGTACATGAGATAAAGTTGCCTTAGGTAAACAAATGTGGGCTTGACCAATTTGAAAAACGAACGGGGAGGAACCGGCGAATGAACGAAGTGAAGTCGAAGGGGATTTGGAAGAAGGGTGCTGCGGTTGCCTTACTAGGCATGATGTTGACCGTATCGGCCTGCGGGAAAAATGAAAACTTACCGGCATCCGGGACGGGGAAGGAGATTAAAGTAACTACGACGATCGGCATGATAACGGATATCGTTCAGAATGTGGGTTCCACCCATGTCAAGGTAACGGGGCTTATGAACGCGGGAGTTGACCCGCATTTGTACAAAGCCTCACAGGGAGACATGAAGAAGCTGGACGATGCGCAAATCATTTTCTACAATGGCCTGCACCTTGAAGGCAAAATGGTTGAGATTTTGGAGAAAATGGGGAAGGAAAAGCCGACGGTTGCCGTGTCTGACAAAATAGACCGTACAACATTGCGTTCCGGTGCAGAGATGGCTACGGAATACGATCCGCACATTTGGTTTAATGTGAAGCACTGGATGAAGGCGACGGAGCAGGTGCGCGACTCTTTAAGCGAGTTGGACCCGGCACATAAGGAAGACTACAGCAAGAACGCAGCTGCCTACTTAGTCAAGCTCGAAGAGTTGGATCGATACGCGCGCGAGCAAATTGGTCTAATTCCAGAATCAACCCGTGTTCTTGTCACGGCGCACGACGCATTCGGGTACTTCGGGGATGCCTATCACATTCAAGTGAAGGGACTTCAGGGCATCAGCACCGCGTCGGAATACGGCTCCAAGGACGTTAGTCAGCTTCGTGATTTCTTAGTTGAGAAAAAGATTAAAGCTGTCTTCGTAGAGTCCAGTGTTCCCAAAAAGTCCATCGAAGCGGTTATCCAAGGAGCAAAGGAGAAAGGACATGAGATACAGATCGGCGGCGAATTATTCTCAGATGCGATGGGGGCAGCGGGAACGCCGGAAGGAACGTACGTGGGGATGGTTCGCCACAACGTAGATACGATTGTGAAGGCTTTGAAATAACAGGCGCAAATCGATGCGCTTTAACAAGAAATCTATTTACAAGGGGGAAATGACATGAAGCATACGGATGCGCCGCTTTCCATTCAAAATATGACGGTGGCTTATCATAAGAAGCCTGTTCTGGAGCAAGTATCCCTAACGGTGCCGGAAGGCAAACTGATTGGGATTGTAGGGCCAAACGGGGCAGGCAAGTCGACTTTAATTAAAGCGGCACTCGGTTTAATCCCAAGCTTATCCGGAGAAGTAAAGATTTATGGCAAGCCTTATAAAGAACAGCGCAAGCTTGTCGGATATGTGCCCCAGAGAGAATCCGTCGATTGGGATTTTCCGACGAATGCGCTGGATGTTGTCACCATGGGGCGATACGGGCATTTGGGCTGGTTCCGCCGGCCTGGCAGCAAAGAAAAACAGATCGCGATGTCATGTTTAGAAAAAGTGGGTATGGCTGAGTTCGCAGACCGGCAAATCAGCCAGTTGTCCGGCGGACAGCAGCAGCGCATTTTTTTAGCTAGAGCGCTAGCGCAGGATGCCAGCTTATATTTTATGGACGAACCGTTTGTGGGCGTAGATGCCGCGACGGAGAAAGCGATCATCACGCTGCTCGGTGAGCTTAAGAAGCAAGGGAAGACAGTTCTGGTGGTCCATCATGATTTATCCACCGTTCAAGAATATTTTGATTGGGTTATCCTGCTCAATGTAGGGATTGTGGATATCGGCCCGACGAACGAAGTGTTTACCAAGGAAAAATTACAGCAAACGTATGGCGGAAAACTGGCGATCTGGGATCAGGAACACTCCCATACGTTAATAGGATGAGGTGATCACCGTGCTCAGCTCACTGCTTCACTTATGGTTGGATCCGAATGCACGTTGGATATTGCTTGGATGCTCGCTGCTTGGTTTAAGCAGCGGAGTATTAGGAAGCTTTGCCTATTTGCGCAAGCAATCGCTGATGGGGGATGCCTTATCGCATGCAGCGCTTCCTGGGGTGTGCATTGCCTTTATGATCACAGGCTCCAAATCGATTCTGTTCTTCCTGATTGGCGCGGCAGCCGCAGGTTTGTTAGCCACATTAAGCATCGGCTGGATTACGAGGTATTCCAAAATCAAGCAGGATTCGGCGCTTGGCATTGTTTTGTCCGTCTTTTTCGGAGTAGGCATTGTCTTGCTAACGCAAATCCAACATAGCTCCAGCGGCAATCAAAGCGGGCTTGATAAATTTCTGTTCGGGCAAGCGGCCTCTATGGTACATTCGGATGTTGTTACAATGGCTATCATTTCGTTTGTATTGGTCGGTGTTTGCACCTTGTTTTTTAAAGAATTTAAGCTGCTCAGCTTTGATCCCGGGTACGCCAGAGGGCTAGGTTTTCCAGTGCAAATATTAGACCATTTCATGATGTTTCTGATCGTTGTTGCCGTCGTGGTCGGCATTCAAGCCGTAGGTGTCGTTTTGATGGCGGCTTTGCTGATAACACCGGCTGTCGCCGCCAGATATTGGACGGAAAAGCTCGGCTGGATGGTCATATTGTCTGGTGTTTTCGGAGCGTTCAGCGGCTTTGCCGGAACCTACTTAAGCACGTTGGGCAGTAATTTGCCGACGGGACCGTTAAGCGTATTGGCTGCTACCGGATTGTTCGGATTCTCGCTCTTGTTTGCCCCTAAACGCGGGCTGGTCATGAAATGGTTCCGCCGAACATCGATGAAACAGCAAGTACTTAAGGATCCGCAGCCGCAGTCGTACGTGAAAGCAAAAGGGGTGAGCCAAGTTGAATGATCTTTGGATTATACTGACAGCAGCTCTAGTCGCTGCGGCTTGTTCTCTTGTCGGCTGCTTCCTTGTACTGCGCAAAATTGCCATGATCGGCGACGCCATCAGCCACTCCGTGCTTCCCGGTATCGTGATTGCTTTTTTAATAAGCGGGTCCAGAGGTTCGATTTTTATGCTGATTGGCGCGGCAGTGATCGGTCTGGTCACCGTGTTCTTGATTCAATTGTTCCAACAGAGCGGATTGCAGTCCGATGCTTCCATCGGTGTAGTTTTTACGGCTATGTTCTCCGTCGGTGTCGTTCTTATCAGTTTATATACAAGGCAAATTGATCTGGACTTGGATTGCGTGCTCTATGGGGAGATCGCCTATGTGCCTTGGAATACCATAGAAATCGGTGGGGTAAGCATAGGACCTAAAGCGGTTTGGGCGGTTGGATTTGCTCTTATGCTCAGCGCTCTTGTTTTCGGTCTTTTCTATAAACAATTCAAATTGTGCTCGTTCGATCCGGCGCTGGCAGCCGCAGTGGGCATACCGGTCGTATTGTTCCACTATCTCTTAATGGGATTAGTCTCGATTACGACGGTTGCTTCCTTTGAAAGTGTCGGGGCCATCCTGGTAGTGGGGATGTTAATTGTGCCGGCAGCCACGGCGTATCTGCTAACGGAGAGACTGCATGTAATGATCGTACTTAGTGTGATGGTGGGAGTTATCAGTTCTGTAGCTGGATATTACGCTGCCTATTTGCTCGATGCTTCGATAGCCGGCTGCATGATAAGCGCTGCCGGTGCCATGTTTGTCCTCGCTTTCCTTTTATCCCCAACCCATGGAATCATCATTCGGAAAATTCGTCAAAAACGCGGTTTATCTGTGGTTAATCCCGAATCCGTATAAATAAATGCCTTGAACCTGCTTCTTTGTCTCTTTTTCGGAGATGGAGAAGCATTTCTTTTAATTGACATTTCCTGTATGCTAGTAGGGGGCTAGAGACAGACTGAAAGAAGGTGTCACCATGGAAGGGATTGGACTCGTACTGGAAGGCGGAGGTATGCGTGGCGTATACACCGCGGGAGTCTTGGAATACTTTATGGAGCAAGAGTGGTATTTTCCGTATGTTGTCGGTGTGTCGGCAGGGGCTTGCAATGCGGTATCTTATATTTCGAAACAACCCGGACGGAATAAAAAAGTGACGATTGACTATATTGGCGACCACCGATATTTAAGCTACCGCAATTTGCTGCGCCATAAAAGCATTTTCGGTATGGATTTTATTTTTAATGAGCTGCCTAATCGTTTGGTGCCGTTTGATTACGATGCTTTTTATAGCTCGCCGCAGCAGTTCGCTATTGGGACTACGGATGCGCATACGGGCGAACCGGTTTATTACACGAAACATCAGCTTGATCAGCAAACGATGCCGATCGTTCAAGCATCAAGCTCGCTGCCATTTGTGGCCAAACCGATGCATTACGAAGGACGCACGTTGTTTGACGGCGGATTGGTAGATCCAATTCCCGTGAAGAAATCGGTTGCTGACGGGAACAGAAAGCACGTCATCGTGCTAACCAAAGAGATGGGTTATCGCAAGACTCCGTTTAAACAGCGGTGGTTAGCCAAAAGTTTTTATCCTCAGTATGACGGCCTTGTGGATGTGCTCGTCAATCGGAGTGAAATCTATAACGGCACGCTTGAGCTTGTGAGACAAATGGAAGCCGACGGCAGCGCAATGGTCATTCGTCCTTCATCCAAGGTGCTCGTGGGCCGGATGGAGAAAAATCCGAAAAAGCTGGAAGCGCTGCATGAGCTTGGCTATGAGGATGCGAAGCGAATGGGATTGCAAATGAAAGAATGGCTGTACAATTAACTAATGGACAAGGAGTTTTTCACGTGAGTGCGATGAGCCAAAAGATTTCGACATTCTTGATGTTTGAAGGTCAGGCTGAGGAGGCCATGAAGCTTTACACGTCCCTGTTCGATCAGTCAGAAATCGTGGAGATCAAGCGGTATGGCGCAGGCGAAGCCGGTGCGGAGGGAAGTGTGGCGCTCGCGACATTTGCGCTGCATGGACAAGTCTTCATGTGCATCGATAGTTATGTTAAGCATGATTTTTCGTTTACTCCGGCAATTTCACTCTATGTTAACTGTGATTCCGATGAGGAAATTGAACGGGTATATGCTGCACTCTCGCAAGACGGCAAGGTGTATATGCCGCTTGGTTCATATCCGTTCAGTGAGAAATTCGGTTGGGTCGGAGACCGGTTCGGTGTGACATGGCAGTTAAATTTGGCGAAAAAGTAAACGAATGTGTCCCTGTCAACACTTTTTGTGTATAGGAATGACCGTTTTTGTTTGCATTCATAGCGAACATGCGGTATGGTAGTATCAAACCAATAAGAACCCACGGGAGCTTGAAGAGTCAGGCTGAGATTGTGACCGTAATTGTCACTAACCGTTAATCTGATCTGGGTAATGCCAGCGTAGAGAATCCACACAAAATGCACGTCCATTCCTTATCGTTTGAATGGGTTTATCATTTTTCTACCTATGGCGCTCCCGGATATCGGGGGCTTTTTCTTGTGGTTACATAGCATAAAGGGAGAGGGAAACAAGAAATGAATTGGAAGAAGATTGCACCACTTATGCTCGTGAGCTTGACTGTGCTTGCGGCAGGCTGCGGGAAACAAGAGGCTGGGCCAGCTAACTCCGCTAGTCCGGCTAACACGGCAAAACCGCTTACCGATGTGAAGGTTGTACTGGATTGGACGCCAAACACGAACCATACCGGTCTGTACGTCGCGAAGGATCAAGGATTTTTTGAACAAGAAGGGTTGAATGTACAAATCATTGCGCCTGGCGAAGCGGGTGCGGATGCGATGATCGCTTCGGGTGCCGCTGAATTCGGCGTCTCTTACCAGGAAAGCATTACACAAGGGCGTATTCAAGGCGTACCGCTTGTTTCGATCGCCGCTGTCATTCAGCATAATACTTCGGGATTTGCTTCCCCGGTAGCGAAAAACATCAAGACTCCGAAAGATTTCCAAGGGAAAACGTACGGGGGTTGGGGTGCGCCTTCCGAAAGCGCGATGATCGACTCTCTGATGCAATCCGAGAAAGCCGACCCAAGCAAAGTGAAAATTGTAAACATCGGCGATGCGGATTACTTCACAGCGGTCAAAAGAGATATCGATTTCGCATGGATTTACTATGCGTGGACCGGGGTTGACGCCGAGCTTCGCGGCGAGCCGCTTAACATGATCTATTTGAACAAATACTCGGACAAGCTGGATTATTATACGCCGGTTCTGGCAACAAGCGAAAAGCTGATTAAAGAGAAGCCTGAGCTTGTAAAAGCGTTCACGGCTGCGGCAACGAAAGGGTACCAGTTCGCAATCAGCAAACCGGAGGATGCCGCTAACATTTTGATCAAAGCCGTTCCGGATCTGGACAAAAAGCTCGTTATGGCCAGCCAAAAATGGCTCAGCCCGCGTTATCAGGACGATGCGCCGCGTTGGGGCGAACAAAAGCGTCAAGTTTGGGAGAATTATGCGAACTGGATGCTTGAGCATAAGCTTCTGGAGAAAAATCTCGATGTGGACGCAGCATTTACGAACAATTTCTTGCCAGCAAGCTCGAAATAACATTATTGGTCGGAAGGGGCAGTTACAATGGCTAACGCACTCGTCAGTATTCAAATCATTCCTAAAACAAAAAACAATGAAGATGTTATCCCTTATGTGGATCGTGCGATTGAAGTTATCGCCAAGTCTGGCGTGAAATATTTCGTATCCCCGTTGGAAACGACGATGGAAGGCGAGCTTGATCAACTTATGCTCATCATTCAGGATATGAATGCCGCCATGATTGAGATGGGCAGCCCTAACGTGATCTCACAAGTGAAAATATATTTTAATCCGTCCGGCGCATCCATGGACAAGCTGACGGAGAAATACAGATAATGAAACTGAAGAACGGATTGAAAGCAGGGTGGCCACCGATAGTTGTGGTCATCCTTCTCTTGCTTATTTGGCAGCTTGCCGTGACTTGGGGAGGGGCGGCCAGCTGGCTGCTTCCAAGCCCGCTCAAAATCTGGCAGGACGGCACGACGGACATGCCGCGGGTTTGGATGCATACATTTGCTACAGTACGTTTAATGTTAATGGGGTTTATGGTTGGAGCAGCGGGCGGCGTTATCGTCGCAAGCTGCTTGCATCGCGTGGCTTTCTTAAAGGCCGGGTTTTATCCGCTGCTCATTTTGTCGCAAAATGTGCCGGTCATCGCACTCGGGCCGCTGCTTATTATTTTATTCGGTTTTGGCATTTTACCTAAACTTATCTTGATTGCACTCGTTTGCTTCTTTCCCGTTACCATGTCGACCTTGGACGGGTTTATGCAAACGGACCGGAATATGTACAACTATATGCAAATGATTGGCGCAACCAAACGGCAAATCTTTTATAAATTAGAGCTGCCGCATGCCCTGCCCTTTCTCTTTACGGGACTCAAAATATCGGCCACTTACAGCGTCATGGGAGCAGTCATTGCGGAATGGCTGGGCGGCGGAGTCGGGCTTGGCTACTATATGATTTTGCAGAAATCAGCCTTTCGCGCTGATCGCGAATTTGTCGCCATTCTCATCATTGTCGTGCTCAGCTTGCTGTTCTTCTGGCTTATTGCAGGGCTTGAGAAGCTTGTCATCCGGTGGAATGCCAAACGGTCATCTTAGGGAAGGGGAGAAAAGGCATGAGCAAACTTGAGCTTAGACGCATTCATCATGCGTTCACTGGCAAAAAACAACGTGTCCCCGTGCTGACGGACATCTCACTGCATGTTAATGACGGGGAATTCGTGTCCATCATCGGTCCTTCCGGCAGCGGGAAGAGCACGCTGTTTCACATTATTGGCGGTCTCATTGCCCCTTCGTCCGGGGAAGTTTGGCTGGATGACGCCAACGTAACCGGCAGCAAAGGGCTTATCAGCTATATGCCGCAGCAGCCCGCTTTGTTTCCATGGCGCTCTATCGAGGCGAACGTAGCGCTCTCGCAAGAAGTCGCCGGACAATCGCGTGCGGCTGCATTGGAAAAAGCGAGAGAGTGGCTGCCGAAGGTAGGACTTGGCGGCTATGAGAACGAGCTGCCGCATGTGCTGTCAGGCGGCATGCAGCAGCGCGCCTCCTTCCTGCGGGCGCTGCTGAGTCCTCAGGAAGTGATGTGTCTGGACGAGCCCTTCGGTTCCCTGGACGCACTAACCCGGCAAGCCATGCAATCATGGCTGCTGAACATATGGGAGCAGAACAAACGGTCCATTCTGTTCGTGACTCACAGCATTGAAGAGGCGTTATTTCTATCGGATCGCATCTATGTTCTTTCCAACAAACCTGCTCGAGTGATCGAAGAGCTGGTTGTGCCCTTTGAGCGGCCTCGCCAAGAAAAAGTGATGACGCAGCCGGAATTCCACGAGCTTCGGCAGCGTATTCAGAGCCTTCTGCGTCAGGAGATGATGTCATGATAAAAGCTATTGATGCTCATATTCATCTGGATATGTATGAAGAGGGCATGGCGCACACGATTCTGTCGGAGCTGGCGCAGTCCCAAGTCGAGGGACTTATCGCTGTATCAAGGCATCTGGCCTCCTGCAAGGCAACGGAACGGCTGCGTGCGGACGCGCCTGAGCAGGTGTATGCCGCATATGGTTATCACCCGGAACAAGAGCTGCCTGCCGAGACTCAGCTTGATGAACTGTTAGCGTGGATTCGCGATCATGCCAGCGAGATGGCTGCTGTCGGCGAGATCGGCTTGCCGTACTATATGAGGCTGGAAGCAGAAGAGAAGGGGGAAACGCTGGATTATACCCCTTATGTCCGGCTGCTTGAGCGTTTCTTGGAGCTGGCAGCTCATGTAGACAAACCCGCCGTCCTGCATGCCGTATATGAAGATGCCGATATCGTGTGCGATCTTCTACAGAAGCATGGTGTTAAAAAGGCGCATTTTCACTGGTTCAAAGGATCGCCACAGACGGTTCAGCGAATGATTCAGGCGGGCTACTATATCTCCATTACGCCGGATGTTCAATATGAAGAGGAGATCCGTGAATTGGTTCGCAGCTATCCGCTCGAGCTGCTCATGGTCGAAACGGACGGTCCTTGGCCATTCGAAGGAACATTCGAGGGACAGATGACTCATCCGCGCATGATTCATGCCGTCATCCACGAAATTGCGCTTCTGCACGAAACGCCGGAAGATCAAGTAGCGGATACAATTATGCGCAATACGAAACAATTTTATGACATTCTTACCATAGGTTAATTGAAGCTGGACATCTGTTCGTATTGGTTTTATAATCAAATGGAACGTATGTTCGATTTCTGGATGAGGTGAGTATAGAAATGACGGTCAGATGCGCTTGGGTCAATGAGGATCCGTTATATGTCCATTACCATGATCATGAATGGGGAGTTCCTGTTCACGATGATCTCCAATTGTTCGAGATGTTGAATTTGGAAGGCGCTCAAGCTGGATTGAGCTGGTATACCATACTGAAGAAGCGGGAAGGCTATCGCGAAGCGTTTGACGGATTTGATCCGCAACTCATCATTCAGTATGATGACAAGAAGCTGGCCGAGCTTCTGCTGCACCCAGGTATTGTGCGTAACCGGTTGAAGATCGCGTCCGTTGTGCAGAATGCGAAAGCTTTCTTGAAAGTGCAGGAAGAATTCGGGTCATTCGACAGCTATATTTGGGGATTTGTTGGCGGTCAGCCTATCAAAAATCACTGGACGAATATGAGCCAAGTACCGGCCACTTCGGAAATTTCCGATGCTATGAGCAAGGATCTGAAGAAGCGCGGGTTCAAATTCGTCGGTTCTACGATCTGCTATGCGTATATGCAAGCCGTTGGCATGGTGAACGATCATAATCAACAATGCTTTCGTTATCACAGTGTGAATTAAAGGAGAAGGCCATCTGTTAAGGACGAATGTCCTGGCAGATGGCCTTCTGTGTGCTTCACTCAGGCATATTGGAGCTGTTTCTCCATCAAGTTGTATTTAATCAAATAAATTCGCTTGCGTATGTAAAAGTCATATACGGCACCTGTTAATTCTTTCGGTTTAATACGGTTGTTCGTATCGTTGTCTATAATGATCACAGAGCCGTCGTCATAAAACTTGAATGTGTAATCGGCATAGTGAGAATGCGCTTCATCCAGCATGGCGTCAATCTGTCCGGGAAGAAGATGGTCAGTGTCACACAATGCCTTGTGGTACCAATAATCTCTCTCAATAAAACGGAAATTGTGACTGGCGTTCATCATGTAACTACCTCCTCATCTAAATGGAACATTTGTTCTTGTTTTTATTATATCAAACAAACGTTCGTATTGGAAGAGGAATCTCTGAAAAACAGGAAAAATTTTCATAGAAAAAAACCTCCAATCAGCTGGATTGAAGGTTCCTCTCGGACACAATATGTTTGGCGATCGCCAGACCGTGCATGCGGCCTGTTTCAATGAAAATTTCGTTCGCATCGTATTTGGAGGAAGCGACGACTCCCGCAACGTATAAGCCCGGAATGCTCGTTTCCATCGTTTCGGGATTAACAAGGGGAGCGTTCGTTTCTTCATGGAAACCGACGCCGAGCGATGTCAGCAGTCCCCGATCCGGCCGGAAGCCGGTAAGGGCAAGCACAAAGTCATTACCCAGCATGACTTCCTCGTTTTCTTTTCGCACCAAGACCGTCTGTTCGTCAATTCGTACAACTTGGGAGTTAAACCACATCCGGATTCTGCCTTTGTTCACCATACTTTCAAAAATCGGACGAACCCACGGTTTAATATTGGCCGAAAAGTCTTTGCCCCGATAAATGACGGTAACTTCAGCGCCAACTCTGAGCAAGTCCATGGCGGCGTCGACCGCGGAGTTGTTCCCGCCGATAATGGCTACCTTGGCTCCCGAGTAGGGATGGGCTTCTTTATAATAGTGCGTCGTTTTTGGCAGATCTTCTCCGGGGATGCCCAGCATGTTCGGATGATCGAAATAGCCGGTAGCTACGATAACCCGCTTAGCAGAGTACATCGTTTTTTTGCCAAACTGATTCTCCGTATAAACGGTAAATCCTGTCTCTGTTTTTTCAATAGAAACAACTTCCTCATAGGAATGAATACGCAGGTTCTCTCTTCGCGCCACCTCTCTGTAGTACACCAAAGCCTCTTGGCGATATGGCTTCTCGTGCGGGGTGGTGAAAGGATAGCCGCCAATTTCAAGCAGCTCCGGCGTGCTGAAAAACTGCAAATACGTAGGATATAAATAGATGGCGTTGACGATACAATTTTTTTCTATAAGTAACGGAGACAGTCCTTCGCGCTGTAAGGCGATAGCGGCGGACAATCCGCAAGGCCCGGCTCCAATGACGATTGCTTCTTCCAACATGCAACAACCCCTTTTTGCTTTTTACTCATCTTATAGTATCGCAAGCTGAAGGGGATGCCAAGTTTAAGAAAAGCGAAATAGAGCAGAAGGCTATCCGATAAGCTTCGAATAAGCCAGCTGCCCTGATTCCGCGTTGATATTTTACTTTTGATTTAATTGCCGCTCTTCATTGCTTTCGCTCAAATCATCTTGCGCGATGTTGACTTGGGTTAGGCTAGGCGCATTCTCTAATGTGTCATTGACGAATTCTAAGTCTTGATTTTTGGCGTTCATATTCGTAGTTCCTTTGTAATTGCCCGTATGCTTTTTATTTTCCACCGGTCATCAGCCTTTCTGCGTCAGATTAACGTTCAGGCTTAACGTGTACACTTGCTTCCGATTTTATTCCCGCAGGCGCTCTGTAGTTCGCTAGGACAAAATCCGCTATAATAAGTGAAGCTGGTTAAAAAAGGAGAAATGAACGATGAACTCAAAACCTATTAAACATATGGTTGTTTTTAATTTGCATGTCGGCAAGGATACTCCGGGAGCAGAGCAATTCCTAAAAGACAGCGCTCAAGAGCTTGCGGCCATACCGGGCGTTGAGCAATTTGAAGTCTTTCGTCAAGTGAGTGCCAAAACGGATTACGATTATGCATTTTCGATGGTTTTTGCTAATCAGGCGGCTTATGACGCGTACAATGGACATCCCGTACATATGCATTACGTAGCCGAGCGTTGGGTAAAGGAAGTCAGCCGTTTTCAAGAAATCGATTTAACGATATTTGAGTAAGGAGCTTCGACATGAAACCATTGAAATTACCGAAGGAAGAAAAGGAAGCTCTGATCCATGACTTGCAGGAATATATGGAGGCAGACCACGGGGTCACAATGGGCGGCTTAGCGGCAGAGCAATTGATTGACTTCATGATCGGGCAGCTGACTGCTCCGATTTATAATCAGGCTATCGAAGATGCGAGCAAAACGGCGATGGATAGAATGAGCGCATTGGAAGAAGATTTGTATGCCATGAAAATATCACGAAAAACACGAAGATAGCGCTGCTGTCAAGCTGTTTGAGGAGGAAGCGGGCACATTGAACAAGTCAGAAGAAATGTTCGATATTTATGATGAGCAAATGAAATGGATCGGAAAGGCACCGCGCTCGGAAGTGCATGAGAAAGGATTGTGGCACATCACTTTTCAGTGCTGGATCGTAAGTTTGGAAGGGGCGGAGCCTTCCCTGCTGCTGCAGCTGAGACACCCGGATAAAGATTTATTTCCGAATTTGCTGGACATTTCCTGTGCCGGACATCTGGCAGCGGGGGAAACGGTTGAAGACGGCGCACGTGAACTGCAGGAAGAATTAGGATTGACGGTTGATTTCACCGAGCTAATTCCTTGCGGATTGTTCGCTGAAGAGGATCTGATGTCGGACGATCTCATCGATCGTGAGTTTTGCCACGTGTTTATTTACCGCTGCGACCAACCGTTGACGAAATATGTATTACAGGCTGATAAGGTTACGGGCCTTTTTAAAGTGAGTACGTCAGGGCTAGAGCGTCTAGTGCATGGAGAAATCGGCCAACTGGAGGCATGCGGCTATCAAACCGGAGCAGACGGTCAACTGGAAAAAACGGACAAACTCGTAACGCTGGAGGATTTGGTTCCGCATCCTGCGGCATATTATGACCTTGTGTTCAAAACACTGAAGAAAAACGGGCTGTTCGCATGACAAAGAACCGATTCGGGCAACCGGACCGGTTCTGCATTCGCACACGCAAAGTGCTATACGAAGTATTTTGTCGCTATGTAAGTGTAAGCGATGTACCCTAGGACGGAGAGTCCGAAACAAACAATTCCAAGCATGGTTCTACGCTTAAACATAAGCAGAAATCCGGCACTGAAGGCCGATCCTATAAGCAGCATTGCAATAAAAGTAAGAATTCCCATGTATTTTTATCTCCCTACCCCTTGTTTACGTAATCACGAACCATGTCTTCGGTTACATAAGAGCGGAGGGGAGAAATACCTTCTTTGGCATGGGCGATGATTCGGGCCGTAACCGCATTAATGGCATCAACGGTAAACGGAAGCCCCTTTCTGCACAAATCGACAGCAGCGTCAATCGCACTCTCGCGCTGTGCATCCAGTTCGGCAAATCGCACGAGATGCATATGCTGTGCATTCGAATGTTTGGATATCGCTTCATGTACATTCATCTTCAAGTTCTCCTTTTCGTGACCAGATATTTCTTCAGTATACACGATTGCGTGGGTCAGGAACAGTTTTTACAGGAGGAATTCCGAATAATATTCGACAAATTACAACTAACTGAAAGCTCGGAGTGAAGGAATTGAATACGTTGCCGATTGAGGCCGTGCTTCCCCAATTGAAAGAAGCATTAAGAACTCACCCGTGTGCCGTGCTGGTCGCTCAGCCCGGTGCCGGGAAAACGACGCAAGTTCCGCTTGCGCTGCTGCAAGAAGCATGGCTGCATAACCAAAAGATCCTTATGCTGGAGCCAAGAAGACTTGCCGCCAGAGCTGCGGCCCGTTATATGGCGGGACTTCGGGGTGAAGCCGTTGGCCAGACGATCGGATACCGGGTCAAAAACGATACGTGCATCGGGCCGACTACCCGGATTGAAGTGATCACGGAAGGTGTCCTTACCCGGATGCTCCAAACGGATCCCGCTTTGGAAGGGGTTGGGCTTGTCATTTTCGACGAGTTTCACGAACGAAGCTTGCATGCGGATCTGGGGCTGGCTCTCAGCCGGCAATCGCAGACGCTGCTTCGCGAGGACCTGCGTATTCTCATCATGTCTGCAACCATTGAGGCCAAACCGGTTGCGGACATGCTGGATCAGGCTCCGATTATTGAAAGCGAAGGGCGGGCCTATCCCGTTACAACGCATTACTTGAGCGTCAAACAAGATGAAAGACTTGAAACCGCTGTGGTCAAAACGATTCGGCAAGCGTTACAGGCGAACGAAGGCAGCTTGCTCGTCTTTCTTCCGGGCGCAGCCGAAATCCATCGTGTTGCCGGCAGTCTTGCCGCACAGCAGCTAGGCGCTGAGGTGGAAGTTGCACCTCTGTACGGTAATCTGGCCCAAGAGGCGCAGGACCGCGCATTAGCGCCATGCAGGCCCGGGCACCGCAAAGTTGTGCTCGCTACCTCAATCGCCGAGACCTCGCTAACCGTCGAAGGCGTCACGGTTGTGATTGACTGCGGCCTCATGCGCGTGCCGCGTTTCTCTCCGCGCACCGGCATGACCCGCCTGACGACGGTGCCTGTGTCCGCAGCCTCTGCCGATCAGCGCAGAGGCCGGGCCGGCCGTCTCGGTCCAGGCGTATGCTACCGCCTGTGGACCGAGACCGAGCAGCGGCAGCTCGCACCCAGCTCAACGCCAGAAATCCGCGAAGCGGATCTGGCGCCGCTGGCGCTCGAGCTGGCCGCCTGGGGCGTGACAGACCCGGCGGAGCTGGTCTGGCTGGATCCGCCGCCTGCCGCCGCATACCGGCAGGCGCGGGAACTTCTCGTGCAGCTGGGCGCATTGCGCGAGGACGGGGGCTTGACCGCGCATGGCAAGCGTATGGCCGCGCTGGGGCTGCACCCCCGGCTTGCGCACATGGTGCTGCAAGCCGTGCCGCTCGAGCTCGGCCCGCTTGCGTGCGAGCTCGCGGTGCTGCTGAGCGAGCGCGACATTCTGTCGAGCGCTCGCAGCCGTGATGCGGATGTGCGCACCCGCATCGAAGCGCTCTGGCGCGCTGCGCAGGGCGAGCAGCGCGCAGAGGCAGACTTTGGCTTGTGCCGCCGGATTACGGCGGAAGCCAAAGCATTGATGCAGTCGCTCGGCATCCGGCCGAGCGCGCAGCGGGCTTCGGCGAGCGGCTTGCTGCTCGCCTTCGCTTACCCCGATCGCGTCGCGCAGCGGCGCTCGACGGGCCGGTACCTGCTCAGCAGCGGGCGCGGCGCCGTGCTGCCGGAGCTGCAGGCGCTCTCGAACGAGCGCTACTTGGTTGCGGCTGAGCTGGATGACAGCGGCGCGGAAAGCCGCATCTACTTAGCCGCCCCCGTGCCGGAAGATGAGCTGCTGGAAGCTTTCGAGGGCCGTTTGCTGCAGGAGCAGGAAGTGGTTTGGGATTCGGCGGCCGGCACCGTTAAGGCCAGACAACGTTTGCGCCTTGGCGCCATCGTGCTTAAAGAAAAGCCTTTGCAGGAGCCGAATCCTGATCTGCTTGTACAAGCCTTGATCGCTGGCATTCGGGCAGAGTCCCTGGAGGCGCTGCCCTGGAACCGCAGTGCGCGGCAGCTGCAGCAGCGGGTTATTTTTCTGCACAGCCATGACGGCGAATGGCCGGATATGCGGGAAGATGCGCTGCTCGCAACCTTAGAGGATTGGTTAGCGCCTCATCTGTACGGCATGACGAGCAAAGGCGCGCTTGGGCGGCTGAACTTGACAAATCTATTAGAGGAAATGCTAACATGGGAGCAGCGTCGCAGGTTGGAGGAGTGGGCGCCGACTCACATACAGGTGCCCAGCGGTTCGCGGATTCCCGTTGATTACAGCGTGTTGGAAGCGCCGACTTTATCTGTCCGGCTGCAAGAAATGTTCGGCTTGGCCGACACGCCGCGAATCGCCAAGGGCCGGGTTCCGCTCACTTTGCATTTATTATCGCCTGCACAGCGTCCTGTACAGGTGACGAAGGATTTGGCGAGTTTTTGGCGGGAGGCTTACTTCGAAGTGAAAAAAGATCTCAAAGGCCGTTACCCCAAACATTATTGGCCGGACGATCCCATGGCCGCCATGCCTACGAATCGCGCCAAGCCGCGCGTTTGATTGATTTGGCACGCGTTGTGCCGGGAAGGGAACTGAGTAAAGTATGACCGTTCGCTCCGCATCGGAGGAAATCGTCATTTATATAACGGCCGGCTTTGCGACGGCGCCTGATTTTCTCGACCGGTTCGGCGAGGCGCTCGCTGCCTGCTTTGAAGAGGCGGGGGCGCGCGTTCGCGTTGTGATTCATTTTCCGTATGGCGATTGGAGCCGGCAGCGCCAAAAGCAGCTTCGCGAAATAGCAAGCGATCTTTGGAATAATGCCCACGGGAAGCCTTCGCGTTATGGCGGCAAAAGCTTAATGAAGCTGATTGCCAATCAATTAGGCTCGAATCAGAAATTGCTCTTGATAGGTCACAGCGCCGGAGCCGTGGCGTCGATCCAGGCGGCAGGTGCTCTGATGAAGAAAGGCGTCCCAATCCTTGGGGTCGTTCAAATCGGTTCGCCGAAATGCGCGATTCCGCCGGAACTTACGAACCGGGTTTTATATTTGAATGGAACCAATCAACTGGATCAAAAGAACGACCCGATTCCGCGGCTGGGCACCTGGGGGGGCTGGATGAAGTCCCGGCTTGGCGTTCGCCGATGGCATCGGATGAAGCATGCTCCGGTTCACCGGATCACGCTGCCAATTATTGGCGGGCATGCCGACTATTTTCGGGATCACAAACCCTATGTATGGCGGGATGCAACGAATTTGCAAACGACGATTGAAGCGATTTGGACGTGGTTGACGCAGCTTCAGGATTACGAGGAAGAAGCGGAACACAAGGAAGTCGAGGATCATAGGGGACAAATTACAGAAAAGGAAGATGAACATGATTAATATTTTAAAAGCAAATATGGAACACAGCAAAGAAGACGGCTATCTTGGTCATGTGCAGTTTGGTGTAGAAGGTCATGAGCATCCCTACGAGATTACACTGCAAAGCTTGAAGGGCAAGAACGATTGGAGCTATGCGCTGAACTTTTTGAGCGAGTCAGGTAAAGAAGAAGATATCGAAGCGGTGGAAGAGCTTTTGGAAGAAGACGAGTGGTTCGATCTGCTTGTGAATGCAGGTCTTCAGGCTCTAGAAAAATAGCTGCGAGACGGACGCAGTCCGTAAGGGGGAAAATAGGCTTGGAGTCTCGGAACGATTCAGAGGTAAAACAGGTGCTTAAGACAAGTTACGATCAGCAGGCCAGATTGCGGAACGGGGAAATCATGCAGTCGTGGAAAATCGACGAGCTGGACCGTTTTCTTGCGAATTTAAATCGGCAGGCTCAAACGGGGGGCGGCGGCAAGCGGGTTTTGGATCTCGGCAGCGGGCCGGGACATCAGGCTGACTATTTGAGGGAGCATGGCTGTGATGTCGTGTGCATCGATTTGTCGGACGAGATGGTCGCGATTTGCCGTGAAAAAGGGCTTGAAGCCTTTGCCATGGATTTCTTCGCACTGGATTTGCCGGCGGCGTCGTTTGACGCTGTATGGTCCATGAATACGCTGCTGCATGTGCCTAAGAGCAGTCTTGAGCAAGTACTGGAGAACATTGAACGTGTGCTGAAGCCTGAAGGTTTTTTCTATCTTGGACTGTATGGAGGATATGAGAGCGAGGGAATTTGGGAAAATGATTCGTACAGGCCGCAACGGTTTTTCGCCTTCTATGAAGATGCGCAAATCCAGGAGCGGGTTGGCGAAGTTTTCGACATTGAAACCTTTCACGTACTTCCTATGGCGGATATGCAGCCTCATTATCAATCGATCATTGCCAGTAGAAAACAACGGAACCCGTGATTTTGCGGGTTTTTTGTGCGTAGATAAGAAAGTATAAGTTGTATACTTTTGCTTCGCATCTACCTTGACAAACGCGCTCGTCCTAAAAGGACGACGAAGTCGTTTATCCTTGTTGCTTGCAAGGATGGGCCGGTTAATGCGCATACTTAGCTCCTCCACCATGACACTTATCGCTTATCCCCCACAATATGTACATACAAGTTAAGCGAATGGTATAATACGTTCAGAATCATACGCCTGAGGAGAAACCGAAATATGAAAGAAAAGCAAATGCCGAAATACATGCAGCTAAAGCAGGAAATTTTATCGTGGCTTCATACCGGGAAACTGAAACCGAACGATCAGATGCCTTCGGAGAATGAGATTGCCGATCAATTCCAGATGAGCCGGCAGACGGTTCGCCAGACGTTTGGCGAGCTGGAGCAGGAGGGGTGGCTGTACCGGATGCAAGGAAAAGGAACCTTTGTGTCTACGCCGCAAACGCAAAAAGGCCGCGATGTGCAGACGATCGGCATCTTGACCACCTATATATCCGATTATATATTTCCCCATATTGTGAGGGGGGCGGAGTCAGCCTTGCGTTCCAGAGGCTACAGACTTGTGTTGTCATCGACGGATAACGATAAAGACAAAGAAAAGGAAAGTCTTGACATGATGCTGAGCCAGCCCTTAAGCGGGCTGATTATTGAACCTACGAAAAGCGCCGAAGGCAATCCGAATATCAACTATTACCTTTCGCTCGATTACCAGCATATTCCGTATTTGATGATTAATGAACGGTATCCCGAAATGAATTGTCCGTCCCTGGTCGTGGACGACGAAGAGGGCGGCTTTAAGGCGGCACAGCATCTGATTGAGCTGGGGCATCGCAAGATTGCCGGCTTTTTCAAGACGGACGATTTGCAGGGGATCAATCGCCTGAAAGGATTTATTCGCGCGCATCATCACTACCAAATTCCATTATTGCCTGAACTGGTCATTCACTACTCGACGGAGGAAAAAAGGCGGAAGCCGTACGATCATGCGCTGACGCTGCTTGTTCAGGACGAGCGTCCTACAGCTTTCGTTTGTTACAACGATGAGCTGGCTGTGCATTTGCTAGAGGCTGTACGTACATCTGGACTTCAAGTTCCACAGGATGTCTCTTTAGTGGGCTTTGACGACTCCTCTTTAGCGACAGCTACCGAGGTGAAACTGACGACGCTGACACATCCCAAAACCGAATTAGGTGCGGATGCTGCTGAGCTTTTGATCGATATGATTGAGAATAAGCGGGCAATCGGGAGAGAGACCGGGAAAATTTATAAGCCAGAATTAATCGTAAGGGAGTCTACGATCGGCATCTAGCGGAAAAAAATTACATCTAGCCAACTTGTACGTACAAGTGCTATACTGGACATAGAGATTGGAAATTCTAAGGAGGTTCTCTATGTCCAAAAAGTATGCGATTGGCGTTGACTATGGCACGGAATCCGGCCGCGCCGTTCTGGTGGATTTGAGTGACGGTACTGAAGTTGCCGACCATGTGACCCCATATCCGCACAACGTGATTGATGAGAAGCTGCCGGTATCCGGCATTAAACTTGCGTATGACTGGGCGCTTCAGCACCCGCAGGATTATTTGGATGTACTGACGCGTTCGGTTCCGGCCGTCGTGCAAGCGTCTGGCGTGGATCCGGCAGATATTATCGGTCTTGGCATCGATTTCACGGCGTGTACGATGCTTCCGGTGGATTCGCAGGGCCAGCCGCTATGTTTCAACCCGGAGCTGATGAATAATCCGCACAGTTGGGTGAAGCTGTGGAAGCATCATGCCGCGCAAGACGAGGCGAACCAAATCAATGAAATTGCTAAGCACAGAGGAGAGGCCTTCCTTCCCCGGTACGGCGGGAAAATTTCGTCGGAGTGGATGATTGCGAAGGTTTGGCAAATTTTGAATGAAGCGCCGGATATCTACGAGCAAACCGATCGTTTCCTGGAAGCGACCGACTGGGTTGTATCGCAGATGACAGGGTCAGCAGACATTGTACGCAATAGCTGTACGGCCGGCTATAAAGCGATCTGGCATAAGAAAGACAGCTATCCGAGCAACGAGTTCTTTAAAGCGCTTGACCCGCGTTTAGAGGATTTAACTCAAACGAAGCTGCGCGGCGAAGTTGTGGCTCTTGGCACGAAAGCCGGAGAATTAACGGAAGCTATGGCGAAATCCATGGGCTTGCAGCCAGGCATTGCCATTGCTGTAGGAAATGTCGATGCGCACGCGGCTGTACCGGGGGTTGGCGTTGTAACGCCTGGGAAATTGGTGATGGCGATGGGAACTTCGATTTGCCATATGCTTCTCGGCACAGAGGAGCGGGAAGTCGAAGGCATGTGCGGTGTTGTCGAAGACGGGATCATCCCGGGATATTTGGGCTATGAGGCGGGACAGTCTGCGGTTGGCGATATTTTTGCCTGGTACGTGGAACAAGGGGTGCCTGCTTATGTGCAAGCAGCGGCGGAGCAGGAAGGAACGAATGTGCATGAATGGCTGGAGCGTCGTGCATCCGCTTACAAACCAGGCGAAACAGGCTTGCTTGCGCTCGACTGGTGGAATGGGAACCGTTCGGTGCTGGTCGACACGGAGCTGAATGGCCTTATTCTGGGCTACTCGCTTCTGACGAGGCCGGAAGAGGTTTACCGGACGCTGCTGGAGGCAACGGCATTCGGAACTCGTAAAATTGTTGACGCCTTTCACAATAACGGGGTTGAAGTACAGGAATTGTATGCATGCGGCGGGCTTCCGCAAAAGAATCGCCTGTTGATGCAAATCTATGCGGATGTGACCAATCGCGAGATTCTAATCGCGGATTCCAAGCAAACGCCGGCGCTGGGCGCGGCCATGTTCGGAGCGGTAGCCGCAGGCGCTGCTAAAGGCGGGTACGACAATATCGTAGATGCCGCACAAAAAATGGCGCGCGTACGCAAAGAAACATTTAAACCTGTTCCGGAAAATGTGGCGGTTTACGAGAAGCTGTACCAAGAGTACAGCAAGCTGCACGATTATTTCGGACGCGGAGAAAATCATGTGATGAAGCGTCTTCGTGCAATCCGTGAGGAAGCCAAGCACTAATTCCTGTTCTTCATTTCCCCTCATTCCACATTCCATATTCCAAATTCCAGGGAGGCAAATTGCCATGAACTCTTTTTCAGATAAAGTATTTTGGTTCGTAACCGGAAGTCAACACTTGTATGGACCTGAGACTTTGCTTCAGGTGGAAGAACATTCCAAACAAATAACGGAAGGGATTGACCGTGATGCGTCGATTCCAAGCAAGCTTGTGTTCAAGCCTGTCTTGACTACGCCGGATGCGATCCGCAGACTTTGTCTGGATGCCAATGCCGATGACAATTGCGCAGGCATCATTACTTGGATGCATACATTTTCCCCGGCCAAAATGTGGATTGCCGGCCTTGCCGAATATCGCAAGCCGCTCCTCCACTTGCATACGCAATTTAATCGCGATATCCCTTGGGAAACGATTGATATGGATTTCATGAATCTTAATCAAGCGGCGCACGGCGATCGCGAATACGGCTTCATCGGCGCACGAATGGGCATTTCCCGGAAAGTGGTCGTCGGTTACTGGGAAGATCCGGAGGTCCTCTCCCGCATTGCCGGATGGATGCGCACGGCGGTTGCGTTCGTTGAAGGCCGCAGTCTGAAAGTGGCGCGCTTTGGCGATAACATGCGTCAAGTCGCCGTGACGGAAGGCGATAAAGTCGAAGCGCAAATTAAATTTGGTTGGTCCATTAACGGTTATGGCGTGGGTGATCTTGTTCAGCGCGTCAGAGACATTTCCGAATCAGAAGTGGATCAATTGATGGATGAATACAATGAAGTTTATGACATAACGCCTGAAGGACGCTCGGCAGGACCGGTGCGTGAAGCCATTCGCGAGCAAGCGCGCATTGAGCTTGGGATGAAAAGCTTTTTGCAGGAAGGCGGCTTCGGCGCGTTCACGACGTCATTTGAAGACCTGCATGGGTTAAAGCAGCTGCCTGGGCTTGCCGTTCAGCGCTTGATGGGGCAAGGCTACGGCTTTGGCGGCGAAGGCGACTGGAAGACGGCAGCGCTCACCCGCGTCATGAAAATTATCGCGGGCAACGAAGGCACTTCGTTCATGGAGGACTATACGTATCACATGGAACCGGGGCAAGAGCTGGTTCTTGGCGCTCATATGTTGGAAATATGTCCGACGATCGCAGCAACGCGTCCCAAAATCGAAGTTCACCCGCTGGGGATCGGCGGGAAAGCCGATCCGGCACGTCTCGTCTTCGACGGCGCTTCCGGCTCGGCGCTGAATGCATCGCTGATCGATATGGGCAACCGTTTCCGCCTGCTGATTAATGAGGTGGATGCGGTTCAACCGGCGAAAGCGATGCCTAAGCTGCCTGTTGCGCGCGTCCTGTGGAAGCCGCAGCCGTCGCTGCGCGATTCAGCGGAGGCTTGGATCTACGCTGGCGGAGCACATCATACCGTATTCTCCTACAACGTAAGCACGGAGCAGCTCGTGGACTGGGCTGAACTGGCTGGCGTTGAAGTGGTGATTATTAATAAGAACACGTCAACGCTGCAGTTCCGTAACGAGCTTCGTTGGAGCGAGGCGGCTTGGAAACGCTAGGGGAGCAAAAGCAGCTCCGTGCAGGAATCAAAAAGAAGACCGTTCTTCCTTTTATGGAAGACGGTTTTCTTTTTGACACTATGATAAAGAAGTCACTTTTGTCGATGTCAGCGCTATTTTCATCCATTGACTTCCATGTTTCTCATGCTATAAAGTTAAATTCATACGAGCCTGTCCATATTTAGGGGCAATGCATTAGGAGGATAACACGACATGACAGTGAAAGCCTATGAAGGAACTTTCCAAGGGGAGAAAGCCGTATGGCTGCAAGCAGGCCGTTATGAGGCTGCCGTTCTGCCGGAAATTGGCGCGAACCTGATTGCTTTTAGAGACAATGAAAAGGAATACCGCTTTCTGCGCGAGCCATCCCTTGATGAGATGGAAGCGTTTAAAGCACGTCCTATAATACATGGCATCCCTGTCCTATTTCCGCCTAACCGTTATGAAGACGGGAAATTTCCTTGGAAGGGGAAAGTTCTTCAATTCCCGATTAATGAGCCGAGAACAGGCAATCATCTGCATGGATTTGTTCATGATATTCCGTGGGCCGTTGAGAAGTTTGGCCAAGATGAAAGCGAGAGCCGTGTAACCTTAGCGCTTCGCGTCAGAGAAGGGCATTCGGTTTATACCTACTTGCCGTTCGAATTTACTATTCGCCTGACATATGTACTGAACGAATTCGGTTTACACCAGCATATTTCCGTTCATAATGAAGGGCAAGAAGCAATGCCTTGCTTAATCGCCTACCATACGACGATCAATGCACCTTTTGCGCCAAACTCTCAGGCCTCGGACTACAGCTTTAAAATGACGATCGGAGATCGCTGGGAAATGAGCGAGAGAATGCTGCCGACCGGCAACTACCAGCCGTTATCGGAGGAAGAAGCCAAGATGAAAACAGGCGGCTTGTCGCCGTTCTTCGAGTCCATGGACAACCATTACACAACCGCTCCGCAAAATGGACGCAACTACATGGAGTTGACAGACTCCCGCGCAGGCGTCAAACTGGTGTATGATGTCGGCACTTCCTATAAGCAGTGGATGATTTGGAATAATGGCGCTGCGGAAGGATTTTTCTGTCCGGAGCCGCAAATGAATCTGGTCAACGCTCCGAATGTAGATTTACCGGGAGACCAAATCGGTCTGGCAAGCTTAGAGCCTGGCGAAGTATGGGGAGAATCCGCTCGTCTTTATACGATTGAGTTAAAGAAATAAGTTTTACATACGCCCCTTTGCCGCATGGAGAGAATCCGACGTGATGCTCTGCAAGCAGTCATGGGGGCATTTTTATCGAAAGCTTAGGTGAACGAAATGGACAAAGATCAATTAATCGCAGAGGTTGAGAGGCTGAAGCTTGAAAACGAAAGGCTAAAGCAAGAAATTGCTAAGCTGCGAGGGGTTAAACGGCCTCAAGCGGGCTCGATGGACAGTATGTCCACGAAATTGAAGGAAGCGCTGCGAGAATAGCGAACTGAACAGTTCGACAAATGATGTTTCATTCGCTATAATGAGTACTGGAAAAAGGAGGGAAACACATATGAACGAAACATTACCGCCAAAAACTTGCTCCATCGACCGTCTTGTGACTAAGGAAGCTGAAGTCAGCAAAGTTCTGGCAGGCCAGAAAACGGCTTGCAGACGCAACGGACGCTATGCAGATATCGGTGAAACAATGGATTTGCAAGGAAGCTCTTTCACAGTAACTAAGGTTTACCAGCAAGCGCTGGGCGATCTGACGGTGGAAGATGCAAAAGCCGAAGGGCATGAAACCATTGACGAATATCGTGACAGCATTTTATCCATACATCCGGGTATGCCTTGGCTGCCGCAAATGAAAGTATGGGTACACGAATTTCAAAAAGCCGAATAAATGAAGAACGCAAAACAGTGTGGATCGTGCGATCCGCACTGTTTTGTTGAATTTTTTAGAAGAAGGATGATGGCATTGTCGTGGTACGTATTGCTGCTATATATTCATATTTTTAGTGTTGTACTAAGCATAGGGCCTTATTTTGTGTTATTTCCATTATTAGTTAAAATAAGAAACGCGCCGTTTGAGCTCCTGCCGGAATATTTGGAGCCGTTTCGCATTACGGTGCGGTTGACGAAGCATGCCGGCCATGTGCTGGTAGCGACGGGGATTCTGCTCACTTGGATAACGGCATGGACGTGGAAAACATCATGGATCGTTATCACGGTGCTAATTATGGTGGCTTCTTTATACTTTATTGCGCGTGCGTTTTCACCGATTTTGCGCAAGCTTCGCGCACCGCATGACGACCGGAACGTATTGGTGAATCAATTGCGAAACGCGTTAATTTGGTATGTGATCATCACGCTGGCCATGATGTGGTTCATGGTGGCGAAGCCTACCTTATGGTGAAAGGTTATGCCTCCGGCTTTCGCGCATACATAACGACGAAATTATAATATTTGTAGACACAATCCGCATCTTCGAAGCCGCAGTCTTTCAGCCAGGTTAACTGCTGATCGAGAGGAGCCATTTTGTCGAGCTTCGTTCTTTCATAGGCTGCTTGAAGAGCTTCAGGGCTTAAGTCTGTAGCTTCAATTTTGGCTTCCCAATCCGTACGGTACAAGCGATCAAGGAAAGGGCTGGACCCTTGAACTTGATCGGCATTTACGAATATGCCGCCTGGCTTAAGCAGTTTATAAATCCGTGCGAACAGGTCTTGTTTAGCTTGATCCTCCAGATGGTGAATAGACAGTGCAGAGACGACGCAATCAAAGGGTTCTTCCGACTCAAATGCCGTATAATCCCCTGCCTGGATCGTTAAGTTGGGATGATGCTCTCCGAAACGAAGCTTGGCGATGTCGAGCATGCCTTGGGAAAGATCAATGAGCGTAAGCTTGGCATGCGGATACCGGTTAAGGATATAAGAGGAGAGGAGCCCGGTTCCTGCGCCAAGATCAAGAATGTGCGGAGAAACCGCATGGACCTGAACAAGGGAGGCGGCTGTATTGTAAAAATCATCAAAGCAGGGAATGAGCTTTCTTCGTTGACTGTCGTATTTCTCTGCAATTTCATTGAATTTCGTCGTAATGCGATCGTTAGATTCTATATTCATCGGTAGATCAACTCCATTTCGTCGGTTAGCGGGCCCGTGCTTCATAGGATTATTTTAATGGGAACGGCAGGGAAAATCTAAGACATAAATCCGATTACCTTTATAGTTTAAAACTATAAAAAAGGCGCGACCTATAGTAATAGGTCAAGTGTATTACGATTTTGTCCGGCGAAAAAGTTGGTTCAACACTTCGGAGAAGACAAGCCCCATCGCGATTGCGCCTGAAAGCATGAAGGCTTTTGCAGCCAGCTGCACGGCAAGATCGTAATGATTAAGGACGACATTTTTCATTGCGTCATACGCTAATCCGCCTGGCACCAAAGGGATGATCCCGGCGATGCTGAAAACGATAACGGGAGTTTTGTATAATCTCGCAAAAAATTGACTCATCACCGTGACGAAGAAAGAGGCAATCAAGGTTGCCAGGATGGGATTTAACGGAATCAACAGGGAGGAGGCGTAGAGCATCCACCCGACCATGCCGATGAAACCGCATTGAACGATTGTGTTTCTTGGCACATTGAACAAAATAGCGAACGCAGCCGTAGCGATAAAGCTGGTGACGAGCTGTTCCAGCATATTCATACCAACCCCTCCCCGTTATAAAAGGACAGGACAAAGGCGATGCCGGCACCGATGGCAAAGGCCGTTAGAAAAGCTTCAGCCCCTTTAGAAAGTCCTGAAACAAAGTGTCCGGCCATTAAATCCCTAACTGCATTCGTAATGAGAAGTCCCGGAACAAGCGGCATTACCGAGCCGATAATGATGGTGTCCAGAGCATGCCCAATCCCCGAGAACACGAACAAGAAAGCTAACGCTCCAATAAATAATGAGGCCAGAAATTCGGCAAAAAATTTAATCGGCACCAGACGATGAAAGTAGCCGAGAGAGGCGAGACCCGCCCCGCCTGCAACAAAAGCCGGAAGGAAATCACGCCACTCACCTTGGAACATAATTAAAAAACAGCCGCTTGCAAGCGCTGCGGAAAGGATTTTGATCCAAGTTGGAAAGCCCGTATTGGCGGCATCGATCTCCTTTAGCAGGCGATGAGCTTCTTGAGGCGTCAATTCGCCTTGGCTGATGCGCCTTGAGATGGCATTCACCAAGGTTACTTTATGTAAATCCGTCGATCTCGCAGATATCCGAATCAGTCTGGTTGTCTGCTCAGGTCCATCGATCGAGAAAATGATGCCGGTCGGCGTGACGAAGCTGTGCGAGTTAGGCACTCCGAAGCCCTCGGCGACATGGGCCATCGTATCTTCAACACGATACGTTTCTCCGCCGTTTTCGAGCATGATTTTGCCGGCCAGCAAGCAAACTTGAGCGATTTCATAATTGGTAGGGGGGAGAAGTTCCATTCATACATGTCTCCTGAATAAGTAGTTGACCAAAGTATAATACATTTTGGCGGTAAATCCTAAGCCTATATGAAAGCTTGATCGAAAATTGGTGTATAATGGAATAAATATGGCTGCGAGGAGAGAGTTTGGTCTATGCCCTATAACGATGAGCATATGAGTTATAGAAATACGTTCATTCAAGTTGCTGCGGATTGCCCGGTTGAAACGGGAGTCGTCCCCCCTATGAAAAAAGAAGGCAAAACCGCACACAGAATTCAATACGAGCTGTTGTCGCAAAACCCTTACCAATATACGCAGGGCGAGCTGATCTATGAGGTTTACATGCAGCATAAACAAATCCCGGAAGGGGAACGCGAGCTGCGTGGCGCAGAAATAAGGGAAGAGCTGTTCGCCAGAAATCATCCGTGTCTGAGAGCGTCCATGCTTCCCAAGAAGCACGGGTGGGGGGTTCATTACAACGAAGAAGGCAAAATTGCGATCTATCCGATGGAATCGGAAGCGTATCGGCAATTTGTCGAAGCGGGTACGCATCAGCCGGATGGCCCCGAGCTTTTGTTCGCAATGCGCAGTTCACGGAAATGAGTGAAACGGCGAGGCAGGGAACCCTTTACAGCTTAGAGTGGATTTAACCGGATTTTCTAGTATAATCGTAGGTAGAGATTTCAAAATTCTCATTACACTATTATTTTTAAGGAGTCGTACCATGTCAAAAACTCTTATTTTCGGACATAAAAATCCGGACACCGATTCAATCACATCCGCAATTGCTTATGCGGCACTGAAAACGAAGCTGGGCCAAGAGGTTGAAGCCGTTCGTCTCGGCAGCGTGAACGGTGAAACGCAATATGCGCTGGATACGTTTAAAGTTGCGGCGCCTCGTCAAGTTGAGACTGTTGCCAATGAAGCGGCGAACGTGATTTTGGTTGACCACGTAGAGCGTCAGCAAAGTGCCACTGATATCGATCAAGTACGTGTAGTGGAAGTTATTGACCATCACCGTATTGCGAACTTTGAGACCAGCCACCCGCTATACTACCGTGCTGAGCCTGTAGGCTGCACCGCGACTATTTTGAATAAATTGTACAAAGAGAACGGCGTGTCCATCGATAAGGACATTGCTGGTTTAATGCTTTCCGCCATTATTTCCGATTCCTTGTTGTTCAAATCCCCGACATGCACGGAGCAAGACGTGGCAGCAGCTCGTGAGCTTGCAGCTATCGCTGGCGTAGAGGCTGAGGTTTATGGACTTGAAATGCTGAAAGCCGGCGCTGATTTGAGCGACAAAACGGTTGCGCAATTGATCTCCTTGGATGCCAAAGAATTCCAAATGGGCAGCTACAAAGCTGAAATCGCACAAGTGAACGCGGTGGATGTAAATGAAGTGCTTGCCAAACAAGCGGAAATTGAAGCTGCTTTGAATACGATCATTGCAGAGAAAAACTTGGATTTGTTCCTGTTTGTTGTGACGGACATTCTTAACAATGATTCCGTCGGTCTTGCGCTCGGACGCAAAGCTGACGCTGTTGAGAAAGCGTACAATGTAACACTTGCGGATAACAAAGCGCTGCTGAAAGGCGTAGTTTCCCGCAAATCGCAAATCGTTCCTGTGCTTACTGACATTTTCAACAATCTGTAAGTCAATAACATAAGCAAGACGCCGTTCACACAAATGGACGGTGTCTTTTTTGGTTATGGAGCAATCTTTTGGTATGATAGAGGTGAGTTTAATGAAAGAGGTGGAGAAAGAGATGGATTCTAATATTCAGCAAATCAATTATGACAAGGCGACCTTTGCCGGGGGATGCTTCTGGTGTATGGTAACGCCGTTCGACCAACTGCCGGGGATTGTGTCCGTCGTATCCGGATACATTGGCGGCCATACGAGCAATCCGACGTACCAGGAAGTATGCTCGGAAACAACAGGCCACGCAGAAGCCGTTCAAATTACATTTGACCCTGAACTATTTTCATACCATAAATTGCTGGACACTTTTTGGCGTCAAATTGACCCGACGGACGCAGGCGGCCAGTTCCATGACCGCGGCTCCTCCTATCGCACGGCTATATTCGCCCATAGCGACGAGCAGATGGCCGAGGCTGAAGCTTCCAAGCAAGCCCTGCAGGACAGCGGCCGCTTCAACGCTCCGATTGCGACGGAAATTGCGCGTATCGACGCGGATGCCTTCTATCCGGGAGAGGATTATCACCAGGATTATTACCAGAAAAATCCGGTGCGCTATAAAGCTTACCGCAAAGGGTCAGGGCGCGATGCCTTTATTGAGAAGCATTGGAATACCGCCAAAGATAAAGAAGAGCGCAGGAAGAATCTTACGCCGCTGCAGTATGAAGTCACGCAAAATAATGCGACGGAGCGGCCATTTGACAATGAGTTCTGGGATTCCCATGACAAAGGATTGTACGTGGACATCGTCTCCGGCGAGCCGCTCTTTACGTCCATGGATAAATTCGATTCAGGCTGCGGTTGGCCGAGCTTTACGAAACCTGTCTTCGAAGGCAGCGTAAAGGAAAAAATCGACACCAGCCATTTCATGGTCAGGACGGAGGTCCGCAGTCAGGAAGCGGATTCTCATTTGGGGCATGTATTTAATGACGGACCGGGTCCGACCAGACTCAGGTACTGCATTAATTCGGCTGCGCTGCGTTTCGTTCCGTTAGCTGACTTGGAGAAAGAAGGCTATGGGGCCTATCTTCGGTTCTTTGAGGGGAAATAACGTTATTTAACATAAGAAAGACGCTAGACAGGCTTGTTATCCTGACTAGCGTCTTTCTTTACTCTTCGTACCAAGGATTCAAGTGAATCAGCACCTCGTCAACATCAGCATGCTGGTCCATAATGGATTTTTTGATCACGCGAGTGATATCATGGCCTTCTTGGACCGTAAGCTCGCCGGGGATGGATATTCTGGCATCGACCAGAATGTAATGACCGTGTTCCCGTGCGCGAATGCGGTCAATTCGTTTGACTTGAGGCACGGCTTCAATTAGTCGCGTGTATTCGTGAAGCTTCTCTTGATCGACCGTTTTCTCCATCAAAATGTCAAAGGATTCTTTGCCCATTTCTACCGCTAATTTTAAAACGAGGAAGGACACAATGATTCCGGCTGCGGCATCGCCAAAGGAAAGCCATTGAATATCGTAAGCCCTGCCGATAAAAGCTAAACCAATCCCGACAACGGCTGCCAGCGACGCATAGACATCCGCCAAGTGATCTTTCGCAGTCGCAATTAAGCCTTTGCTGTTCGTTTGAACGCCAATGCGCATCGTATATACGTAAAGCGCGTATTTCCAAAGCGTTGATAGGACAGCGGCGGAAAAAGCGATCCAGCTTGGCGTTTGAGGCTCATCGAAGAGAGCGAGGGTAGAATGATAGCCGATATAAAGTGCAGCGATAAGCAGGATGAAGGCAACGAATCCGGAGCCAAGTACCTCGGCTTTGCCATGTCCGTAAGGATGGTCCTCATCGGCAGGGAGTTTGGATATTCGCATAGCGCTAAGCGCCGCAATCGTGGCGATAATATCGCCTGCGTTATGGAGTCCGTCGGCTAACAAGACTTCGCTTTGGAACCATAACCCGATAACCACTTTCATAATGGTGAGAAAAATGTTGCTGATCAGCGATAGCCATATCGCCAGTACGGATGATTTGTTGTCCGCAGTCATTAATGATGACCTCCTACAGAAGTGTTTCCCGAAGGAAAAAAAATCCCTTGACCTAAGGCGAGCTCAGATCAAGGGATTGTTGGGCTTTATATAATAAAATCTAGTAATAAATAATAGAATCATAATCAACACTTCACTTTGCACAAATATCTTTGTATAATACCACACATAGCAGAAATTAACAAACCGCGAGTTGGCGAGTCCCGGTTGGAGCGCGCACTTATTCGAGGGGAAGGGAAATTGGGAGACCCCATGCCAAAACCATGGTTGCTAGAGATTGAACATCAATTGCTGCCTCAATTAGAAATATACAGTGAACAACCGTACGAACCGATTGTCGTTCATTATATGCCGGAGCCATGGAAACTGCTTGGTTCAGGTAACTATGCCGCAGTACTTATGCACCCGGATTATGCCGATCTTGTTGTCAAAGTTTATGCCCCGGGGAGACCGGGTATAGAGGAAGAAACGGAAGTATACCGCCGTCTTGGCACACACCCCGCGTATTCCGAATGCCTGCACGCAGGAGATAATTACTTAGTATTGCGACGGTTGACAGGCGTTACTTTATACAAATGCTTGCATCGCGGAATTCCAATTCCCCGGCAAGTGATTAAGGATATAGATGAGGCGCTTGCTTACGCTGTCAGCAGAGGGCTGAACCCACATGACGTACACGGCAAAAATGTGATGATGAAAGACGGCAGAGGGTTGGTCGTTGACGTTTCGGATTTTATGAAAAATGAATTTTGTCCCATGTGGGACGATTTGAAAAGTGCGTATGACCGTTTCTATTTCCCATGGGTGCGTAAATTGCCAATTCCCGATTTTGCTTTGAATGTGGTGCGAAGAAGCTACCGGAAATGGAAGAAATTTCGCAGAACTCGTGGTACAATTTAAAGTGAAAGATGAGATTTCCTACATTTCAAACATAAGGAAGGCGCGTCTATGAGAGTACATGAATTCGAAATTCATGCTGATTTGCAGCGGAGCGATTTAACGGCTATTTCGGCTAAGTCTTCTCATTTTGTTTCGGACATTACGATTGATTTTGAGTACGATCATACGATGCACTGTGTGGATGTGAAAAGTTTGCTGGGCATGCTGTTAGTGCCTATTAGAGCGGGGACAACGCTGCGTTTGCTAACGAAGGGCAAAGATGAGGAAGAAGCGATGCATTTCATGTTTGATTTATTTGAATCTTACCGTTAGAACACGGATAGATAAAGGCAAAGACGTACTGCTATATGGGAGCAGGCGTCTTTTTTGCAGCGATGAAAGAAAGATTGAGTTTGCAGAGGAGCGTGTACATATGACGGCTATGTATCGAATTGTAATTGCAGGTTGCGGAAGCATGGCAAATGTCTGGGTTGATTATTTGGTCAAACGGGAGGATTGCATGATCGCGGCCCTCGTCGACATTAAAAAGGAATTTGCGCAGGCGATGGCGGACCGCCATCATCTGACGTGCGGCGTTTACACGGATCTGGAGCAAGCCATTGGCGAAACCGGCGCGAATCTGGTGATGGACATTACGATTCCGGCCAGCCATTTCCAAGTGGCGACAACGGCGCTGCGTCATGGCTGCAATGTCTTCGGCGAGAAGCCGATGGCCGCCACGATGGCGGAAGCGCGGGAGCTCGTGCAGCTGACGGAGCGGACGGGGAAATCGCTGTCCGTCATGCAAAACCGCCGCTACAACGCGAACATCCGCGCCCTGCGGGAACTGATCCACGCGGACACGATCGGCCGCGTGGGCTTTGTGGGGGCCGATTTCTTCCTCGGCCCGCATTTCGGGGGCTTTCGCGATGCGATGGAAAGCCCGCTAATTCTTGACATGGCGATCCATACGTTCGATCAGGCTCGCTTGATTACGGGGGCAGACCCCGTGTCGGTGTACTGCCAGGAATTTAACCCGCCGGGCTCCTGGTACGCCGGGAATGCTTCTGCGATCTGCATCTATGAGATGTCAGACGGCACGGTTTTTTGTTACCGCGGCTCTTGGTGCGCGGAGGGAGCGCCGACCTCTTGGGAGGCGTCATGGCGCGTGACGGGCGAGAGGGGCACGGCGATTTGGGACGGCGCGGGGGCGCCGTACGCCGAGATCGTGGCCGGCGGCGACCAGACCGGCAAGTTCCTCCGCGAGCATACGCGAGTTGACGCGGAGGTGAATTGGCCGGGCCGGAGCGGCCATGCGGGCGGTCTGGACGAGATGTTCGCAGCGCTGCAGGAAGGGCGCCCTGCGGAGACGGACTGCCGCGACAATATCAAGAGCATGGCGATGGTGCTTGGCGCCTTAGACAGCGCGAAGAGCGGCCAGAAGATCGATCTGAGGGGCTACTGGAGCTAAGAAGAGGCAGATGGGGAAAGTTTTGTTACGCCTGTGACGGACGTCAACAGTTAGATAACTGGAAAATCTCCATCTAAATTGCTTCGAAGTTGACCACTCGGGGAAAATAAAAGAAAAAACTCCCGCTACTTTGACCGAATTCCGTGAATTCTCACGAAACCGGCGCAAATAGAGGGAGTTTTCCGACTAAATGGATCTAGCAAGCTCCTGTAGTCAAATTAGAGGGAACATTTTTCCTTATTTTGACCACGGATGTATCTATTGTGGTTCTTCGCAGACAGTCTCTTTTAGTGAATGTCCTTTTTCTTGAAGCGTCCGCCTTTGACATCGTGGATATTGCCGATGGCGAGAAAGGCTTTGGGATCGAGCTCGTCGACGATGGACTTCAATTTGGCCTCTTCCAGTCGGGTAATGACACTGAAAATAACCTTTTTATCATCTCCGGTAAACGCGCCTTCCCCGTTCAAGTAGGTGACGCCGCGGCCTAACCGGGAGGTGATGGAATCCCCGATTTTGCTGAACTCATCACTGATAATCCAAACCGATTTGGATTGATCCAGACCTTCGATCGTAATATCGATCATTTTAAAAGCAATATAATACGCAATCAGCGAGTACATCGCATGATCCCATCCGAATACGAATCCTGCGCTGCCTAGAATGAAGAAGTTGAAAAACATAACAATTTCGCCAACGGAGAAAGGCGACTTCTTGCTGAACAAGATGGCGACGATTTCAGTTCCATCGAGCGAGCCGCCGGAGCGGATGACAAGCCCGACGCCGATACCTAGAATAATACCGCCGAATACTGCAGCTAACAAGGGATCGATCGTGAACGCTTGCACCGGGTGCAGCAGGGTCGTTCCGATGGACATTAGGATGACAGAAAATAGCGTCGATAGGGCAAAGGTTTTACCGATTTGTTTATAGCCGATTAATAAAAACGGTAAATTTAGCAAAACAAGAAAAATTCCTAAAGACAAATGTGTTAAGTGTGACAAGATAATCGAAATACCGACGATACCGCCATCAATAATGTTGTTCGGTACCAGGAAGACTTCTAAAGCTACAGACACTAGGCCTGATCCAATGATCATAAACAAGATTCTGCGTAAAAATTTGAGCCTGGTCAACTTTTGGTGCTGAGAGATTGTTTGTTCAATTCCATTAGGTTGGTTAGACATGTAGGTTCCTCTTTTCCATATTTCATTTCCATTAGCGCCTATGAAATAGAATAAATGAGGCCCGTGTAACCCGAAATGAATTTAAGGAAGGAGAGCAGTATCGCTTTTAATCTTAGCCAAATCTTCTTCACTATATAAACGATAAAAATGACAAAAACGGTAATTTCATACTGGGTATAAACATCATAAGGCCATTGAAGCTTATCGATGTGTTTATAGATCGTTTTCTTGGCAGGAGAAAGATCCTGAATGGAAAGAACTTGCGTCGTATTGGCAAGAACAAGTATTTCGGTATCGGAAGAAAAATGATGTGAAATTGGCGGTGTCAAAGGAAATACGAATAAGCCGAGAATGATCCAGACCAATATTTTCCATTGGTGCCTCCGTGTAAATCGATGCAAGGGTCATCCCCTCCTTGGATAGCGTTAACCAAATTTGCTTGAATTGTAGCACTTCATTTTAACTGAGTCAAACGACTTGGTCGAATAGCGCTTACAAAAAGCTGCCTGAATGGTGTAGAAATAATGATTTCCCACTCATTCGAAATGATTCATCATTTTTTGGAAAGGAAATAGAGCCGGTTACAGCCAATTATTAACGTATCACGATCGATCATAACCGTTATTCATTAACATCATGGGTTCAGCTTTCTTGGGGGGAATTTGCTTGATGAAAAAGTTATGGCAAAAAAATGGCTGGCTGCGGTATGCGATTGCCGGATTAGTGTCCTGCGGTTTATTTCTCGGGCTGTATCATATCATGACAGTAGAAGGGGCCGATAACAATCCGCGATTTATGATGCTTCGTTTGGAAGACATCGGACCTGGCGGTTATTATAGTACACTTGAGGGGCTTGGCAAGCTAAGGGCTGTCCTTGACTATTTGGATGAGCAGCAGGTGCATTTCAGCGTGGGAGTCGTTCCCCGGTGGATTAATATATCGGCGGAAGGAGCCCGTTACGATAAATCCATCGATCAGTTGGACGATACGTATATACAGGCGTTTAACAAGATTATTAAAGATGCGGCCGCGCACCACGCAACAATCGGCATGCACGGTTATACGCATCAGGTGGGAGATGTGCGCCGCGAGGATGGCCATCATGCATCCGGAATCGGCAATGAGTTTAACATCAGTGATTTGCCGGAAACAGCGACCGCTGCTTTTGCGGAGAGTCGGGTAAAAGAAGGCTGGGGGCGCTTCCGCAAAGCCGGTATTACGCCTGAGTTCTGGGAAGCGCCGCACTATCACACTGCGCCTGAGCAGGATAAGGTGTTTCGGTCTTATTTTGGACTGCAGTATCAACCGGATGTAACGATTGATCCGAATCCGCCGGCAGCGAAATATGAAAATTTTGTAAACAAAGGTTTTGGGAGCGCTTCTCTGGGGAGCGTGTATGTGCCGACAACACTTTCCTACATTCCAGCAGGTAAAGATGAGAAGTTTATTTTGAATCAATTAGCGGTGCCTGGACGCATTTATTCTTTTTTCTATCATCCTTTTTTGGAATTCAGTCATTTGGAGCCAACGCTCGATGAGTTGGGCATTCCTGTCAGCAGGGAAGGCATCCCGGTCTACCAATATGAAGGCGACAACAAAAGCGTGCTGCAAAGACTCATCAAACAAATCCAGATGAAGGGGTATCCTTTTTATTCTATCCATGATTATGTGCCTTTTACGCCTGCTCAGCGCGTGAAGGTCGGAAACCCGAAATCGACGCTTGTGCAAATTGGAAATGTCAGCGGCAGAGATCAGGCGGATATTGTGACTTGGGATAAGCAAGCTGGTGCAATCTCAGTCATCCAAGGGCAATTTAAGGAATTGCGCAATGACCGCCAGCCGGCTCCCCAGCAGTGGGCATCGGTACCGTATACCGATGGTTCCGCTTTTAGTCTGAACAGTAAGATCGATGGCAAGAAAAAGGGACTTTGGATCGTGCGGCCAACGGGCAAGCTTGAAGCCTACGCATCGACCGGCAGTTCTTTCAAACGAAGCGAGATGTGGACGATTCCAGCCAATCGGTGGTACGACTTATATGAAATAAGACAGCCCAATGGAGACTGTATTCTTGCCGGCCAGTCGCAGGATCGGACCAAATTGCTTGGTGTTTACATGCATGAAGGCGAAGTTAAAGCCATTAAGCCTTATACGTTCAAGTCAAGCACATCCCGTGATTTGATCGTTCGAAGCATGCTGCACCACGACGAACAAAAATTAATGCTATTTAAAGAGAATACGTCGCAAGGTGTGGAATTTGAGCTTGATCAGGCGAAAATGCAGTGGAAGCTAAAGACGGTAGAGCTCGACATTCCGGATGAGCTGGGCAACATTCGGTTCGGCGATTTTAATGGAGACGGGAAAGAGGATATTCTCCGCTGGGATTCAAAAAACTTAACCCATCGCGTGTATCAGCAAACAGATGACGGGACATATAAGCTGTTATCCATTTTTGGACCGTGGGGAAAAGCGAACGAGCGACTTTCTGTCGCAGACTTCGATGGTAACGGCAAAGCGGACATCGCGATGTACTCGAGCGAAGACGGCTTTTTGGATGTGGCTTTATCGTTTCAGAGCGATCATGTAAAATAGATGAGGTTCACTCGGAAACAAAAATTTGGAGGATCACCATGCGAGCACCTATTTTATATGGATCGGTACACATTTTATTTTATCGAAATGATGAGGTTTTATTATTAAAGCGGCAAAATACCGGATTTCAGGACGGCAATTGGAGCGTCGTTGCCGGAAGGATGGACGGCCATGAGGAAGTCGTTGCGGCGGCGATCCGGGAAGCGAAGGAAGAGGCAGGGGTTGACATTTTGCCGGAGCAGCTGACTGTGATTGGGATGATGCACCGCAAGAATACGTCATCCGAGTGGGTGGATTTCTTCCTGATCGCCCGCGAATGGAACGGGGAAATCACGAATATGGAGCCCGAGAAATGCGAGCAGTTGAAGTGGTTTCCTATGGATGAGCTTCCGGATAATATGGTTAGCTATATTCGATTAGCAGTCGAGCATGATCAGGAAGCGCTCTGGTTTGAGAGTGTTGGTTGGAGATAGAGAGGGTGAGACGTTGTTTTCCTTGCTAACGGTCAGAGAGGCTCTTATTCAATGAAAAAGAGCCTCACCGAGCATGTAACGGACACCAGCGCTGCTGCTTGCTCAATTGGGGACTGATTTCTCTTCGCAGTTGGCAAATAAGTCCCCTGGTGTCCGACAGCAGAGAGGACACGACGCTTTTCGCAAAAATAACGGCTGCTGTGTCCGAAGCGTGATGAGCCATAGGACTCCTGCAGCCCGATCGGTGTAACGGAAATAAACGGCCGGAATCATCCTATTCCCAATTCCCTCCCCACGCTCCAACGTATAAGCTTAGACAAAGACCTAGCCGCAAGGCTAGGTTTTTTTTCGTAGTTCAGAAAGTATAAGTTTATACTTTCACTTCGTGCCTACCTTGGAAAACGCACCCGTTCTAAAAGGACGACGCAGTCGTTTATCCTTATTTGCTGCTCGCGGCCCGAAAGTTCATGTGAAAAAAACACATGAACTAGCTCGCTTCGGACCAGATAGACACCAATTGCATACAGTAATAAAGATGATTTTACTTGGTGGAGGTGTTAACGTGCGCAATGTAGTTGGCATTCTTCTGGATCGGGAAACATATGCAGGCATTCATCGTAAACAAACAGGGTATGAACAGATTGATCTTTATAATCAAGCGGCCGAGAAGCTCGGTATCAAAATTTTTTATATGTGCTTGCAGCAGCCGAAAGGGAATACAGTCATTGGTTTATACGTTGAGAACGATGCTTATCGCTTGATCCGGCTTCCCATCCCGAAAGTCATCCATAACCGTGCGATGTCACTGAAACCTGACTTGCAAGCAAAATTGAAACGTCTCGCCCGTTCAAGTTTAATCTTTAATCGTCAGAATCGTTATGACAAACTGCGAATCAACAAGCTGTTATACACGAAAAAGTCGCTGCGGGAACACCTCCCCGAGACTTTAGCGTATACTCGGACGAATTTGCTAGAGGCTATGGAGCGATTCCCGGCATTTTTCGTCAAACCGACGAACAGCTCAATTGGGCAGGGGATTATTAAGCTTTCCAAGGAAACGGATGATACTTGGCGGCTGTTCTGGAGCAATAGCCAACCCAAACGGGTAAGCAAGGAAAAGGCGCTCGCCTATATTCAGGAGAAGGTCGGGAAGCATTCTTATCTTATCCAACAAGCCATTCCTTTAGCGACATACGAAAGCAGACCCTATGATTTACGAGTTTCGGTTCAGCGCGGTGAAAAAGGGATGTGGCAGGTAAGCGGGATCGCAGGAAAAGTCGCCGCCCCCGACAGGCAGGTGACGAATCTGGCCAAAGGCGGTGAAGCCCGGCGATGCGAGGAATTGTTTGCAGGCAGCGGCTTTCATCCTGAAGACATGAAAGCGGAGGTAGAGAAGGTATCGCTTCGAATTGCTGGAATTTTGGGTGAACGATTGCCGATTCTGGCGGATGTGGGACTCGACATGGGCATTGATCAAACGGGTCATATTTGGTTCATTGAGGTCAATGGAAGGGATCAAAGGTATGAATTCAAGAAGCTAAAAATGGATGAAACCTATTACCGGACATATGAAACTCCTCTAGTGTTTGCCAAATATATGCTAAATAAATAGATGGGGGCGATCGCACGGTTGAAATGGAGAAATCATCTAGTACACTAGCAGAGTAAAGCGAATATAGTACTAACATAGCATAGTAAAGGTGGAGGCAGAAAGTGAAAAATCGGGTTTTGGTTATTAAAATGAATCTGTTGCCCTGGTACAATGAGCTCAATGATGCTTTGGAGATCAGCCACCCGGCTTTTCCAGGGATTGTCCGTGAGAGAATTACATCGTTTGGCGACTATTCCATCATCGCGATTAACCGGCTTGAAACGAGATTAAGAAGAGATGCTGCAAATGGCAAAAACCTCCAAGATTCGTGAAATACGAATTGGAGGTTTTTCTTTTTACAGGTGAAATCTTTCGATTTGTTCCCATTGCTGTTCAAGCTCTAATATTTTCCGTTGGATGGGTCCAAATAAGTCGTAGTGGGGATAAGAAGGACTATGGTGAATATAACGCGGATTGAGACCGTGTGACTCACACCAGGTGGTTAGCCGCTCCAAATTCGAACAGCCTACCTTTGTCACAGTTTTTATGCCGCTAAATCGCTCATCGAGCCAATAGTGGGTTAAAAAGGCGATTTCGCCGCGCTTGACGGCTTCCTGCCAACGAATAAGTTCCTCTCTTTTTATGCCAAAGGCCATAGCGGTCTCCGTCCTGCTGTTTATTTTCATGCGAAAGGCTTAGAATATATAAAAGTGTGTTATAATTATACAATACATCATTGGTTCATGGAAAAGGGGCACACAAATTGAATGTTCATTTGAATTTTACGAACAAAGGCAAGCTGGTTATAGAAAATTTTAATAATGAGGAATTAATTGAGATTTTCAGTCGATATATGAACACATTGACAAAGAAATATGCCGTCGATGTTAACGTTCCTGAAGAGGCTAATCAAAATATCGTCCAAGATGGCAACTTCAAAGTTGTTCTTTCCAATGTGCAATGCGATGTCGACACCTTCTTCAAGGAGCTAAGCCGGGATATCAAAGTACCTTTGAAGAAAAGGTCGGAAGGCAAGTTGGAGAACGTTTTTAAAATTCAAGTGATGGAGTAACCGGCGGAGGTCTTATGCTTAGTTTAGAACAAAAGTTAGCGATTGTGGAATCATTTCCCGAGTTGCAGCGCAAGGATGTTTCTCTGGGACGGATTAATTTTCATTATGAGAATAGCAGCTATGATAAAAAGATCGTCGTCTATCATCTCCACCCGAACGGCAACGGATTTGTTTATGCGGAATATGTGAAAGGCTATCCGACAGACAGCAAAGGATTAATTAATATTCGCGATTTTAGCGAGGAAGAGCTTCGTGTTATTATTCAAAAGTCGATTCTTTCCTTAACGGCTGCTCCCTCCAAAGTTCAGCCGGAAATCAGCGCCCAACAGGAAGAGCTTTGGACCGATGATGAAGGCCACGTTCTTGCCGTTACTTTCGTCGAGGATCTGTGGTACGTTTATGCCGGAAGCAATCTGGATTGCGCCTTTGAAACGTACGAAGAAGTTGAAGAGTACATGGCCGAAGAAGGATTCGCCAAGCAATAAATCAGCTGCATAAGGCAAGGGGCCATCCCAGAAGGTTTGGGAGGGTCCTTTCTTACTTAAGAAGACATGTAGGTCCTTTGGAAGAATGTGCTATAATAGTTGGACAATCAAGCTAGCAACAATTAGGGATAGTGAGGGGAAAGTCATTGGAATTTCGGCCATGCATCGATCTGCATAATGGAAAGGTGAAACAAATTGTAGGTGAAACGTTAGGCACAGAGGAAAATGCCATTATTGAAAATTTTGTCTCTTCATATGATTCCAAGCATTACGCCGCGATGTTCAAAAAGGATCGATTACTAGGCGGACACGTGATTATGCTGGGGGAAGGGAACCAGGATGAGGCTGTCAGCGCGCTTCAAGAATATCCCGGCGGATTGCAAATCGGCGGCGGTATTCATGCGGACAATGCCAATTATTATTTGGACCGCGGCGCTTCCCATGTCATTGTGACTTCTTATATTTTCCGTGATGGACAGCTGAACCGGGATAACTTGGACAGCATAGTGAAGGCGGTTGGAAAGAAACGACTAGTCATTGATCTCAGCTGCAAAGAAAAGGACGGGAAATGGTTTGTAGCGACGAACCAATGGAAGCAGTTAAGCAATTTTGAACTGAATGAAGCAAACATTCGGTTTCTGGAGCAATACTGCGATGAGTTTCTGATTCACGCAGTCGATGTAGAAGGCAAGCAAAGCGGTATTCAGCAAAGTCTCGTAAGCACGCTCGCGAAATGGGTAACGATACCGACAACCTACGCCGGCGGAGCAAGATCCTTCGCGGATATTGAGCTGTTTAAACAATTATCGGATGGGAAGCTGGACATTACGATTGGCAGTGCGCTTGATATTTTTGGCGGAACCCTTTCGTACGATCAAGTTGTCGCCTATATGAAAGAGCAATGAATTTGAGATGAAGTAGCGAACTCTCTTTAGGAGAGCATCTGCTACTTTTTTACATAGGGAAGGATGCTTAGAATGGCTCTTTGGCAAAAGCTTTACTACTCGGCAATGGTCTTGATTATGCTGCTGGTTGTTACAGGCGAGTTGATTTGGCTCCCCGATCCGCTGCGGTTTGGCGCCTCCATTTACTGGATTGACGTGATCGATGAATTGCTGTATGTTCTTGCCCTCGTTCCATTGTTATGGATGACCGGGGCCCTTCTCCATCTATTCTCGGACACTCAGATCTGGTTGAGAATCCGAACGTTGGCAGTTTTCGTATCAGGTTTGACGAGTGCCATCATTGTGATGACGATACCGAAAAAACTGGAATATTCGGCAGGGGCCTTGATTCTGACTTGGCTGCTGGTCTTTGTGGATTTATTTGTCCATGAACGGAAGCGTCGTAAACTGCCAATTCGGAGTATAAGCATTTTTGCGGCTATGGCGGTCTTTCTATTGGTTATGTTTTGGCCTACGAAATACTTGGTTACGTATCCCGGATTGACCTTGAATATGAACCGCTATGCGCAGGCGGCTGGAGGAAGCGTTCATAGCGATATGGCGGGCGTGCTCGTTTTTGAGCGTCCTGCTTTCCCTATTGATTGGGTCTACGCGAAACTTTTTGCCAAGTATACGTTCGAAGTCGAAAACTTAGGTATGACGTTAGGCGAATACAATCAAGAAGTGCGGCTCATGAAGGAGGACGCGAATGCCGCAGGAAGTGCCATTGCTTTTCAAAAGTTGGGAAAAGGGAAAGGAATCACTTCCAGCGGCGTGCGGATTACGGCCATCCTCAAAGATAGCCCGGCATCCGGCCGTATACAGCTTAGCGATGTCATTCAAGAAGTGAACGGGCAAGCCGTTACAACGATTCAGGAGCTCACTGAACGTATGAAAATGGTCAAGCCTGGCGACCAAGTATCGCTTATCGTGCTGCGCGGCGGCCAGAAAGCAGCCCTGCAGGCTGCAACGCGTCCGAATCCCGACGATCCAAGCCGTGCAGCTTTCGGTATTCAAGTAGCGAATGAATGGCAATACGATATTCCTATGCCGGTGAACTATCATGATTATTTATTGCATGAGGGCGGGCCCTCGCATGGCGCCATGCTGGCGCTCACTTTGATAGATCAGCTCACTCCTTGCGGAGTGACTTACGGCAATCATGTCGCCGGTACGGGAACGATGGAACCTGACGGTTCTGTCGGTCCTGTTGGGGGCTTGGAACAGAAAGCATACACCGTTAGCCGAACGAACGCCGATGTTTTCTTTGTTCCTGCCGCCAATGAAGCGGAAGCGAGAAAAGGGGCTGCCCATCTGCAAATCGTGCCCGTAAATACGTTAGACGATATCCTGAATTGGCTGAAAGCTCATCCTAAGGCAGCAGGTCAGTTATCCTGTCCTTAGTATGCCGGAAGGATGCCCACAGAGGTGTTTTATGGTAAGATGAGAAAGGTTTTTGACGACATTCGAGTAAAGTAGGTTCTGTGCATGGCACCAAACGATCAGAAAATGTACCGTTTCAGCGAATCGCCAATCTGGGAGCTGCAGCGGGCTTATTATGAAGAGCAGGGCATTCGGGCATGGCAAAATAATGAGGTTCCTGAATACATAACCAGTAATCCGATGATTGCAAACTCCTATGCGGAGATTATATTTGGTTTTCTTCAAGACCGGGCCAACCAAGGCTGCACGACGGAGCCTGTTACGATTGTTGAACTTGGCGCCGGATCCGGCCGATTGGCTTTTCATATTTTGAAGGAGCTTTGCGCCATGAGGGACTATGCGGGCATGCCGCTTCCCTCTTTTCGCTATGTAATGAGTGATTTGGCACTCAAAAATATCGCCTACTGGCGGCAGCACCCGAGCTTGCGTCCTTATGTGGAGCAGGGGCTCCTGGATTTTGCACAGTTCGATGCCGCAGCGGACACGGAGCTAAACTTAACGGAAACTGGCATCCGCATCCGCAGGGGAGACTTGCAGCAGCCGCTGCTCGTGCTCGCGAATTATTTTTTCGACAGTATCCCGCAAGAGCTGATCTACGTGGATGACCATACCGTTTATGATTGCATGGTATCGCTGCGTTTCTCGGAAGAAACGGCAGATCTGTCCGCCTCCGACATGCTGGAAAGCGTTGCTGCCGAGTATGAATATCGCTTAACAGAGGAATACGGACAAGCATCGTACCCGTATCGCGATGTGATCGAACATTATAGGCATAAGCTGGAGGATTCCCATGTTCTCTTTCCGGCTATAGGCTTGCAATGCCTAGAACGGTTGAACTTGCTCTCGTCGGAGGGCTTTCTGCTGATTACGGCGGATAAAGGAGACCACCGCTTGGAAAGCTGGGAATACAGCGAACCGCCGCAGCTGATCCATCACGGCAGCTTTTCTTTAACCGCTAATTATCATGCTTTGAACTATGTTTGGGAGCAGAAAGGCGCCCAGTGTCTATTTACACAGCATTCTTATCACCACCTGAACATTGGCTGCATGTTGATGCTTTCCAATCCGAACGGTTATGGAAATACGCGACTCGCTTATCGGCGGTTTATAGAGCGCTATGGTCCGGATGATTTTATAACGATTAAAGAATGGTTGGATGGTTATTTAGATGAGCTGGATATGCCTCAATTCCTATCGTTCTGGCGATTGTCCGGCTATGATGTCCAGCTTTTCCTGCAATGTTCAAGCCGGCTTACGGAGATGCTGCCGATGTCTGAGGAAGGTGTGTTTGACGATTTGCGTCAGGGCATTTTCCAGATGTGGGAGGGGTACTATCCGATGAATGCGCAGCATGAAGCTGCTCTCGAATGTGCGGCGCTGTTGTATCACATGGAAATGTTCCAAGATGCTATCGCTTTTTATGAGCGAACGGAGGGTGCTTATTATCAAAACCCGGAAGTACGCTATGCCATGGCAATCTGTTATTACGAGGCAGGGGAAAATGAAGCTGCCCGGCGTTATGCCGAGCTCATCCTGAAAGAGATGCCAGAGCATGAGGGAGCTAAAGCGCTTTTGGCGCTTGAAGATCAGTTCTGAAATCAAATCAGCTATGCCAAAAATTTCAAGAACATTGCAACTTTCTACGGAGAAGCAACGTTAAGAAGGTAACAACAACCATTCCATTTTATTTCGCAAAGGAGAGAAAAGATGAATGAAAAAGTTAGCCGCCATAACGTTGACTACTTTGTTGATCAGTTCGTTGACCGTTAGTTCCGCATTTGCGTTCTCTGACCTGGAAGAGGGGCAGTCGGAAGCTGTATTGGCGCTGAAAAACCGTGGGATCGTGAGTGGGATCGACAGCGAGCATTTTGTTCCTAAAGGTAAAATCAGTTATGCGCAAAGTGTGCAAATGATTGTCAAAGGGTTGAATTTGAATTTGGACACCATTCGTTTCGTTAAGCAGCCAGTGGCATCGGATACGTATACCAACATATCGAATGACGCTTGGTATGCGAAGGCTTTTGTCATTGCATTTTATAACGGACTGGAGATCCCTAAGGATGTAAACCCGAATGCGACCATTACCCGTGAACAATTCGGGGATTTGCTCGTGCATGCGCTTGAAAAGAAAGGGAATTTCCCGCTCATCAAAATGTTTATTGCGATCAAGGATGAGGACCAAATTAATGTGAATTATCAAGGCACCTTGCAAAGATTGCTGCTGTACAAAATCGCCCAGCTCGATAAAGACGGCAATTTCAATCCGAAAGCCGAACTGACGCGTGGAGAAGCGGCCAATTGGGTGTACAAAGCGATTCGCTATGTGGAAACCCATACGCAGAACCAGGCTCCGGTTGAAGAAGTTTCCGTAGAGGTCGAGAAAGTGAATGACGATGTCAACAAAGTGACATTGTCCATAGAATTGCCGAATCCCGGTTATGTTTTTGCCATTCAGGCCATCGAGTTTTCCGCAGACGGCCAGGCTGTTATTAAATATACCGTGCAGCAACCTGACACGGATATGATGTATCCGCAAGTGATTACAAAAGCTAAGGTAGAAACGTATGTTTCTTCCAAATATAAAGCTATTGCCGAGCCTGCTGCCTCGCAATAATTAGGAAGTGCTGCTGCCATGTATGAGGCGGCGGCTTTTTTTTGTACCTTTGCAACCTGTCATTTGAACATGTCCAATTCTCACTCTCTCTCATAGCATATAGCATCCTATTTTTATAGGAGGTGAGAGAGATGAAAATAAACTACTATACGTTAACTTTAGGCTTACTTGGTGCAGCCAAATTGATTCTAGACGCGTACGGTGTAGACATGATTAAAGACGCCGATATGAACGCGATCGCCAACGGTGTTGCTGCCTTGCTTTCCGTTGTCGGTATTTATACAAACCATCAGAAATCGTAATTTCCTTGCGTTGCGTGGGAATGGAATAGGAAGATTTCAGGCTTCGGGTGCGGACTCGGGGCTTTTTTTGTGTAGATGGTTTGGACATACTAATGACAAATGTTCAGCAGGAGGGATCGGCTTGCAGAGAAAACGCTTGATTGTCATTTCATTCATGCTGCTGCTGACCACCGGTTGCTTCTATTCCGCCAAGCTTTCTGTTCCGCAGGAACCCGGACCGCAGGCGAAACAGGTTCAGCCACCCTCGGCCGTGATCCCGTCAATTCCATCGAATCCGCCGATCCCTTCGGTCCCGCCTATCCCCTCTAGAGGGGATGAGCCTAGAGTGGATAAAGCAACATTGGCAGCGATCGGAGACGTTCTGATTCATAGCGAGGTTTATCAAGATGCCAAGCAAAGGGACGGTACCTACAACTTCCACGGCATGTTTGAGGGGGTGCAGCGATATTTGCGCAAACCTGATATTTTAGTTGCTAATCAGGAGACGATGATTGGAGGGAAAGAGCTTAGATTGTCCGGTTATCCGTCGTTTAACAGTCCGCATGAAGTGGGAGATGCCTTGAAGACGGCAGGCGTGGACCTTGTTACGGTCGCTAATAATCATTCGCTTGATCGCGGTGAAAAAGTGATTCAAAGCGCGCTTTCGTACTGGGATAAACTGGGCATTCCTTATACAGGCTCATTCAAATCACAGGAAGATCAGAATCAAATTCGAACGCTGACCCAAAATAACATCACATTTTCGTTCCTAAGCTACTCTTATGGCACCAATGGGATTCCCCATCCGAGAGGAAAAGCGTTTCTAATCAATCGAATCGATGTCTCTCAGATCGCAATGGACGTGGAACAAGCCAAAAGCCTATCCGACGTCGTTGTGGTCGCCATGCATTGGGGGACGGAATATGAGTCATTCCCCAATGAGAGCCAGAAGGAGCTGGCCCGTAAGCTGGCGGATTTAGGCGTACATATCGTCATCGGCAATCATCCTCATGTGCTGCAGCCGCCGGCATGGGTGACAGGGCAAAATGGCCACAAAACGCTGGTGCTTTACTCGTTAGGCAATTTTATATCGGCACAAGGCGGAGTAGCCAAACGCGTGGGAGGAATGGCGGCGATAGACGTCATCAAAACTACCGTGAAAGATCGTTCAACGATTGCATTGAAACATCCGGCTTTTCTTCCAACGTATACGACTTATCGAAAAATGACACAGTTTAAGGTGATTCCAATGCTTCAAGCCACTAACGAACAGCTGAACAACAGCAGCTTTCAGTATGAACTCATCAAAAAACATATGAGAACCTACATGCCAGAGCTGATCTTCATCGGTAGCGGCAAGTAGCGCGGTGAAAACAAAACAAACCCCTCGAACGTGCCGAGGGGTGTTCCATCTGAAAGCCCGGATGAGGCGTCGTCTCTGCCTTGCGTCATCAAGAGAGGCTCTCGTTGTCATCTGTGCTAGTTGCTTGCGAAGTACGCGCTTCGGCCAATTGTGCATGCGCCGCGTCCAGTTGCTCCTGCGCACCCTGAATCGCCTGACGGCGATTATTGTCAGCTGTCTGCGCTGCATTCAGATTGCTAAGGGCATGAGCAACGGCATTATGAGCTTGTATTTCAGCGCTTTGCTGTTGATCGGATTGTTGGTCTGACATGAAACAGCCTCCTGTCTCTTGGATTTTTTCTTAGTTAATATTCCCAATGAGGCAGGAATCATTCGTTCGGCAATGGAAATAGTTGGCGAGGAGGTCGTTCTATTGAAAATTAACGCTATAAATCATTTTCTTTTTTCCGTCACGGATTTGGACAAGTCCATTCCATTTTATCAAGACGTATTTGGGGCAAAGCTCTTAGTAAGAGGCAGAAGCTTAGCTTATTTTGACTTAAACGGCCTGTGGCTGGCGCTGAATGTGGAGAAGGACATTCCTCGCAATGAGATCCAGTACTCCTACACGCATATTGCTTTTACCGTTGAGGAGGAAGATTTTCAATCGACTGTAGATAAGCTTGAGCAATTAGGCGTGCATATACTTCCTGGCCGTGTGAGAGATGAGAAGGACAAGCGTTCCGTCTATTTCACAGATCCGGATGGTCATAAATTCGAATTTCATACGGGTACTTTGGAAGATCGGCTAGCTTACTACAGGGATGAAAAACCACATATGCTATTTTATGATGATGATGGGTTGAATTGAAAACAGGCTGTCCGCTAGGTTAATCACCTTTGGGACAGCCTGTTTGATTTGCAGCAGCGGTACTAATCTTGCGATTGTGACTGGTTGTTGGAAGAGGAGGAAGGGTTGGATTGGAAAACTTCAGCTGCTTCCTCTGCGGAAAACTCCGTATCATCTTGACCTGGAACCGGAAGTTTATTTAGTTCGGTTGACTGAACCTGCGCTTTGCTTGCTTGATTATTATTTTGATTCTGCATAAGGACACCTCCTTTGTTTATTACACAACAAAGCATAGTATCCCATAATAGGAATATTTTATACGGATTGGGAGGACATGAAACAATAAATTAAGTCTTGAATATTGACGAACCGCCGCTCTTTGGAGAGCATGAAATGAATCAACCTTTTGAGCGGCGTGCGCTCTTCGTAATAGGGCGGAGCATATTTTCGGATGTGAATATACGGAAATTCGAGATACGGGTGATAAAAGAAAGATGCTAAATCATTTTCCGCATACTCATCAACCTGCCGCATCATCCTGGCGACATCTTGTTCCACGGCATCGGAGCTAACGTAGCCAAGGGGTGTAGGCACGTAGTAGGTTCTTCCAACGATGGAAGCGGCGTTTTGATAGGTCACCTGACGGTTAGTCGGGTCATGGGGATTGTTTTCGTAGATCAACCAGGAACAGGCTTCCAATATTTGACGCTGCACTTCCGATGCGGTATAGTGCGGAGTTTCAAACCAATCCGGCCGCAAGCCGGCTGTTTGAAAAGCGGACAAGGCCATATGAAATCTGCCGTACGCATAGGACTTCTGAATATGCAAAGAATCGGTCAGAGATGACTTCGGATCATCCGGCGGGCAATCTTTGACACAATCCCCATAAGCAAATTCATACCCTTCGCCGCTGACGGATTGACCGTATTGATGGGTATATCCATGAATGCCTAATGAAGCGCCGCGCGTTCGTAATGCTTGCAACGTTTCAACAAATCTTACGGATACGGCATCGAAGGGATTGCTGATGGTACAGTCATACTGAAGCCCCGGATTGATGAAGCGGGGAATGACGGCGACGTGAAAAGGTATTTTTTGCATATATAAATAATCCGCAACGGCACGCAATTTCATCAGGCTCTCCGCTGATTCGTAATAGCCCCCAGGACCGATGTCCTCCAGCCGAAGTAATGCTTTCAAGTTGAAATCCCTCCGCAACGAGTAGGTTGTTTTACTTCTCATATCATTGTATGTGTAAGACATCTGTTTCAGTTCGACGAAAATAGGCGTGTTGTTTTTAGGCAAGCATACGGATTAACAGGGAAACAGGACATTAGGCGGCAGCAAGGTAAGAGTGACAAAGTAAGCGGTTTCATAAAATGTTTTAATCATGTAAATGCCTTTCATGACGCTGGGTTAATCGCTTTCCCTCATTTAACGAATTATTAATAAAAAACCTGTTGTAATTTGAATGAATTGAACTATAATTAGAAATACGAGGGCCATTAAACCGGTTTAATTAAACCGCTTTAATGACAGGCAAGATGAAGAGAAAGAAGGAGGTGGAAAGATGGCTACCATTGATGATGTTGCCAAGCTGGCAGGTGTTTCCAAAGGGACCGTATCCAGCGTTTTCAGTAAAAAGCGGCCGATTTCTCAACCGGTGACAGATCGGGTGCTTTCGGTAGCCAAAGAATTGGGCTATTTTCCGAATCATATTGCCAGAAGCTTGGCGATTAAGAAGACGATGATTGTTGGATTGAAGATGCCGATTCCCAAGACGGGCTATATGTCGCAATTTGAAATTCAAATGCTGGGTGGAGTGATTAAGGAATGTACGAAGCACGGATACCGTATTCTGCTCGATACACTTCCGGAACATGAGGATCTTACACAATTTTCAAGCGATCCGGTCGATGGGGTTATTATGCTGAATCCGCGTAAACACGATCCGCGTATTGAGCGTTATGAACAAATGAGAATTCCCATCGTGCTTGTCGGAAGACCCGATCCCTTGGATAGTTCGATTAGCTACGTTGATAATAACAACGAACAGCTGGCGTTCGAAGTCGGCAGTTACTTGCTGGCGCATGGGCACCAATCTATTTTATTTTTAAATGCCGCGTCTGATATGACGGTATCGGTCGATAGAATCAATGGCCTTAAGCGAGCTTATGAAGATCAGGAAATCCCTTTTCACAACGCCATAGTCGTGAATTTTGACCGTAAGCATCACACATCGCCAAGTGAGTATGGCTATACAACGATGATCCAATCGTATCCAAAGATTCCTTTCACCGCTATCGTGGCTGACACGGACAGAGTCGCGCTTGGCGTTCTGCGTGCTACAAGAGAGTTTGGGATGGAAGTACCTAAAGATCTCTCGATTGTGGCTTTGAGCAATGACGTGAGGCTGGCCGAAGAAATGACGCCAAAGCTGACATCCGTCGAGCTTTCTGCGGAAACGTTAGGAGCAGAGGCAGCTCGCATTTTAATTCAAAAAATGTTAGATCCATTAACCGTTGAACAACATATCGTAGACGCACAGCTCATTTATCGCGAGTCTTGCAGAACTGTATAGGAATGGGGTTCATTCCGTACAGGTTCTTTGCCAAAAATGAAAGCGCTTTATTAAGGTTTCGTAAAGTCATGTCCATCAAAATTGCAACTAACGGAGGGATACTATGAAAGCTAAGAAAATGAAAGTCGTCCATTCGATGTTGGCTGTTCTGCTCGTCGGAAGTTTAACTGCAGGTTGTACGTCAACTAGCGGTACAGGAAGCGAAACCCCGAAAGCAACCGATCAGGCGAAGTCCGACGGGAAGAAGGAAGAGCGTACCTTGCGGATAATGTCCGGCGTTGTCGGCGGTAAAACGCCGGAAGAAAACGTCCTCTTTGAAAAAGAAATCGAGCGCTTGACGGGCATTAAAGCGAAAGTAGAAAAGCCTGCTTCCGATTACAATCAGAAGCTGATGGCGGCTATTTCTTCAGGCGAAAAGTACGACCTTCTGCAAGTGAGCAAAGAGACGATGAATACGTTGGCGGCGCAAGGCGTTATCATGCCGCTGACGGACCAAGTGAAAGGGTCAAAGTCGCTGCAAAATCCTGACGTTTTGCCAACGCAGGAATGGGACCAAGTCAAGACGAAGGACGGCAAGATTTACGGCGTTTTCAGTAAATTTCAAGGCGGTACGATGCCGATTGTTCGCGCTGACTGGCTGAAGAAGCTCAACCTGCCTGAACCTAAAACCTTTGACGACTACTATAAGGTGCTGAAAGCATTCACGGAGCAAGATCCGGATGGCAACGGCAAGAAAGATACATATGGCTTAAGCACAGCAGGGATGTATGAGCTGCAAGGATTTTTCAGCGGCGCTGGTTTGAAACAGCGGTATGTCGAGAAAGATGGGAAGCTGGACGTTCCCTATTCCACGGATGCAGCCATTCCGGTTTACGAGTGGTTGAACAAACTGTATAAAGAGGGCATTCTGGACCCTAACTTTGCAACGAACGATACGGGCAAAATGCGTAATCTATTCTTGGCTGATCGCGTAGGCATGATCACTTACTGGGATGCTTGGGTAGGCATGCTGAATAACACCCGGAAAATTGCTGATGCCAATACGGCATTTGAAGCAAAAGGGCTCCCTGGGATTGCAGGCGCTGACGGGAAATACATGCTGCGCCGTGGAGATCCGGATGTTTGGGTGATTCCGGTTAATGCGCAAAATCCGAAAACGGCTTTTGAATTCATCGAGTGGTGGCATTCCAAAGACGGGATCGTTCTGGGCAGCTTGGGAATCAAAGATAATGATTACAACGAAAATGGCGGCAAATATGAGCTTACGCAAGCGGGGAAAGATCATGCCATGGATCATGGCGTCCCTTTCTGGTATAACAAAACGTTCCCGAATCCATTCGGATTGCTTCCAGGCGTAAAAGAAGCGCAGGATCTTGTCATGAAATATGCAACGCTGGAATTGACGCCACCTAAATGGGCAGATGCAGAAAAAATTATTAATGAATACTCCTTCAAAGCGATTCTTGGTGAAATGCCGGCTGCCGATGCTGTGAAGAAAATGCGCGAACAATTGAAAGCAGCTAAATTGATCGATTAGTTTATCTGGATGTGTCTGGGGGAGTATGTGCGGCATGCTCCCCTTACAATTAATGGCAGGTGGTGATTGCGCTTGAAAGCTTTATGGAAATTCAAAGCCCTGTACGTGATGATGCTTCCAATCATGGCTTATTTCCTTGTGTTTTCCTACTATCCGCTTCTTCGCGGCTTTATCATTTCCTTTCAAGAGTTCAGATTGATCGGAAACCGGCCGTTCATTGGATTCGATAACTACATAACGGTGCTGAAGGATCAGGCATTCTGGGAAATGCTGCAAAATACACTGCTGCTTGGCGGGGGCATGCTGCTTATTGGTTTTATTATGCCAATCGTGCTCGCGCTTTCTCTCAATGAGATTCTTCAAGCGTGGTTTAAAAAAGTCGTTCAAATGATTGTTTATATCCCGCATTTGTTTTCTTGGGTAGTCGTCGGCGGGATGTGGATTCTCATGCTTTCTCCGGACACCGGCATTGTGAACGCCTTCCTTAAGCTGACTGGCATGGAGAAGCCGATTGCTTTTATGTCCAGTGCGGACACGGCCCGCTGGGTTATGGTGCTCACATCGGTGTGGAAAGAGATGGGCTTTATCTGCATTCTTTATCTTGCGACGATTGTAGCGATCAATCCTTCGCTCTATGAGGCCGCTCGTATCGATGGGGCGAATCGCTGGCAATTAGTCCGGTATGTCACGCTGCCTTCTCTGGTGTCAACGATGAAAGTTGTTATTATGCTCAATGTGCTTAGCATTTTGCGTATTTTCGATCAAATCATCGTGATGCGTAACGGCGCCATTGCCAAAAAGGTCGATGTCATCATGATGTATACGTTTCAAAAAGGGATATTGGAGTTTAAAGTCGGATTGGCAACATCAGCAGGATTTCTAGTGATTTTCGCGACATTGATTATTACGTTTGTGACCAGAGCGATCATTCGCTATGACGAGGGGTGAAGGGGTCTTCATGAAAACGAACAAATGGCATACGAGCTGGGGAAGCCGGCTATTCGATGGGATTAATTTGTTATTTTTATTCATTCTGCTGGCTACCATGCTGATTCCGTTATTGAATACGTTCGCGCTGGCCTTCTCATCCAATTTTGCTTCAATGCAGCCAGGCATTATTTTATATCCGAAAGAATTCAGTGTTCAAGGTTTTACGACGGTTTGGAATCGGATGCAGTTATATCTGCCTTTCATGAATAATGTGATCGTCACGTTAGTAGGAACGGTTTGTCATGTTTTTTTATGCTCGATGGCCGGTTATGTCTTGATCCAAAAAGGGCTGCCCGGGAAAAAGCTGATGGTTTCAGCCATTCTGCTGACGATGACGATCCCAAGCGAAGCCATTATGATCCCGCTTTATGTGGTTAATAAAGAGCTTGGTTTGTTAAATTCCTTAACGGCATTAATTATGTCCGGTTTAGTTTCCGGGTTCAGTATTTTACTCATGCGCAATTTCTTCTTATCTGTGCCTGTTGAAATGTCGGAGTCTGCGACGATGGATGGGGCAGGCGCGTTCCGGATTTTCTTTACCATGTACATACCACTTGCTGCGGCTGGACTTGCGACCGTGACGCTGTTCGAATTCGTGAGCCGTTGGAACCAATTTACGCCTGCTCTTTTGTACATTAACAATCACGCGAAGTATACGCTGCAAATTGCTTTGAAATCGCTGATTGTGGATACCGATGCGACATCGAGCAACTTTATTGTCACTACGAATGTCAGGATGGCAGGGATTGTGATCGCGCTGCTCCCTCTCGTCATTATTTATCCTTATGTGCAGAAATATTTCGTTAAAGGCATTTTGGTAGGAGCAAACAAAGAGTAATCTTCATCATAAAAAAGGGAGCGTGGTAGTCGTCATGCTGCAACATAATCGAAAAACCCAAATCGCCACATACCGAAGAAATATTCATCACTTTGAGCAAAGCTCGTACATTGAAGTGCCATTTGAAATGCCTGAACAGGTGGAAGAGATGCATGTGCATGTCTCGGTCCAATCCCATGGCGAGGCTAGGCCTGTCATTGATCTTGGCGTGAGAGACAACCGTAAAGTACGGGGCTGGAGCGGCGGGGCGCGTTCCGAATTTGTCATCGGAGTGGAAAAGGCAACTCCCGGCTATTTGCCTGGCGAGCTGCAGGCCGGCGATTGGGCGGTTCTTCATAACGCCTACAAAGTTCCGGTGGAAGGCTGCGAAGTGACGATCACCATCACGTTCTATTTCTATACAGCGCGCTGGTTAAAAGGGGATCTGCATACGCATAGCGTGAACAGCGACGGCACGTACACATTAGAAGAAAATGCTGCGATCATGGAGCAGCTTGGCTGCGATTTCATTGCGATGACGGATCACAATGCGGTTAGTCAAAATTATACGTATCCCCGAAATACATCCGTTGTCATGATTCCCGGGATGGAGTTTACAACGAACTTCGGCCATAGCAATTTCTTAGGCGTATTAGAGCCTATCGATGATTTTCGGGTAAAAAGTCAAAAGGATGTTGATGTTCGATTGGCAACTGCACGTGAGCGAGGGGCCAAAATCGTGCTCAACCATCCGCATTGCGATTATTGTCCTTGGGAGTGGGATCTGTTTGTCGATCATGATTGGTGGGAAGTATGGAATGGCCCTTGGACAGCGCGCAATGAGCGGGCATTAGCTTGGTGGCAGGAGCAGCTTGCCTCAGGTAGGAAGCTTGTCGCGATTGGCGGCAGCGACGTTCACCGGCCTGATCCTTATGTGAAGCATGCTATGCCATGTACATGGGTGTTCGCGGAGGCGAAAACCGTTCCGGGCATTATGCAGGGGATTGAGAAAGGGCATGTGGCGATCAGCTACTCGCCGGAGGGGCCATTCGCGCAGCTGACTTGTGGCGGATATATGATTGGAGATACGGTACCCGCGGAAGTGACGAGCAGCATACTTGTCCATGCAGAAAACCTGTGGGCTGGAGATCAATTGAAGCTAATCAGCGAGCGAGGCGTGGAACGAACGGAAATTTGCTCGACTGCGGGCGCATTCGAGTTGGCGTTTGAACAGAACGGCAGCATGTTTTACCGGGTCGAGGTATGGCGCTATTTTGAGGAAGTGGATATGACGTTAATGGCCGTGCTTACGAATCCCATTTATTTTCACAAGTGAGTGCCGGTGGCAGGTTGTAGGCAGAAGCATGCTGCTAGAGTCATGAGGAAGAGAAGCAGAGAGCGCAGGCCTTTCTGGAGAATCGACAACTGATATGGCACAAGCTTCCCTATACGACACACACCGAATTTTGCGGCCTGGAGGAATGAATTCGCGGCATCCTCAATGAAGACTCACTCTCAAGTTTACAGCGCGGACGTTCTTATCGTATGATAAATCCAATATGGAATATTTATGAAATGGAACGTATGTTGAGAGGGGCAAGGCATGAAACCGACTATTTACGATGTGGCCCAAGCTGCCGGGGTGTCCATCGCTACCGTATCGAAAGTGATTAATGCCACTGGCCGTATTAGCGATAAGACGCGGAAACACGTACACAGCGTAATGGAGCAGTTGAAGTACCAGCCAAGCATGGTAGCGGCTGCCTTGACGGGGAAAAGCACCTACACCATCGGGCTTACGCTCCCTGATTTGGCGAATCCATTCTTCGCCGAAATTGCCCGGTCTGTCGAGGACCGTGGGCACGAACATGGTTTCAGCGTGTTTATTTGCAGCACGGACAACGATCCGGATAAGGAAGTGAAATATTTGTCGCTGCTTATGCAAAAGCGAGTAGACGGCATAATTTCCGCAACCCGGATTCAAAACGATCATTTCCTGAAAAAGCTGATCCAGCAAAATATCCCGATCGCTTTAATAACAGGCGAAATGCCAACGCTCGCAGTGGATACGGTCATGGTGGACGATTTCCTCGGAGGCTTTCAAGCGGGCAACCATTTGGTAGAGCTAGGTCATAAGCGAATTGCCATCCTCGTAGAGGATATGGATAACATGAGCAATCGCGAGCGGGTTCGAGGCTGTAAGCAAGCATTGAGCGGCGCTGGTTTGCAAGCAGAGGAGCGGCTGATCGCAACCGGAGGGTTCACGGTCGAAACCGGGCAAAAGGCTATGCAGCAGCTGCTTCAACTGGACGACCCGCCGTCGGCGGTGTTTGCTTGCAACGATCTGCTGGCGATCGGTGCCATACGCGCAGCCAGGGAAGCGGGGGTGCAGCTGCCGGATGATCTTTCGGTTGTCGGCTTCGACAATACGATATTAGCTACTTTAATCGATCCGCCGCTGACGACCATCGCCCAACCGATACAGGAAATCGGGCGCAGGGCGGTCGATCTGCTCGTACAGGAGATCAAAGGCGAGAAAGTGCTTAAGCAGCGCGTTGTGTTGCTGCCTGAGCTTGTTTTGCGCAAGTCCTCCGTGCCTTTTGCAGCGGAAGGAAATGTGCAGCTGTAGCACCAGCACAAAAGGCTGTCCCACATGTCGGGGACAGCCTATCATTTTTTTGAACGTCATGTCAGCGAAATCGGCTCTTCGAGGCTGGATTTCAAAGGTTGTCCTTCTTTGTAGTACAAATGCGGGGACAATAGGATAAAAAAGATATGAACCTCGCCAAAGCCATGCGCGGCCAACAAGTTGTTCATCTCTAGTGCAATGCGGTCATGCATTTCCTGATCTCGCGGGAACATGAGAATTTCCAGAGACTGCGGAGAATTGGTTATCTGTTCCACAAGCAGAAGCTCGATTTTGACTTTTTGCGGCAAAACGCCTGTTATCTTCGAAAACTCCTGAATCACATCGGTCGAAATCGCAGAAACGAAGTCTTGCTGAAATCCTTTAAAACGGAGAAACGGCATGCTGATTCCTTCTTTGCATAGTTGTTAGCGAATTTATTTATTCTATTGAAAAGTGAACGTAAAAGCAAACCCAAATTTAGATGAAATCATTCTCGGATCTAGATAGGTAGGATCAAGACGCAAAAAAAGGAGAGAGTTCAAAGGAAGATATCCTTGAACTCTCTTTATTAGTTGTGTAAGTGCTAGTAATGCCTAGCTGTTATGTAGCGAGTACTCCAGTAACCTGTGTTCAAAGATGTAATGACCACACCGGAACTTTTGGTATTGCTTATAAAATTACCGTCTCCTACGTAAATCCCTACATGATCGATTTGACCAGGTTTGCTCACGCTGAACATTACAAGATCGCCAATGGCTAATTGATCTTTGCTAGGAACTTTGGTGCCGAAGCTGGTTTGAGCTTTTGAGCCCCACGGGATATTCACGCCATTTTTTTGGAACACAAATTGTGTAAATGCGGAGCAATCAAATGTCAGATGCTGCGGATCTCTTGTGCCGAAACGGTAAGTGACTTTGCCGATATAAGATTTGGCGGTATTGACAAACATATGGCCGTTCGTCGCATAAATCTCTTGTGCAGAGGCAGAAGCCGGTAAGGACATCCCAACTGTTGAGAATAGAACGGAAAGCGCTACCGAGGTGGAAATAACTAGTTTTTTCATTGCTGACAACACATCCTTATTCCAAATTTGGTAGTATGAAGTTTTTATGGGATAACTGTACCATAGATAATCATAGGGAGCTTTAGTTGATTGCTGGGTCTCATGGGGATATTAGCCAAGGCTATTGTTGTGAATTCATAGAAAATTATTATAAGATGAATGAAACAGCTGCTAGAAAGAAGGACTGAACCGTCATGATTCAATATCAAAATGAACACGTTACTGTGTTCCAGAGCGCACTATATCAAACCACTTCGACGGTCATCCAGAGCAAAGAAGCGATCCTTATTGTGGACCCGAATTGGTTGCCGCATGAAATTGAAGCCATTCAATATCATGTTAATGCGATCCAGGGGAATCGGGAGGCTTATCTGCTTTTTACTCATGGCGATTTCGACCATATTATTGGCTATCAAGCATTTCCGAATGCGAAAACGATCGGAAGTCTGGAGCTTCATAATCACCCTAAGAAAGAGCATAAATTGAAGCTTATCCGGGATTTTGACAATCAAAACTATATCGTCAGAAACTATCCCATCCAGTTTCCGGAGCTGGATATTGTGATCCAAGAAGATTGTCAACAGCTTCATCTGGGAGACGCAACGTTGACTTTCTACCACGCGCCCGGTCATACGGCTGATGGTTTGATGACGGTTGTTGAACCGCTCGGTATTTTGATTGCGGGGGATTATTTATCGAATTTTGAACTTCCGTTTATTTACCAGAGTGCGAAGGCTTATACCCAAACACTTGAAAAATGCGCGATGATGCTCGAGAAGCATTCAGTACAGCTATTAATTCCTGGACATGGCGCAGTAACAACGGAAAGAGCAGAAATGAAAAGACGGCTGGAAACAGCGTCTGATTATTTGAAACGGCTCCGGGAGTCCGTAATTGCGAACGACGAGGCTGCGCTGGAGGCGCTGTATCAAGAACATGCCTTCCTGTCCTCTTTTACCGAAGAGTGCCATAAGGAAAACGTGAGTATTATAAAACGCGAATATTTGTAGAGGTGAGAGAAATGAGAACGGAAAATGAAATGCTGCAATCCATCCTGCAGTTTGCCCAAGAGAGCGAGCATATCCGTGCGGTCGTCATGAATGGATCGAGGGTCAATCCGAGCGTTCCGCGGGATATTTTTCAGGATTACGACGTCGTGTATATGGTGAAATCACTCCAGCCTTTTATTAACGACCGTAGTTGGATAGCTGGATTCGGGGAATTGATCATCATGCAAACGCCGGATGAAATGGGACTTGAGGCTGCAGAGCCCCCTCATAAGTTTACTTTTCTCATGCAATTTACAGATGGAAACCGGATCGATCTTACTTTCTATGAGATTGACCAAATGGCTGCTTTTGAGAGAGACAGCTTAAGCGTGCTTTTGCTGGATAAAGACGGTATTATCGAGCCTTTTGCCGAACCCAGCAATCGCGACTATTTGGTAAAACCGCCGAGCGCGACCGAATTTGCCCATTGCTGCAATGAGTTCTGGTGGGTAAGTACATATATTGCCAAAGGCTTATGGCGCAGGGAGCTTGCTTATGCGAAGTTTATGTATGACCGGCCAGTGAGAGATATGTTGATACAGATGCTGCAATGGCATATCGGGGTGAAAACGGATTTCGCCGTTGATTCAGGGAAATGCGGCAAATATTTCGAGCTTTACTTGGAGCCTGATCAATGGGCGGCATTTGTTCGTACCTTCCCGGATGGGGGCTACGACAACATATGGAACGGGCTTTTTGCCATGTGCGAGCTATTTAGGGAAACAGCCATGGAAGTGGCTCAGCATTTCGGCTATCGCTATCATGCGGAGGAAGATGAACGGGTGACAGCGCATCTGGCACATGTAAGAAAGCTTCCTCAAGACGCGGAAGGTATTTACTGACGATCACAGTCGGAGGGCATCGGATGCAGGAATTTGTTGGTCTATGTAAAGCTTGCGGGAAAAAGATTTATTGTCGGGAAGGGTTTCTTGACGGTATCGTTTTGGAGGATAAAGCCTCCTGTGCTTTGCTTGTTCGGAGAAGTCTTCAAGTTAGTTTTCCAATCTGAAATTCCGTCTGAAGACGGAGAGCTTATAAATCCTCTAGTCGGATGATTGCGTTCATATGCGCAGGTAAGATTAGCGTATGGAATTCAAACATTTTGAAAAGATGAGGTGTGTAAGTGAATAAGCAAGGGAATAACAAAAAATTGATCTTAATCGGCCTGCTGTTAGGCCTGGTATTCTCCGAATTGGACCAAACCGTCGTGTCCACGGCAATGCCAACCATCATTCGTGATCTGCACGGACTATCGCTATACGGTTGGGTAGCGGGCATTTATATGCTCTCGATTACGATGTTCATGCCTATTTTCGGCAAACTCGCCGATATTTACGGTCGAAAGAAAATATACTTGAGCTGTGTCGCACTGTTCTTGGCCGGTTCAGTCATTTGCGGTTTATCCGGTTCAATGACCATGCTGCTAATCGGCAGAGGCATTCAAGGCATTGGCGCAGGCGGACTCATGCCCCTGGGCATGGTCATTATCGGAGATACGTTTCCTCTGGAGCAGAGGGCGAAAGTACAAAGTCTCGTTGGCCCGTTATTAATATTGCCGCAGCTGCTCGGGCCGACGGTCGGCGGATATTTTGTCTCTCATGTGAGTTGGCATTGGATATTCCTCATCAACATTCCGGTCGGCATAGCTTCGGCCATCTTCGTATCCAAAGGTCTGCGCGAGTCGATGCGTGCGGAGAGACAATCGATTGATTGGGCCGGCGCGACCACCTTGGTTCTTGCTATGTTATCGCTGCTGCTGGCACCTGTATTAATCGATGTAAAAGGCTACACCTGGGCTTCACCGGTCATTATTAGTCTGCTGGCTTTATCCTTGGTTCTGATCGTCCTCTTTGTACGGATTGAAGCGAAAGCCAAGGAACCTGTCATTCCTCTTGTCCTGTTCAAAAACCGTTCCATAGTCGTCCTTTCCGTTATCGTATTCGTAACGATGTTAGGCATTATGGGCGGGATGTCCGGATTCCCGTTCTTCGCTCAAAATGTCATGGGCTTGACCCCGACAGCTTCCGGCTACTTGTCGCTTGCATTTATGGTCGGGGCGATTCCGGCGAGCGTGATCTGCGGAAATCTCATTACGAAGATTGCTTACAAGCATCTGTTTCTCGTCTCATTCGTGTTTCCGATCGCCAGCTTCATTATGCTGTCACGCATTCATGTGGATACGACAGTATGGTATATCATCGTTTCCTTTTTCATTATGGGGCTTGGGATTGGGGTCTTATTCGGCTCCGATAATCTGATCGTTCAGGAATCCGTGAGCAAGGAGCATAGCGGTGTGGGCGTGGCGACCGTTCAATTATTTCAGGCGATTGGAACGACGCTGGGCTTTAGTATTTTTGGCAGTCTCCTGTCCAGAAATATTACCGGCGGCATCCACGGCTTATCCGGTCAATTTCCTGCGGGCACTAGCGAGACAATCATGAACGGAGGAATCCCGCATGGTCTTTCCGCTGATTTGGTGCTGAAGATCAAGTTGGTTTTCGCCGAAGCCTTCCAGCACATCTTTGCGATTAGTATCGGTTTCGCGATCGTTGCTTTTCTTGTGACTTGGATCATGAAGAAAGAAGTTTTAACGTCCAAAGAGGAGATTCCTACAGCAGCGACTGCCGCTAATTCTGGAGCAAATGCGTGAGTTCAAAAGCCTAAGAGCCGGTTCATAACGGTTCTTAGGTCTTTTTTTGTAGCAGGACTGTGAAATTTTTGAAAAATAAGGGGTTGCAAACCCTTACAATGGCATATATAATCAATTTAGTATTACTAGTAATACTAGTCTGAGGATGCGATTTTTTGGCTCGTACGTCGTAGTAGTAGTTGAGCTCCTTTAGGAGGGTCACAAGAACGATGAACATAAGAATGGATGCTTCACGAGACGCGAAAGGACTAGTCCGCGACTATGTCCATAATACCCTAAAGCGAAATATTATGGAGCTTAAGCTGGAGCCCGGCCGTGTTATTTCCGAGAAAGAAGTCGTCGAAATGCTGCAGGTTAGCCGCGCCCCGATCCGGGAAGCGTTCGTCAAGCTGTCGCAAGAGGAATTGATCGAGACCATCCCGCAAAAAGGTTCGTTCATTTCGTTGATTGATCTTGCGCTGGTCGAGGAATCAAGATTCGTAAGGGAGACGATGGAGTGTGCCATCATCCGGCAGGCTTGCGAGATGCTGAATGCCGAGCAAGTGATGCAGCTGCAAAATCTGATCTCGCTCCAAGAACTGTGCGTAGAGGGGAATAATTACGAGCGGTTGTTTGAACTGGACGAAGAGTTTCATAAGACAATCATCGTTGGCTGCGGCAAATACCGGACTTGGAACTTACTGCAGCAGCTCAGCACCCACTATAATCGGATTCGCTTTCTGCGATTAGCCGTGAATTACGATTGGCAAATTATACTATCCGAACATCAAGCCATTACTCGGGCTATCCGTGAGAAAAATCCCGACGAAGCTGAGAAAGCGATGGGCGAGCATTTGGGCCGAGTCAGTTTCGAAAAGGAAGAGCTTCGGTTGAAATATCCCTCCTATTTTAAGTAGTTCGTTTCATGGATTAATCTGTGATAAGCAAAAGCCTCCAAGAACTTTATCCAAAGTTTTTGGGGGCTTTTTTACCTAATTTCGTGTTAGAATCGTCAAAAGGATATATATGACAATGTGGTTAGATGAATTCGAAATGAACAGGAGCAAGCAGCTGCAATGAAAAAATGGATCGCTCTGCTTCTTCTCACAGCCTTGTGCGTCGTTAATTATGTGCAAAACGATTCGTCGGATCAGGATCCGTACCTCATCACAGATTACAGTCGACTGCATCCGGTGAAAGTTACAAGTGTCGTTAAAGGCCGTGAGGAAGAGCAGCTTCAAAACATCTTGCGGGAAGCACGGGAAAAGCATTTAACGGTCTCCATTGCCGGACAGCGGCATAGTCAAGGAGGGCATACGTTCTACAAAGACAGCGTTGTCGTTGACATGACGTCATTCAACAGAGTGCTATCATTCGAGCCGCAGCAGAAGCGGATTCGCATTGAGGCGGGAGCGACCTGGAAAGACGTGCAAGATTACGTTAACCCGTACGGGTTGGCTGTGAAAACGATGCAGTCGCAAAACATTTTTACGATCGGCGGATCGCTTAGCGTGAATGCGCATGGCCGGGATATCCGGAACGGCTCGCTTATTAAAAGCGTTGAAGCGTTTCGCCTGCTTCTCGCAGATGGACGTATCGTTAACGTGAGCCGAAATGAGAACGCCGAGCTATTTGAACTAGCAATCGGAGGCTACGGTTTGTTCGGGATTATTCTTGACGCTACGCTTGCATTGACTGAAAACGAAATGTATAAGCTGCGCTACGATCAAATGGACGTTAGCTCGTACAGCCGTTATTTTGAGGAGCAGGTGAAGGCGAACCCTGATATTCGTCTGCATATTGCGCGTATATCGGTAGCGCCTGACAGTTTTCTGAAGGATATGTATGCGTTGAATTATGTGGAAGAGCGTTCCGTTCCGCTGGAAAGGAATGACCGGTTGACAACGAGAGAAGACGGTGTGGTCATTGCCAAGCTCATGTTCAATCTGAACCGCACGTTCGATTGGGGAAAAAATGTGCTGTGGAAGCTGCAAAAGCCGCTTTTTGCCCAGCAGGAAGGAAAGTTAATAACCCGCAATAACGCTATGCGTTCGGAATCTCAGTTCATGGACTATCGCCATGCGGGGAGCAATGATATTTTGCAGGAATATTTTATTCCGGTCAAAGAATTCGCCGGTTTTGTCGACGATATGAGGACGGTGCTGCAAACGGAGAAGTTAAATCTGCTGAACATTACGGTGCGTTATGTCAACCATGATGAGGAAGCAGCGCTCTCCTATGCGACGGACGATATGTTCGCGCTTGTGTGTCTGTTTAACGTTCCTCTGTCAAAAGATGGGCAGGATCATGTGCGCTCAGGTATCCAGAAAGTGCTAGATCGCGTGATTGAGCATCGAGGATCGTATTATTTGCCGTACATCGCTTATCCGCGGCTTGATCAGTTTCGTACTGTCTACCCGAGGTATGCGGAGTTTTTTCAAAAGAAAGAGCAGTATGATCCAGATCATGTTTTCATGAACTATTTTTACACGGATTACAAAGGGGAGTAACCAGTCATGGATACAAAATGGCTCATTCGATCACAAAGTATCGTGACGTTGGCAGCAGGGATGATTTATCCTTATTATTTATTGTTTCTTAAAAATCTCGGCAACAGCTACTCGAAATACGGGCTTGCATTTGCCGTCTTCACAATTAGTTCAGCGGCTGTGTCGCAATGGTTGGGTTCGAAACTGGATCGCCACGGGATACGGCTGCTGACTTGGAGCTCGGTTGGCATGATGGCTGCCATGCTGATCTTCCCATGGATAACAAGTTACTCTTGGGTACTTGTTTTGCAGCTTGTGATGGGCGTTTGCAATGCTATGCAAAAAATGAGCGAACGCCTGTTGTTGGCCGATTATACAGAGAAAGGCGAGCGTGGGCCTGTTATTGGAAATTTCCATTTTTGGACGTCGGTCGCTTCAGGCTTCGCTGTGATCCTTGGCGGTTATGTGATTGATTGGCTGACCATCAATGCGCTATTTTATGCCAGTGCCCTGTTATATGCAAGCAGTGCTTGGGTGACTTGGCGGGCAGGGAGGAGGGAGTGATATGCTGGACGATTCGTGTCTCGGCTGAAATTTTCCGCCCTGATGGCATAACGATGATGCAAAACGGCGGTATTTTCAATGATTTAACGCATTACCACATGCATATTTTTCCGCGATATCAGGAGGACGGGTTTGCATGGCTGGAACCGGCAGACAGCTCGCATGCAGCTGGACGCTTAGCTCAGACGGGAGAAAAGTTAAGAATGGCGTTGATTTAGAGCTGCCACTCCTACAAACACAACTTGACGTAATTAAATAACTTTAATAAACTTAATTACAAATAGTAAGCATTGAGGGGGATTATCCAATGTCCACGACATTACCTTCGGATATAAAACTAGGCATCTTAAAATTATATGTTTCAAATTTAGAGCGTTCTATTCGCTTCTATCAAGAGATCGTTGGTCTGCGCTTAGGAAAATCTAACGCTACGTCTGCTGAATTAACGGTTGACGGCGCTCAGCCCTTTCTACTGCTGGAAGAGATTGCAGATGCACGGATCACTCCCCGCAGATCGGCAGCCGGGCTGTATCATTTCGCGATTTTGTTGCCTACACGCAAAGATCTCGGGCTTAGCTTGAACAATTTGATCCAATCCGGCATTCATATCGGGCAAGCGGATCATTTGGTCAGCGAAGCGCTATACATCACAGATCCGGATCATAACGGGATTGAAATTTATTGCGACCGGCCTAGAAGCATATGGCGCCGCGATGCGGACGGGAATTACATCATGGCCTCTGATCCGATCGACTGGGACGGCTTGCTGCGCGAAGCGGAAGGCACGTCTTGGAGCGGTTTGCCTGCCGGAACAACGATGGGACATATTCATTTCCATGTTAAAAATTTGCAGCAGTCCAAAGAGTTTTACTGCGATCTGCTTGGCTTTGATGTGGTGGCAGATGCAAGGGAGACGATGAAAGCTTTATTCATCTCCGCCGGCGGATATCACCATCACATCGGACTGAACGTATGGGCTGGCGAGGAGGCGCCGTCGCGGCCTGCGAACGGAACAGGACTCACTGGCGTTGCATCAAATCTAACATGAAATTACTATTTTTGTAAAAATAAGATTAATTTTCATGGATAAAACACAAAAAATCTCCTAGTGTGAAGTATAGGCAGGTCACTACCCGATCACTTCTCACAAAGGAGACACAGCCCCTTGAGTGTATCGGAAAATCAGGTCATAAGTCAATGTTTATCTTTGCTACCCTTGCAAGATTTTGTTTTACCCATTCTCGACTACCGTAGACACAAATTACCTGCGGCGAACATCCTAAAGATTTTCATTACAGCTCAACTGCTAAACTGGCATTCTCTAGACTATATTGAGAAGAAAATTCGCTCAAGTCGGGAGCTTCAGAAAGAGTTTAATCTCACGTCGATTAGTAAGTCTCAGCTAAGTCGGCGGATGAACGAAATTCCAGTAGAACTCCCACAAGCTCTATTTCATGCTGTCGTGCAAAAAATTCAAATGCAGCATTGTAAACGGGATGCTTCCTCTAACACAGACCCTTTAGCGCTTGTGGACTCTACCAATATTCGTCTACCCTTCACTTTGGCCGATTGGGCTTATGTAACCCAGTATCGGAGTGGAATTAAGGTGCATACGCGACTGCTCGTCATCGATAAGGAAACCCCTTATCCGGATAAAATCATTCCTTCAACGGGTAACGTTAGTGATTACGAAGGTTCAGACCTTCTAGTGACAGATCCTTTTGTGACGTACGTCATGGACCGCGGCTATGTCTGCTACAAACGGATGCAAAAGTGGTT
>NZ_JBYTBS010000041.1:0-67523 GCF_058789495.1 Paenibacillus sp. FW126-R14 | reverse complement strand
TTAAGCCCTCCAGCGTCGATGGTACTTGAACCGCAGGGTTCTGGGAGAGTAGAACGTTGCCAAGCACAGATAAAGAGCCTTTTTGAGAGAAATCTCAGAAAGGCTTTTTTGTATTCGCGGACAGATAAGGGGAATTACAGGCCGCTATTTTCAGAAAATTAGCCCTTTAGGCTAGTGGAAGGGAACCAGGGTCTGCTATTTCACCATTTAGAAGAGATAGCCACCACATTTGGTGATATAAGACCCTGTAGTTCCCCTCGCTCGCCCGAAACTCCGCTTTTCGAGGTAATAAGGGAATGGAGTTCCTTTATTGCAGGCTTGCTGTTTATTGCAGGTAGCAGGAAGTTTCCTTCTCCGTAATTTTCATTAATCCGGTTTTGCGATAAGGACGGAATCGGAACAGCAGCCACAGCCGCGGCAGGAGCATCCAAATATGAAAGATGATAAGATGGATCAACCACGAGGCCGGTATCCAGGGATACAAAAGTGTAATGAGGGAGAGCCCGATCCAGAATAAGTGCAGCTGTATTTTGGCAACTAGGCGGATAGATGCATGGCCGTCTGGCAGCGAGCCGCACCAGAAAACGCCCCAACGATAGGACCAGCCCCTCATGGCCATGCCAATGGTGAATTGAAAATAGGTTCGAACAAGAAGCGTATGGAAGACAAGCAGGAGCGGATAACTAACCAAAAGCGGGAGCCAATTGCCGGGGTCAAACTTGAAGAATACGACCAAAGCTAGAAGCAGAAAGTAAAGAATTTTTTTATACAAAGAATGATAAATACGCTTTACTAATGTATAGCTATAAATAGTAGATTGTTTGGAGAGATTTGCTTCTTGTTTCGTCGACATGATGATGACCTCCGTGAGCCGGTTAACCTGATATAGTGGTAATATCGGCACATTCCTTCCAAAATATAAGCGTTTAGCTAGTTTAGGAGAATCGAGAATCGGATATACTAGTAGTAAAAGTACATGGGGTGATCATATGGAGGAGAACCGGATTGGCATATGTATGATCTGTGAGCAGCAGCGCATTGGCGGCATTCACATTATTGCAGCTTTCATATGTGATGAATGCAGCGGTGAGATTGTCAAAACGAATGTGAATGATCAAAAATACCCGTTCTTTGTGAAACAGATGAGAAAAGCTTTTTATACAGGGAATACGAAACAGTATATGAACTAAATGGGAGAAGCTTCTGTCCGGAAGCTTTTTTGTTTTTTTAGCGTCAATCCACTACTATAAGGGTATTAAGTAGAAAGTTCAAGGAGTACTTTTCGCATGAGCATGAACATGATCAGCAGCAGCAGTCAAAGTTCGAAAAAGCAGCACAAAGCACCGCTTTATGAGGCGATGGTGGCTCATCAGGCTAAAAATCCGGTAAGCCTGCATGTGCCGGGGCATAAATCCGGACAAGGTTTAATGGATGAAGGGGTGCCTTTTTTTCATGAAATAATGGCAATCGATTATACGGAAATTACAGGGCTAGACGATCTGCATCATCCGGAGGGCGTTATTCAGGAGGCAGAGGAGCTAGCGGCAGATTGCTTTGGAGCAGAGGAAACACATTTTCTCATAGGCGGCAGCACGGTTGGGAATATGGCTATGATTGCAGCCGTTTGCGAAAGAGGGGATGTTATTTTAGTCCAAAGAAATGTACATAAATCCGTCATTCACGGGTTGATGGTATGCGGAGCGAATGCTGTGTTCATTGCCCCGTCTATTGACCCGCAGACGGGCGTTGCAACAAGTGTAACTATTGAAGCTGTGAAACAGGCATTGCATGAGTACCCTGAGGCCAAGGCGCTGTTCTTGACCAACCCCAATTATTATGGCATGGGCGTTACTTTGGCTCCATTTGCGGAACTGATGCACGCTCGGGAGAAGATGCTCTTGGTTGATGAGGCACATGGCGCTCACTACGGCTTCCATCCGGAGGTACCGGCATCAGCCTTATCGCAAGGAGCGGATGCTGTCGTACAATCCACGCACAAAATGCTTACCGCGATGACGATGGGCGCGATGCTTCATTTGCAAGGACCGCGCATCAACCGCAGCGCGATCCGCAGGCTGCTTGGCATGCTGCAGAGTTCAAGCCCTTCGTATCCCATCATGGCATCCTTAGATCTGGCGCGCAAAAGAATGCACACGGAAGGGGAGGCCTGGCTGGCAGAAGGGATAGCCCTCGTGAAAGAATTTAAATCCCTTTTGGACGAGATGAACAGGTTTTATTATTTCCCGCGGGAATTTCCGGGGCATACAAGTCAAGCGTATGAAACCGCCGACCCGTTCAAAGTGGCCATCGTTGACGCCACGGGCACCTTAACGGCTACTGAGCTTAAAGAGCGATTAGAAGAGCAAGGCATTTATGTAGAAATGACGGATGGCCGCCACGTGCTGTTTGTGTTCACACCGGCATCGAGCCGGTCCGACGTGTTAAGGGTCGCAGGCGCATTAGCTAACATTTGTTTGGACGTTCCCGCTCAAAAGAAGGAACTTCAGGCGCCTATCTCGAATATACTTAAATTACCCTACTACACACAAATCTCTTCTCCGGTTCCTTTTGATATGAAAGAAATCTCAAGAGAAGAGGCTTGCCGTAAGGTAAGCGTTCAGGATGCGGTTGGACGGAAGTCTGCGGATATGGTGATTCCCTATCCACCGGGAGTTCCTTATTTATACCCTGGTGAAGTCATTTCTGCTGCCGTGGCCGAAGCATTACTACAATTAGCGTCAAATGGAATCAAGTTTCAAGGCACAGAATTTGGACAGACACACAAGTTAAAGGTATACACATAAACTATTATATCGACTGGTAAAGCAGCACGCAGGAGGAAGAGTGAACGGAATATTCATTACCTTTGAAGGACCGGACGGATCTGGCAAAACGACACAGCTTAAGAAATTGGGGGAGGAGCTTAAGAAATTAGGACATGATGTTCTTGTTACAAGAGAACCGGGGGGTACAGCGATCAGCGATAAGATTCGCAGTATTATTCTTGATCCTGTGAACAAAGAAATGGTGGATCAAGCGGAAGTGCTGCTGTATGCGGCGTCCCGAGCGCAGCATGTGCATCAGTTGATTTTACCGGCATTGGAGGCTGGGCGCATTGTCCTCTGCGATCGATTCATCGATGCAAGCGTTGCTTATCAGGGCCATGGACTTGGCGTGGATGTCGAACAGGTCAAAGCCATTTCACGCTATGCCAGCTCGGGGTTAGAAGCCACACGCACATTCATTCTGGATGTTCCCGTAGAAGTCAGCATGGCGCGGCTGCACCAAAGAGCGTCAGGAGCCAATTCGGCTGCAGAGCAATTGGATCGCATCGAGCAGAAGCATGTGGATTACCACAACCGTGTAAGGGAAGGCTTCCATCAGATCGCATCGGATCATCCTGAACGTGTCATAATGATAAACGCAAACCGCAGTGTAGAGGAGATTGCAGACGATATTTGGAGCCAGTGCAACAGTTTGCTTGAACGATATTTCGCTTAAGGAATATTTATCCGTCTCAAGCAGAGAATCCATTCTTAGTTTATAATAAGAGGAGGCAACCCCTATGAAACTAGTCGTAGCCGTTGTACAAGATAAGGATAGTAACCGTCTCTCCAATGCTTTGATTAAGGAAGGATTTCGCGCGACGAAGCTGGCAAGTACGGGCGGGTTTCTACGCGCAGGAAATACGACTTTCATGATCGGTACGGAAGATGAGAGAGTGCAAGAGGTTATGCAAGTCATTCGCGCCAATTGCAAAATTCGGGAACAACTTGTTACACCGGTTTCTCCAATGGGAGGAACGACAGATTCTTATATTCCATTCCCAGTGGAAGTGCAAGTGGGTGGAGCCGCGGTTTTCGTATTGCCGGTTGAGCGTTTCGAGCATTACTAATCTACATTAGACCTAAACAAGGATGGATGCGTCTTGAAAATTAATCCGGGGTGGCAGCCCATTGGTAAGAACGTCAAAGTGAATGAGAACGTCCCGCCGCCACAAATGGCCCCCCGGAATTTCTCTGACATTATGCAGCAGCAGGATGAGAAATTTACGCAGGAGCAATTGTCCAAAATGGTGCAGCAAATTACGCTGCAGGGCGACCGTTTGTCACGGGCGATGACCGTGAGAGAGCTTCTCCAGTATAAATTGCTCATTAAGCAATTTTTGGAGGAAACGGCTCGCCGGGGTGTGAACTTACGAGATACGAAGGGCTGGGATCGCCGCGGCCGTTCGAAGCGATATAAGCTTTTGGAAGAAATCGATCAGGAGCTCCTCTCTTTAGCGGATGAATTGCTGGATAGCGAGCAGGGTCGAATTGAGATTCTGCAGAAAATCGGAGAAATCCGGGGTATGCTGATTAACTTGTTATTTTAGGATGGTGCTATAACGAATGTCCTTCCAAGCCATACCGGGGCAAGCAGCGGCTAAGCAACTTCTGCAGAACGGATTGCGCCAGGACAAGCTGTCTCACGCCTATATATTTAGCGGTCCAGTCGGGACAGGGCGTTCAGAAATGGCGATAGCCTTGGCTAAGGCCATCTATTGTCAGCGCGGAACGGATGACGCCTGCGGGGAGTGTTTGGAGTGCCGTAAGGTGGAGCATAGCAATCATCCGGATCTGCACATTGTTGCGCCTGAAGGGGCCTCAATCAAGATTGAGCAAATTCGTGAGCTTCAGAAGGAGTTCGCTTACCGTGCAACGGCTTCCGGCACGAAAATATATATATTGCATCACGCAGAGAAAATGACCGTACAGGCAGCAAACAGTCTTCTGAAATTCCTGGAAGAGCCGACGTCCCGAGTCGTTGCTATTTTGATTACGGAGAATGGAAATGCCCTGCTGCCGACGATTCAATCGCGGGCGCAGTGGATACAATTCACGCCGATGCCGCGAGAGCAAATGGTACTGACGCTCCTGGAAGAAGGATTTCCGGCTGCGCTTGTACAGCCCGCTGCGCATTTAACCGCCGGATTGCAAGCTGCAAGAGAGCTGATCGGTGCGAATTGGTTTGCAGAAATGAGAACCGTAATGTTACAATTAGCGAAGGAGACGCTCACACGTTATCCTACTTCTATGATTACGGTTCAGCAACGAATTGTGAAAACAGAACTTGCAGAACACATGTCGAGTCTGTTCGACTTGTTGATTCTCTGGTTTAAAGATATGGTGCAGCTGTGCCTTGAGCGCAGAGACAGGCTTGTATATAATGACCAGCTGGACTGGATGAGCTCCCTCGCGTTCAGTCGGGATGTCTCAGTCTGGGTGCGTATGATGGAGCAAGCCGTAGATTTACAAAAGCGACTGCGCTTCAACGCCAACTCTCAGCTGGTTATAGAGAAAATGCTCGTGGAGATGCAGGGGGTGTAAGATGTATTCGGTTGTAGGCGTCCGCTTCAAAAAAGCGGGTAAAATATATTATTTTGACCCGATCGATTTGCCGATCGAGAAAGAAAGCGCCGTTATTGTTGAAACCGCTCGCGGTGTGGAATACGGCAAAGTGGTTGTAGGCAAGAAGAACGTCAAAGAGAATGATGTTGTCCTTCCCCTGAAGAAAGTCATACGCATAGCGGATGATTCGGATGCCGATTTGGTTGAAGAGAACAAAAAAGCAGCCAAGGACGCGTTCCAAACGTGCCACGACAAAATTAGAGACCATAGTCTTAAGATGAAGCTCGTGGACGTAGAGTATACCTTTGACCGCAATAAAATTATTTTCTATTTTACCGCTGAGGGGCGCGTTGATTTCCGTGAGCTCGTGAAGGATTTGGCGAGTATTTTCCGGACAAGAATCGAACTGCGTCAAATTGGCGTGCGGGACGAAGCCAAGATGTTAGGCGGTATTGGTCCGTGTGGGCGGATTCTATGCTGTTCGTCGTTTCTAGGTGACTTCGAGCCTGTTTCGATTAAGATGGCCAAAGATCAGAACCTGTCACTTAATCCGACGAAAATTTCGGGCTTATGCGGCCGGTTAATGTGCTGCTTGAAGTACGAGCACGATAATTATGAAAGTGCGAAGGATTCGCTGCCAACCGTTGGCAGGCATGTGATCACTTCATTTGGCAATGGTAAGGTTCTAGGGTTAAATATCAGTGAGCGTACCGCGAAGGTTCAATTATTCGACCTTGGTAAAGCACTTGATTTACCTTTCGATGATGTAGTTGAACAAGAGTAGCGGCAAAGGATCCAAGGAGGCGCTGGCCAGTAAGCATGCATGGCACTAGAGGTGAAAGCGTGGATAAACAAGATATTTTTGGACAAATAGATGGGATCGAAGAACGAATGGGTGCCACTTATGCCGAGTTGGGTGCCTTAAAGAAACAAATCATTATACTCATCGAAGAAAACAAGAGACTAAGCATCGAGAATCAGCAGCTGCGCAAACTGATTCGACAAGAGGAAACGGTTGTCGAGCAGCCCGTCGGAGCGGCAGAGGAAACGGTTTCGTTGCCTGGAGCCGGATATGATAATTTGACCCGTTTATACAATGAAGGTTTTCATATTTGCAATGTGTATTACGGGCACCTTCGGACCGAGGGAGATTGTTTGTTTTGCTTATCCTTTTTAAATAAATAAGAGCGTGTGACCGTAGGGGTGTATGCCTTACGGTTTTTTTCCATAGTTGAGCCAAATTCAGAAAGGAAATGAAAAGCTGCGTATGGTGCCTTTACGACCGACCGAACGAATTGATGATTTATTAACGTATGAGCTAAAAATAATCCAAAGCGAGGAAGTGTTCAGCTTCTCGTTGGATGCCGTCCTGCTGGGACGCTTTTGCAGCTTGCCGCCAAAGGGGCGGGTGATCGACTTATGTACGGGCAACGGCGTCGTTCCTCTGCTCTTATCCACACGAACGCGAGCTGAAATTTGGGGTGTCGAAATTCAGGAGCGGCTTGCGGATATGGCGGTTCGCAATGCGCTCTTGAATGATTTGGGAGACAGGCTGCATATGATTCAAGGCGACCTGAAGACGATTCATGAGACGCTGGGCCACGGTAAATTCGATGCTGTGACGGTGAACCCGCCCTATTTGCCTGTCCCTAACGGGGAACAGAATGTGAATGAACATTTTGCGGCGGCGCGTCATGAAATTTACTGCAACCTGGAAGATGTGATTGCAGCATGCGCGAAGCTGGTGAAAGCAGGCGGCAAAGTGGCGATGGTACACCGGGCAACACGTCTGGTGGATATTATCTGTTTAATGAGGAAATACCGGTTGGAGCCGAAACGGATTCGCTATGTGCATGCCCGGGCAGGGGAAGAGGCGATGATGGTGCTCATTGAGGGGATGAAGGATGGCAAGCCGGAAATTCGCACGCTGCCTCCGCTCATTGTTTACGATGAGAATCAGGAATACTGCAAAGAACTGAAGGAAATTTATTACGGGGGCAGAGCCTCTTTAGAGTTCTCATAAGAATAATAACAGCGTTGATGCAAGCATATGACTAAAGTGAAGAGGGACAAACAGTGGGCTTAAATGTGCAAAAAAGTTATCGCGAGGATGGACATGCTGCGGGTACGCTCTATTTGGTAGCCACACCGATCGGCAACCTCGAAGACATGACCTTCCGGGCCATCCGCATCCTGAAGGAAGCAAGCCTGATTGCCGCGGAAGATACGCGGCAAACCCGCAAGCTGCTGACGCACTTCGAGGTCGCTACGCGACTCGTCAGCTATCACGAACACAACAAGCAGGCAAGCGGCCCCGAGTTGGTCCGCTTGCTGCTTGAAGGGCAGAGCATCGCGCTCGTCAGCGATGCAGGACTGCCGGCCATCTCCGATCCAGGTTACGACCTGGTGAGGATGGCCGTGGAGCAGGGCGTGCCGGTGGTTCCCGTCCCCGGCGCGAATGCGGCTCTGTCGGCGCTGATTGCATCAGGCCTGCCGACAGAGCGGTTTGCCTTCGTCGGATTTCTCCCGCGGGAGAAAAAGGACCAGACGAAGGTGCTGGAAGGGCTGCGGCATGCGCAGGATACGCTGCTGTTCTATGAGTCGCCGCACCGCGTCGAGAAAACACTTAGCCGGATGGCGGAAGTGTGGGGGCCGGAGCGCCGGGTGTGTCTTGCCCGCGAGCTGACGAAGCGGTACGAGGAGTTCTTGCGGGGCACGATCGCAGAGTGCCTCGAGCATCTGACGCAGCATCCGCCGCAGGGGGAGTGCTGCGTTATCGCCGAAGGCGCTTCCGCGGAGGCGGCGAAGGAAGCCGCCGACAGCTGGTGGGAGGCGATGACGCTGGGCGAGCATGTCGAGCACTATGAGCGGCTGGGCAGCGACCGGAAGGAAGCGATGAAGCAGGCGGCGAGCGATCGCGGGCTTTCCAAGCGTGATGTATATAACGCTTTGCTCGAACGTTAACGCTAGCGGGCGTAGTTTTGCGCCAGCCAGTTGCAGTTAAAGGACTGAAGACAGCGCGCTCCTTATTAGGAGAACTACAAGCCGCTATTTTGGCAAAGGACAGACTTTTGGCTGATGAAGGGGAACTATAGGGCGTTATTTTGCCGGAGTCAGCCGGATTTCAGCCTGGAAATGCGAAATAGGGGATCATTGTTCCTCTTCGCTGACCAATAAGGGTGTTTCTGCGGAAATAACGCCTTGTAGTTCCCATTACAGGCTCATAGTTAGTTGGCAAAGGCGGAGGGGTTCGCGTTCCGAAGGTCTGAACAAAAAAAAGATCTCTAATCCGTGGCCGAAGCCAACAAATTAGAGATTAGAGGAGATATGAAAAAGGTTAGAATTACCAATAGGATAAGTGCTACTTCTATTATATACTATTTTTCTTATTTTGTCACAGGTGTTGGCATTTCTGCTAAACAAATATGACAAACAATTTTTCCCTTAAAGTAAGAGACGCCTTCCGCGTTGCCGCAGAAGATACAAGCAGGCTCATATTTCTTAAGCATGATGCGCTCGCCATCTACATAAATTTCCAAAGCGTCCTTCTCACCAATACCCAGCGTGCGGCGAAGTTCAATTGGAATAACGACGCGCCCCAATTCGTCAACTTTTCTAACAATGCCCGTAGATTTCATCATATATATAAACCCCTTTCGATTTTATAAAAATTTTATCAATATCGTCATGTTTCGACATATCTTCTTGACTAATGATACCAACCATTCCCAAAATAGTCAACCATATTTTTATGATTTTAAGCAAGAAAGCTATTATTTTTCTATATCTAATTACGAAAGGGAAGAGGGTGAAAACCCTGTAGAATAGGGAAATGTAAATAATATATTACTTTCCTCTCTCTGAAAAAGGTTAGAGTTACCAATGGGAATGCAAGAGCGGAACGAACAGAAAACTGGGAGCAGCAATTCGACAAATTACGACATTAAGTGTCGAAGTGATGGAGCGAATTGTCGAAAACATGTAGAATTAAATAAAGAATTAAATTAAGAAAGGTTGTGAACAGATGAAGGAAGAGAAAGTTTTTAAAGATCCGGTTCATAAATACATTTACGTGCAGGATGCCACGATATGGGATTTGATCAATACGCGAGAGTTCCAAAGGCTGCGCCGCATTCGTCAATTGGGCACCTCTTATTTAACGTTTCACGGTGCCGAGCACAGCCGGTTCTCTCATTCGCTCGGCGTTTACGAGATCACGCGTAAAATCATTTCCCAATTTGAACGCAATCAATATGAAGGCTGGCCGAAGGAAGAGCGGCTGCTTTGCCTTTGTGCGGCGCTATTGCACGATTTGGGGCACGGGCCTTTCTCGCATTCCATTGAGAAGGCTTTCGGAACGCGTCATGAGGATTGGTCCTGTAAAATCGTGCTTGGCGACACGGAGGTCAATGAAGTGCTTCGGCGGGTTTCTCCGGATTTTCCGAAAAAAGTAGCCGGTGTCATTTGCAAATCCTACAATGAAGAAATTGTTGTAAGCCTGGTGTCGTCACAATTGGACGCTGACCGGATGGACTATTTGCTGCGGGATGCTTATTTCACAGGAGTCAATTACGGTACGTTCGATCTTGAGCGGATCCTGCGCGTCATTCGGCCTTACCGGGGGCATATTGTAGTCAAAGAAAGCGGCATGCATGCGGTAGAGGACTATTTAATGTCCCGTTATCAAATGTACTGGCAGGTCTACTTCCATCCGGTGACACGGAGCGCAGAAATTTTGCTGCATAAAATTTTCGCTCGCGCCAAACATTTATACGAAGACAACTATACGTTTGCTTTTATGACCGATCCCATTCTTCACCTCATTCAGAATAAAATTTCGCTGGAAGATTACTTACTGTTGGATGAGTCTGTCATGCAGGCGATGTTAACTTTTTGGATGAACGAGAAGGACCTGATTCTGGCTGAACTGTGCAAGCGCTTTTTGGACCGTAAATTATATAAATACAGTACCTTCGATGAGTCGAATCAGCGTTTGATCCAGCTCATGGAGAAAGTCATGGCGGAAGTCGGCTTTGATCCGATCTACTACATGGAAATCGATTTCCCTTCGAATCAATCCTATGATGTGTACAGACCGGGGGAAACGGAAGATAATTTGCCGATTCTGCTTTTGGATCACAAGGAAGCGTTAACGGAAATCACCCATCGGTCAGAGATCGTTCAGTCTATTAGCGGATTCCAAATGGGCAAGCATCATGTCTACTATCCTGAAGAACTGCTGGATCGGTTGAATGCCGTCCAATATCCGGAACTCTGGGAACTGCTGGGCGAACAAGAATAAACCACTATACATAAGAAAGAGTAAGGAGAAGAACATGCTGACAGATTCACATACACATTTAAATGCGGAACAATTTCAAGAAGATCAAGACGAGGTCATTCAGCGTGCGCGGGAGGCCGGGGTTACGAGAATGGTGAATGTCGGATTTAATCGGGAGACCATTCCCAGCTCGATTGCGCTTGCCGAGAAATACGATTTCATCTATTCAACGGTGGGCTGGCATCCTGTCGATGCTATTGATATGCTGCCGGGCGATTTGGAATGGATCGAGGATCTGTGCAAACATGAGAAGGTGGTGGCCATCGGGGAAATCGGACTGGATTACTACTGGGATAAGTCGCCAAAGGATGTGCAGCAGCGGGTTTTTCGAGAGCAAATCAGGCTGGCGCGAAAGCTTGGCATGCCCATTGTGATTCATAACCGGGATGCCCATCACGATATTTTGACGATTTTGAAAGAGGAGAAAGCTGCGGAAGTCGGAGGTATCATGCACTGTTTTTCGGGGAGTTGGGAAACGGCTAAACAATGCTTGGATATGAATTTCCATATCTCCTTCGGCGGGCCTGTTACTTTCAAAAATGCGAAACAGCCGAAGGAAGTGCTGGCGCAAGTTCCATTGGACCGCCTATTGATCGAGACGGATGCTCCTTACTTGACCCCGCACCCTTTCCGCGGCAAGCGCAATGAATCGGCTTATGTTCGGTTGGTGGCCGAAACCGCCGCGGAAATTAAGGGCTTGAGTCTGGAGGAACTCGCAGAAATAACGACAAACAACGCGATTGCCTTGCTAGGTCTCAAGTGAAGCGTTCTTCGCGAATTTGCGTCGAAGCAAGATTCCGCAGCTTAACGAGATGAAGGCGAGACCGATGAGCGGGACCGTGAAAAGCATTGGCGAAGAGCGGATCAAAAGCGAAACCGACAGGATGCACAGCTCCAGGAACAACACGGACCAAATGATGAAGGCCAAGGAACCGGCTTTCAATTGGCGGTCAAGCGGGTACATCTCCAGCCAAAAGGTATAGCGGTGTGAACGCTCGAGCGGCGTGAGCTGAACCATGGAGATTACCAACGCGATAAAAAAGATGAGTATTCGCGCAGTTTCGCTGCTTGAAACGGCTATGGCAAGCGCCCCCAACAGGGAAATACGCATGACAATCCCAAATAGCTCCGTACGCAGTAAAGTCTTCATATATATGTACAAATAAGCTGCCTCTTGTTTAAAAGGAATGAACGTTGTGACCCCGCTGATCCAGCCTCGGCGGGTTATTCGCGTTCCCAAGTGCGGAACATCGACGAACCAGTTAAAAAAGGCGTAGAGCCGTGCTTGCTGCTGCCTTTCTTTAGCGATGAGGTAATCCCATCCGATCAGGTGTTTGGAAACGTAGTGAGTGGCCGTCAGCCAGGCTAAAATGAGAACCAATGCTGCGCCGCTTGCCCAGAACACGCTGGTCAGAAATTGCAGAGAAACCAAAGCGGTGGTTGCGATCCAGCGAAAGCTACCGGATGCGATTCTCGCGCGTTCGTTCGTGAACCGGCTTTCCTGCCAGCTAGCCGACAAATTGGCCAACTTCATTAATAGAAGCAGGGCGAGCATCCATAAGAAATGCTGCTCTTCACGTCCGAGGCAGTGATGGTACAAGGGCCACAACACGACCCATGCCAGAAATGTCCAAAACGCTTGCAGCGCTAAGCTGTACATAAATCCGCCGCGGAAGTACGGACCCATTTGGTGCTCGATACGCAGCAAAAACATACGGTCTGCGCTTCTGGCTAAGGTGCGGATTGGACTGGATGACAACAGAGGAACGAGAAGCAGAAGGACGATCCACAAATAAGGGTAATCTGTCGGAAGCCGCTGTAATATTTTTGCATAATAATAGGAAGAAAGAATGACAAGAAATAACAGGAAGCCGAAAAAGTTGCTGCGCGCCGCATACTGCAGATAGCCCATAGATTCTTTCATATAACGTTCAAATCTTTGCTGCCATAGGGCACGGGTATTCAAGTCCATCGATTTCATACCGGATCCCCTTTTACAAGCTTATAAAAGATGTCGTCCAGTGACGCCTGTTGGAGTCCGGTTTGCTGACGCAATTCGACTAAATCGCCCTGAGTGACCATGTGGCCCTTATGCAGGACGACGTAATTATCGCAATATTTCTCAATCGTAGACAAAATATGCGAGGATATGAGAAATGACGCGCCTTTTCGCTTCATTTTGACCATTAGCTCCAGCAGTGAGCGAATCGCTAGCGGATCTAGTCCGAGAAATGGCTCGTCAATGATGTACAAAGAGGGTTCGATCAGGAAAGCGTTCATAATCATTACTTTTTGTTTCATGCCTTTGGATAAATGGCTGGCGAAGGAGTTCAGCTTGTCCTCCATCTGAAATTGCACGAGCAGCGCTTGCGAACGGGAGAGATAGTCTTCTTTGGACAAGCCGTATGCCATGGCCGTTAGCTCGAGGTGCTCGCGAATCGTAAGTTCTTCATATAGCTCCGGACTTTCAGGTACGTAAGCGTAGGTCGCCCGGTAAGGAAGCGGATCCTCGGCTAACGTCAAGCCGTTGATTTTGATCGAACCTTTTTGAGGCTGAAGCAGACCGAGGATGTTTTTGATAGTCGTACTTTTGCCTGCGCCGTTCAAACCGATCAAACCCATCATTTCTCCCTGGCGAATCGAAAACGTGAGATCATGGAGAACCGGTTTCGTGGGTAAATATCCTCCAAATAAAGAATCGACTTGCAAAATAGGGCCCATCTAATTGCCTCCCTGAATAGCTAATTATTGGTATTAAATCACTGAATTCTTTCATGATAAGTATAAACAAATTTGGTTTCGAAGCCTAGTTTAGGTGTGAAAACACGAAGAAACCTAGTATTCGTACGTTATAGTGAGATAAATGTAGATAAAAAGTGGTTTTATTCTAAAAATAAGCTAATTTTAAGCGATTTAGCCCTTTTTAGTAGGTGTTAATCCCTTTACAGGTAGAGATTAACAGCGTAATATACTTTTCATAATAACTTAATAACCAATTTGCCATTTTTCCATTCGCTGAGTTCCGAATAAGGGAACGGGGGAACCACTGTAAGCTTGAGAAGCGGGTGACGCATCTGAGTGAACAGAGTGAGTAACAGGGGTGAATCTTGGACGTTAACGGAAGTTTACGTCTGAGTAGGGCGACTCTCACGTCCGAATCCGTCAGCTAACCTCGTAAGCGTAAGAGAGGTAACGATTGTCGTGTGTGCTATTTGTGTATTTTACTATGCAAACTAAGCCGGCGAGAAGAGTCCTCTTCTTGCTGGCTTTTTATCTTCTTTAGGATCTCTACTCATAGAATGTTGAATAGGCAAAGCGGGGTGGGACGACCGGAACGCAGCAGCTTAAGCGCAGCTGTCGATGGAAGCACGTTAAGTTAAATTAAAAACCTTAGTCGCGTCAAATTTAATCATGCTGTAACCTGGCGGCGAGGCTTTGAAGGAGGACCGAAGAAGTGGGCAGTATCTCTTTTAGCGAGACCCATGTAAAACGATCATCCAGCATGTCCTTCGCATTGCGATGGAAGCATGAAAACTTGCGTTTGATTTTAAGCCTGGCTCTAATTTCAATCGCAATGACTTTCATGTTTTTGGTGTTGTTGTACGGTACGGCTACCAAGAGCGTATCCGTGGTTGTGAATGGACAAGAAACCGTTGTGCACACGAAGCAATGGGTCCTGCAACGCCTACTGGATGAACAAGCCATAACGATTGGTGAACACGATGAAATATCTGCAGACCCTGCGGCGACAATCAAGGGTGGAGACAAATTCGTCATCGAGAAAGCTTCTCCAATTCAATTGACTGCTGATGGAAAGACCACCACTGTTTACACAACTGCAAGAACGGTTGAAAGTGCATTGCAACGTTTACATATTGCACTGGGGGAACACGATAAGCTGACTCCCGATCCAACAGCCGCTCTGGGCTCAGGCGATGAAATCAAAATCGTCCGTGTAAAAAAAGAGACGGAAGAAGTAACAGAGCCGATTGCATTCGATACGGAAAAGAAAAGTGATGCATCGCTGCTCAAAGGCAAAGAGCAAGTTATCCAAGAAGGTAAAGAGGGCGTACTGGTCAAAAAGAAAGAGAAGACTTACGAAGATGGCGTTCTAGTGGCGGAAGCTGTAGTGGGTCAAGAAGTACAACAGGAAAGTATAAAGAAAGTCGTGTCCGTTGGCACGAAGAACCCTGTTGTGACATTGTCGGCCTCATCTCCGAGCGTGGATGAGATCTCTAAGAATGGCGTTACGTTCGGGTATAAACAAATTCTGAAGAATGTGAAGCTAACGGCCTATTCGGCGGGAGCCGATTCGACAGGGAAGTCCGAAGGATCTCCTGGATACGGGAAGACGTATACGGGAACAACGGTAACGGAAGGCAGAACGATTGCGGTTGATCCGAAAGTCATCCCGCTGGGATGGTGGGTTTACATTGAGGGTGTCGGCTTCCGCCGTGCTGAAGATATCGGCAGCGGTGTGAAAGGCCAAATGATTGATGTATATTTTGAAGATCACGGCTATGCCAATAAATTCGGAACAAAACAGGGGTATACGGTCTATGTTGTAGGACCGAAGAAGCCGTCTGAAAATTAACGTGTAAACGTTAGTTTCAGCGGGAACAATGTCATTATACGTCACCGGGCAAGCAGCCTGGGCGAAAGAAGAGGGGTTCCCTCTTCTTTTTCTGCGTACTGGGAAGGGAACTCATTTATGATGAAAGAAGTCATCGTCGTTGAAGGCAAGGACGATACGGCCGCCATTCGCCGAGCGGTCGAGGCGGATACAATAGAGACGGGCGGCTCCGCCATCGGGCAAGCCGTATTGAAGCGGATAGCCCTCGCACAGCAGCGCAGAGGCGTCATTATTTTCACCGACCCGGATCACGCAGGCGAGCGGATTCGGAAGATTGTGGCCGCCAAGGTGCCGGGCTGCAAGCATGCCTTTATCACGCAGGCGCAGGCCGAGTATAAAGGCGACATTGGCGTGGAGAATGCGGCGCCGGAGACGATCCGGCAGGCGCTTCAGAACCTTCGGACAGAGTACGAAGGGAGCGTCTCGCAGCTCGCCATGAGCGACCTTATGGCCGCCGGGCTGATCGTTCACCCCGAGGCGGCGTCCAGACGGCTTGTTGTGGGCAATGCGCTTGGGATCGGCTACTGCAACGGCAAGCAGTTTTATAAGCGGTGTGCGATGTTCCAGATCTCGCGTGAAGAGTTTGAGGCAGCTTTGGAGCATCTGGAAGGGAATATATAGTTAAATTCAGAACCTATAGATAAATGAGGGCTACAAGATGAATATACCCGGCAATGAAGTGATTGTAACAGCAGATGACGTGGCAACACCGAGTAAGACGAAACAAATTATCAAAAAGCATAATCTTGTGCTTAAAAAGAGCTTGGGCCAGAACTTTCTGATCGACCAGAATATCTTGAGCAAGATCGTTTCGGCCGCCGAGCTCGGGCCGAACAAGGGGGCGCTGGAAGTCGGCCCCGGCATCGGGGCGCTCACCCAGCAGCTGGCCAAGCTCGCAGGGCGCGTCTTGGCCGTCGAGATCGATCAGCGTCTGCTGCCTATCCTAGGCGAGACGCTGGAGCCGTATCCCCATGCGAGTGTCGTTCATGGCGATATTTTGAAGACCGACCTGCCGGAGCTGTTCCGGCAGCATTTCGCGGGCTTGGATGGCGTCAGCGTCGTCGCCAACCTGCCGTACTACATCACGACACCGATCATCATGAAGCTTCTGGAAGAGAAGCTGCCTCTGGAGAATATCGTCGTGATGATTCAAAAAGAAGTGGCCGACCGCATGGCGGCCCGCCCGGGCACCAAAGATTACGGCAGCCTCAGCATTGCCGTGCAGTTCCACTGCGAGCCGGAGCTCGTGACGATCGTGCCGCGCACCGTCTTCGTGCCGCAGCCGAACGTCGATTCCGCCGTGATCCGGCTGCGTGTGCGCAAAACACCGCCGGTTGAGGTGGCGGACGTGGACTTCTTCTTCGCCGTCGTCCAGGCGTCCTTCGTCCAGCGGCGCAAAACCCTTTACAATAACCTGGCTGCGCGGTTCTTTACCAAAGAAAACAAAGCCGAGCTGGAAGCGCTGCTCCACGGCTGCGGCATCGAGCCTTCGCGCCGCGGCGAAACGCTCAGCATGGAAGAGTTCGCGCGCTTATCGACAGCGCTGCGCGCGCACGGCTGCAAATAACCCGCACCAAATGCCCAGTCCCGCCATAGGATGACCCTAGGAGGGGATTTGTGCGATGAGGCAAGGAGACTTTGTAACCCGTAAATCCTATGGCGGCGACGTCATGTTTAAGATTGAACGCATTGATCAGATGAAGGCCATTCTGCGCGGTGTAGATTATAGACTGCTTGCGGATGCGCCTTTAATGGACTTAACGCTGACGAACCCGGCAGAAGCGATCGACCATCCCAGGTCGAGCTCGCCCGAGTTTCGCGAGACATTGCGGAGGCTGGCGGTAGCCCAGGTGCAGCTGCAGGAGAAGAATCACCTCACTGTCGCCCATAATCAAAATCAAAAAGCGAGTGCAGGTTATTTCGAAGTCCCTGGCAAAGTGCTGCATTTGGACGGAGATCCGACCTACCTGCGCAAGAGCATGCTGCTCTATGGCGAGCTTCGTGTGCCGGCAGAGGGGTATTACATTCCTGAATCGCAGATGGCCGACGCGCTCCACCGGCTGCTTCCGCAAATTAAGCCGGACATTGTCGTCATCACGGGGCATGACGGAATACTTAAGCATCGTAAAACCGCGGGACCTAGCGGTTTGGCCAGCTATAAGAATTCGCAGAACTTCGTGAACGCCGTTCAGATCGCCCGGCAGTATGAACGCAACCGCGATGCGATGATCATCGTCGCCGGTGCGTGCCAGTCTCATTTTGAGGCTTTGCTTCGGGCGGGGGCGAATTTCGCGAGTTCACCCGCACGCATCCTCATCCACGCGTTAGATCCGCTTTGCATAGCGGCAAAGCTATCCTATACATCCGTGAAGGAGACGATATCCATGCTGGATATTATGGACTTGACGGTGACGGGTCTAGACGGTTTAGGCGGGGTAGAGACGCGCGGGAGCTACCGGATGGGCGTTCCGGGTATTCAACAACATACAGAGGAGCATGTGTAAGTTGTGCTCTTATCAGCTAGTTAAAGAACATTTGCCTGATGCTTTCCTCGTTGCGAGGAAGGTGCCGGGGGAATGTTCTTTTTTTATTGGAAAACTGTGAATAATTTGCGAACTTTGGAGACAACCTGTACAATGGGGAATTCGGAAAATAGGCGAAAATGCCGTTGACAACTGGATTGCGGTGCTGATATAATATTTGACCTTGTTTGACATGCTTGTCAAGATGGGGTATAATTAACAAGGAAAGAGGTGGTAGTTGACAATGGCAAAAAATGCGCTATTGGAAATCAAACGCAGTTTGGAGCCCCACGTCGGGCAGAAGATCATGTTGAGAGCGAATGGTGGCCGTCGAAAGACTGTCGAACGTTCCGGTGTTTTAGAAGAAACCTACCCTTCTGTGTTTATCGTGAAGCTTGACCAAGAATCACACGCCTTTAAACGAGTGTCTTACAGCTATGCTGACATCCTTACCGAATCTGTTGAAGTGACGGTTTGCAATGATGACGGCCAGGTTCGTATCACTTATATCCAACATTAGCTTAAATAGTTTCTATATGAGCAGACCCAAGGGTCTGTTTTTTGCATTTGCATGGACCTTGCGCGACTGGGCATACTAACCTTACTTTATGCTTACGCGGGCAGCTTTGTTCAGTTAAAAGCTCAGTCAAAGTTCAGTCAAAGCTCACGCTAAGCTCAGGACAAGGAGGTCTTTTATGAGTCGCAGAAGAGGTGTTATGTCCGAAAGTTTCAAAAATGAGTTGGCCAAGGATCTAGGGTTCTATGATGTCGTGCAGCGAGAAGGTTGGGAAGGCATCCGCACGAAAGATGCGGGGAATATGGTGAAACGAGCGATTCAAATCGCGGAGGAACAGTTGGCGAAGCAATATTCATCCTCTGGCCCTTCTATGCAAGCATCCTACAGCCCACAGAACGCTATGCAGAACAGCTACTCGCAAGCGCCTCTGTATAACCAGCAGGCTGTACAAGCGCCACAGGGGTACGGGCAGCAAGCAGCGGTCGTTAAGCCTGCCTACACGCCTTCCTACGGCCAGATGGCTTCACCGGGCGGCTCGGCGCATGCGGGATGGAATCCCGTAGCATCGGCGTCTCAGCAAGCGGTACAGGCCGAACAACGTCCTTACTACAGCTAAAGCGAATGCTTTAGCTTTTTTTTTGCGCTTTTGTTATAATATTTTAACGGCAAACGAGCAAAAGAAGGTGACCTTGTTGAAAATTTTTGAAAAAGCACCGGCTAAAATTAATTTATCCTTAGATGTTTTACATAAAAGACCGGATGGTTATCATGAAGTAGAGATGGTCATGACGATGGTCGACCTGGCTGACCGGATCGAGATGCAAGAGCTTTCACGGGACACCATCATTATATCCAGTCAGGCGGGCTATATTCCGCTAGATGAGAAGAACCTGGCCTTTCAGGCTGCGCGTCTAATTAAAGATCGCTATGACGTCAAACAAGGCGTCTACATTCATTTGGATAAAAAGATTCCCGTGGCAGCAGGACTGGCAGGGGGCAGCAGCGACGCGGCAGCAACGCTCCGGGGTTTGAACCGGCTTTGGAATTTAAACATCCCTATGGAGGAACTGCAGGTGCTTGGCGCTGAGCTTGGATCGGACGTGCCTTTCTGTGTAACGGGAGGGACGGCCGTCGCCAGAGGACGCGGCGAAAAGCTGGAGCCGATCGTCTCGCCGCCGCAGTGTTGGGTCGTATTGGCCAAGCCTCCCATCAATGTGTCCACGTCGGAGATTTATGGGAAGCTGAACGCCCGCGAGATCAAGCGTCATCCATCGACGGAGAATGTGATGAAGGCAATTCGCGAGAAGCAGTTCGATCAGCTTTGCGGAAACCTTGGCAACGTGCTGGAAGAAGTGACGCTGGATCTTTATCCGGAGGTCCGGCAGTTGAAAGAATGCATGCAGCGTCTGGGAGCAGACGGCGTGTTAATGTCCGGAAGCGGGCCTACGGTATTCGGTCTTGTTTCTAAGGAAGCGAAGGTGCCGCGGATCTATAACGGGCTTCGGGGGTTCTGCAAGGATGTATATGCGGTGCGGATGCTGACCTAGCAGACAAATTGATAGAGGTTGCCTATTGTGCAACCTGGAAAGCCGTCAGGCGCATTGCCTAGGCGGTCCTTTTTATGTGGAGAGGGGCGCATCTGCCTTGACAAACTCGCTCGTCCTAAAAGGACGGCGAAGTCGTATATTATTATGTGTTAGCATTATGTAAGGTCCATGTTAATTTATTTTTCATGCTAAGCTTGAATAAATACGTATAAAAGTGGTATATTTTCTTTATATTATTCGGATTTTTGGGGGGTAGTGCGATGAAAAAGTTGAAAAGGAGCGCTAGGCTGGTAGAAATGACGCAATACTTGTTGTTTCGCCCCCATTCGTTAATTCCTTTAACGACTTTTGCCGAGCGTTACAACTCAGCGAAGTCCTCCATTAGTGAGGATTTGGCGATTATTAAAGAAGTTTTTGAAGAAGAGGGACTCGGCGAGCTGCAAACGCTTGCGGGCGCAGCCGGGGGAGTAAAGTTTTCACCGAAGGTGCCGAAGGAAACATCCTTGAAGTTTATTGGACAGCTCTGTCTGCAGCTGCAGCAGCCTGAACGGATTTTGCCCGGCGGTTACTTATATATGTCCGATATCATGGGGCAGCCCCAATATTTGAATGAAATTGGCAAAACATTTGCATCTGCTTTCGCAGGTCGTGATATTGATGTGATTATGACGGTAGAAACGAAAGGCATCCCGCTCGCTTATGCGACGGCTACTTATATGAACCTGCCGGTTGTCGTTGTCCGCAGGGACGGCCGGGTTACGGAAGGTTCGGCGGTGAGCATCAACTATGTTTCGGGCTCTAATAAGCGCATTCAGACCATGTCGCTCGCAAGACGCGCCTTGAAAGAGGAATCGAAAGTGCTGATCATCGACGATTTCATGCATGTAGGCGGTACCATTCACGGCATGATGGATTTGCTGGCGGAATTCAAAGCCACTGTCCAAGGAGTTGGCGTCTTCATGGAATCCGTTGAAGTCGAAGAGCGTTTAGTGGATCATTACATATCGCTGGCCCGGTTGTATGGTGTTGATTCCAAGACCAAGCAAATTACGGTGGAGCCAGGCAATTATTTTGACAAGTAAAAAAGGAGATGTGTAAAACGATGGAATTCATTTCAACAACGGCAGCGCCTGCTGCTATCGGACCTTACTCGCAAGCGGTTAAATTCGGCAATTTGCTGTTTACTTCGGGGCAAATCCCGCTCGGTTTGGACGGGCAAATCGTGCAGGGCGGCATTAAGGAGCAAACGCACCAAGTGTTCGCCAATTTGAAAGGCGTGCTGGAAGCGGCAGGTTCATCTTTTGGTCAAGTCGTGAAAGCGACCGTTTTCTTGAAGGATATGAATCAGTTTGCAGAGCTCAATGAGATATACGCGACGTACTTTGGCGATCACAAACCGGCTAGATCGACTGTCGAAGTGGCCAGATTACCACGCGATGTTTTTGTCGAAATAGAGTTAATTGCTGAGATTCCTGTCGAATTTTAACAGTAACATTAAGATTGTATAAAATTATCGAAAATTTCAAAAAAATAAGAAGGAATTTGCACGATGATGTGGAATATTACACCCAAGTCTCAGAGATGGAAAAAGGTGGTGAACACAAGTGCAAATTACAGATGTAAGGCTCCGCCGGGTCAACTCCGAGGGGAGAATGAAAGCAATCGCTTCCATTACCATCGATAACGAGTTCGTTGTACACGACATACGTGTTATCGACGGGAATAACGGCATGTTCGTGGCAATGCCGAGCAAGCGTACGCCAGATGGTGAGTTTCGCGATATCGCTCATCCAATTTCTTCAACTACGCGCGAGAAGATTCAAGCTGCCGTACTGGCTGAATACGACCGTGCTGCAGTAGAGGAAGAGGTTATTGAAGAAGGCGCATAGCGAATAATTATTGAGGGAGCCCTTAGGGGCTCTCTTTTCATTTGGGTGGCATTGATGCTATCATTGGTAATGAACTTTTCATTCGACTATTACGTATACAGTATACAGCTATTTTTAATAAAGGGGTTGGAATAGGCATTGAAGCTCATGGCGATTGTGTTGGCTGCAGGACAAGGTAAGCGTATGAAATCAAAGCTGTACAAGGTGCTTCATCCGGTTGCAGGCAAACCGATGGTGGGGCATGTTGTGGACACGCTGCAGCAAATAGACGTAACGAGAACTTTGGTTATTGTTGGTTTTGGAGCGGAAGCGGTAAAGAATTATCTGGGAGACCAGGTTGAATATGCTTTGCAGGAGCAGCAATGCGGAACCGGTCATGCGGTTCTGCAAGCGAAGGATATGCTTGGCGATGAAGACGGCGTGACGGTGGTCATTTGCGGAGATACGCCTTTGATCTCGGAGGCTACGCTGAAGAGCACGCTTGAACTGCATCAGCGTTCGGGCGCGTCGGCGACGATCCTGACAGCAAAGCTCGATGATCCGCAGGGGTATGGCCGCGTTATTCGCGGTGAAGATGGCAGAGTTGCGCGAATTGTGGAACAAAAAGATTGCAGCAGCGAGGAAGCGGCTGTTCAGGAGATCAATACAGGCACTTATATTTTCGATAACCGGAAGCTGTTCAAAGCGCTGGGCTCCGTGACAAACAACAATGCTCAGAATGAATATTACCTGACCGATGTTATCGGCATCCTTAAGGACGCCGGGGAAACGGTACAAGGTTACTGCATGAAAGATGCCGCAGAGTCTATCGGCGTGAACGACCGTGTTGCGTTGGCTGAAGCGGAAGTGCTGTTTAAAGCGCGCATTAACCGTGAGCACATGCTGAACGGGGTTACGATTATCGATCCTGCCAACACCTATATTGAAAAAGGGGTTGTGATCGGAGCCGACACCGTGCTGCTGCCGGGTACTATTTTGCGCGGAAAAACGGTCATTGGCGAGCAGTGTACGATCGGACCTCAAACCGAGATTACCGATTCCGTCGTGAAGGATGATGTTACGATTAAGCAATCCGTTCTTCAAGACGCTTATGTGGATAATGAGGCTAGCGTAGGGCCGTTTGCTTATTTGAGACCCGGAGCGAAAATCGGCAAGCAAGTGAAGATCGGCGACTTTGTCGAAATTAAGAACGCGACGCTGGGCGATGGATCGAAGGTATCTCACCTAAGCTATGTAGGAGATGCGGTTGTCGGCACGAACGTTAACTTCGGCTGCGGTGCAATTACGGTGAACTACGACGGTTTCAATAAGAGTTTAACTGAAATCGGGGACGATGCGTTTGTGGGCAGCAATGTCAACTTGATCGCTCCCGTGAAAATTGGCAACGGCGCTTACGTCGTCGCAGGCTCGACGATTACGCACGCCGTTGATGACGGCGATTTGGCTATCGCGCGTGAAAGACAAACGAACAAACCGGGCTATGCGGATAAAATCAAAGCGCGGATGAAAGCGAAGAAAGACAGTAAAGCGAAAAAAGAGTAGCAAAGAGTTAAATCTCCCTTGCGAGGGGGATTTTGGATGGAACTTCTTAAGGTTGGGTACGCTATGAACTAGCTGTTACCACTTGGCGTCGTTTACGAAAGTAAGTGTGCTGAGCAAAATTCTTAGGAGGTTCTTTTTCTTATGGCATTGTCATTGAAAGCGGAAGCCCGCAAGGACGCAACGAAATCTGATATTAAGCAGCTGCGTATGAACGGCAAGCTGCCTGCAGTCGTGTACGGCAAGAAGGTGGCGGCAACGGTCATTACCGTCGATCAGAAGGAATTAATCGCGCTGCTCCGCAAAAGCCCGCATGCCGTTATTGAGCTGGACATGCCGGATGGCGGGGGCAAGCAGCCGGTTATGATCAATGAAATTCAGCGCAACCCGCTGAACCGGGAGCTGCTCCATGTTGACTTTCACCAAATCAATATGGACGAGCCGGTCAAAACCGTGGTGATTCTGGAGTTCCTCGGAGAGGCCGAAGGGGCGAAGGAAGGCGGCATTCTGCAAATTCAATTGCATGAGCTGGAAATCCGCTGTTTGCCGAATCAGATACCGGCTTCCATCACGGTCGATATTTCACACGTAGGCATCGGCGAGAACATGCTGGTCAGCGAGCTTACGGTGCCGGATACGATTGAAGTGAAGTCCGATCCGAACGAGCTCGTACTCACGATCCTGGCGCCTCAGAAGGAAGCTCCTGAGGACGTTGCTGCTCAAGGCAAAGAGGATAAGCCGAGCGAAGCCGGCGAGCAAGCGAAAGAAGAACAGACGGTATAACTTAAGAGAAGGGTACCCTCCGCGATGTGCTAAGGGTATCCTTTATTTATTGCCTTTGCATCAGGCCGGTCTCAAGATGAGTCAGTACCCTGGCCGGGAAACAATGACATGCGTGTTTCGGTTATAGAACGTGTTATTGACTTTAATAAAGTGCGGGTTGTAATTTTCAATGTACCCTATATCCTTATGCAGATTTTGATAGTATACTTGGACGGGAATACCGGCATCTATATGATCTTGGAAATGATGATCGCTTGTAAGTTGTTGACCGTTTAGATACATATTCAATAATTCACCCGCAGCTAGGAATTTGTTGGTGCGCTTTCGTTTCATATAGGTAAACAATAACCGTTAGATGCAGGTTACGCCAAGGATTTTTTAACAAACGGCTAGGAGGAAATGGAAGAAAATGAAATGTTTTATCGGACTGGGAAACCCGGGAAAACAATATGAGATGAACCGGCATAATGTCGGGTTCATGGCGATTGACCGCTTTGCCGCCAAATGGGGAATAAGTCCTTTTCAAAACAAGGGCAAGGGACTTCTCGCCGAGGGGAACGTGAACGGCACGAAGGTGTTTTTGCTGAAGCCAATGACGTATATGAATCTTTCAGGCGAATCGATGAGAGCGGTTTTGGACTTTTATAAAGCGAAGGTGGAGGATGTTGTCATTATTTATGATGATATGGATACGCCTTTCGGCCAAATCCGGCTTCGTTATCAAGGGAGCGCAGGCGGTCATAACGGAATTAAGTCGATTATTCAGCATGCTGGAACGCAGAGTTTTAACCGCATTCGCGTAGGCGTGAACCGTCCGGCTCCCGGCTATAATATTGCCGATTACGTGCTGTCGAACTTTTCCAAGGAAGAGATGAAGTCGATTGACGATGTACTGGATCTGACGTGCGAAGCGATGTTGTCGAGTCTTGGCGAACCGTTCGAGAAGACGATGGGCAAATTCAACAAATAAGCCTGCAGCTTGCCTCTACGTATTGTATGCATGGCCCTTATTCGAAAATGACAATGGTACATTCGGCTAATTTCTCCGGAGAATGGCCATACTAGGATGTAATCGAATCGTCGAAGGAGGCATACATATGATTAAGTATATTTGCAGGCATTGCCACACGTTTGTTGGGGAAATTAATCAACATGCGATTACGGAGCAACAGTTGGGCTTCCATTTCTTGACCCCCGATGAGCGTAGAGATATAATATCGTATAACACGAACGGAGATGTTACGGTTAGGGTTGTTTGCGACTACTGCCGCGAGGCGCTGGAAGCCAATCCGGAGCTGTCTTTACTGGCAAGTCCCTTGCAGTAACGGAATTTTCGTTGAAGTAAATTGATGAAGAGTTAATAGCCGAGGCAAGTGTGCCAAGGCTTCTTTTTGTGAGAGGAGTGTACTTGTTTGCAAGCTTTAATTCAGGCTTTTTCTGCGGATACCGACTTTCAAACGATCGTGTCAGGCATCAGGTCCGAGATGAAAGAGCAGCTCGTTGCCGGACTTACCGGCTCCTCTAAGCAAGTGATGATCGCAACTCTTGCGCGAGAGCTAACGCGCCCGCTATTCATTGTTACTCATAATATGTTTGCCGCTCAAAAAATAGCGGAGGATTTGCTAGAGTGCCTCTCAGCCGATAATGTGCTGCTCTACCCGTCGCAAGAGCTTCTGACGGCAGAAGAAGCAGCTTCCAGTCCGGAGATGCTGGCCCAGCGAATCGATGTGCTCACCAAGCTGGCAGGCGGTTACCGCGGGATTGTGATCGCGCCGTTCGCCGGAGTCCGCAGGCTGCTTCCGATCAAGCAGGTTTTCGAAGAATCCCAGATGACCGTTAAGGTAGGGGATACCGTCGAGCTGGATGCGCTGCTCGGCACGTTATCGAACATGGGCTACGAACGCGTGGAGCGGGTTGAGACCAAAGGGGAGATGAGCGTTCGCGGCGGCATATTGGATTTGTTTCCACTGACGTCGGAAAATGCCATTCGTATTGAGCTTTTTGATGTCGATGTTGACTCTATCCGTACTTTCGATGTGAGTGACCAGAGGTCAATAGATAAATTACAGGCGATCACGATTCCTCCATGCCGTGAGATTCAAGCGGATCGAAAGCGATTACAATCCGCAGCGCAGCACGCGTACGAGCTGCTTCAAGCGCAGCTGGAGAAAATGACCGACCGGTCGGCGAAAGACAAATTGCTCGAAGGAATTGGACATGATATTGAGCTGCTCCGCGAAGGGCAGACATTTCCGGGCATTTATAAATATATTTCGCTTTTATATACGGAAAGACAGACCCTCATAGACTACATGCCTAAGGATGCGGTGCTGATCATCGACGAGCCGGCCCGTTTGCTGGAGACGGCGAAACAGCTCGAACGCGACGAGGCGGAGTGGATGATGCATGCGCTGACAGAGGGGAAGAGCTTGCCGGCTTTTGTGCTGTCCAAATCCTATGAAACGCTGCTGCACCGCAGACCGTTTCCGACCTTGTATTTGTCGCTGTTCCTGCGTCAGGTCGTGGGCATCCAACCGCAAAATATCGTGAATTTCGTCAGTCGTGTGATGCAAAACTTCCACGGGCAAATGAATCTGCTGAAAGCGGAGATGGAGCGTTGGAAGAAGAATGGCGCCAATGTCATTCTGCTTGCGAACGGCGAAGAGCGTGCCGAACGGGTGCGCCGCGTCTTGAATGATTACCAGATCGAAGTGCCGGAAATTGTAGATGGCAATCTGCAAACAGGGTTTGAACTGCCTTCGATCCATTTGGTCGTTATTACGGAAGGCGAAATTTTCACGCAGAAGCAGCGGAAAGCCCGCAAGGTCGAGAAAAAGCTGGAGAATGCCGAGCGCATCAAGAGCTATCAAGAGCTTAAAATTGGCGATTACGTTGTCCATGTGAACCATGGGATCGGGAAGTACGTCGGTATAGGTACGCTCGAAGTAGGCGGAATTCATAAAGATTATCTGCACATCATGTATGCCGGCGGCGATAAGCTGTCAGTGCCGATTGACCAGATTGATCTCATTCAGAAATATGTAGGTTCGGAAGAGAAAGAACCGAAGGTTTATAAGCTTGGCGGAGCAGATTGGGCTAGAGTGAAGAGCAAGGCAAGGGCGTCCGTAAAGGATATTGCGGATGAACTGATCAAGCTCTACGCGGAGCGTCAGGCCACGACCGGCTATGGCTTCAGCAAAGACAGCTCCTATCAGAATGAGTTCGAAGCGATGTTCCCCTACGATGAAACGCGGGATCAGCTTCGTGCGATTGAAGAAATTAAGAACGACATGGAGAAATCGCGTCCGATGGACCGCCTGCTTTGCGGCGACGTAGGTTACGGGAAGACCGAGGTGGCCGTTCGTGCGGCATTTAAGGCGGCTATTGACGGGAAGCAGGTCGCTGTCTTGGTGCCGACGACGATTTTGGCGCAGCAGCATTACGAGACTTTCCGCGAGCGGTTCTCAGGCTATCCGTTTAATGTGCGGGTACTTAGCCGTTTCCGCTCGAAAAAAGAGCAGACGGAAGTCATGAAAGGTGTCAAAAAAGGGACGGTTGACGTTGTCATCGGTACGCACAGACTGCTGTCGCAAGATGTGCAGTTCAAAGATCTCGGCTTGCTGATTGTCGATGAGGAGCAGCGGTTTGGCGTGTCCCACAAAGAGAAGCTGAAGCGGCTCAAAACGAATGTGGACGTGCTGACGCTGACGGCAACGCCGATTCCAAGAACTTTGCATATGTCCATGCTCGGAGTGCGGGATTTGTCCGTTATTGAGACCCCGCCGGAGAATCGTTTCCCTGTCCAAACTTATGTGGTTGAGTATGGCCCGACGCTTGTCAGAGAAGCGATTGAGCGGGAGCTTGCCCGTGAGGGTCAAGTGTACTATCTGTACAACCGGGTTCAGGGGATTACGCAGATCGCCGATCAAATCTCGATGATGATACCGGATGCCCGCGTGACCGTCGCACATGGCCAAATGGGCGAACAGGAGCTGGAGAAGACGATCCTCGATTTCCTCGATGGCGAATACGACGTGCTCGTCAGTACGAGCATTATCGAGACGGGTGTCGATATCCCGAATGTCAACACGCTTATTGTTCATGACGCCGACAAAATGGGGCTTTCCCAGCTGTATCAGCTGCGTGGTCGCGTAGGACGATCGAATCGCGTAGCCTATGCATACTTCACTTACCAGCGGGATAAAGTGCTCACGGAAGTGGCGGAAAAACGATTGCAAGCGATTAAAGAGTTTACAGAACTTGGTTCAGGCTTTAAAATTGCGATGAGGGATTTGTCGATCCGCGGCGCAGGGAACTTGCTGGGTGCAGAACAGCATGGCTTCATTGCTTCCGTCGGTTTTGACCTGTATTCCCAAATGTTAGCCGAAGAAATTGCAAAGCTGAAACTAGAAATAGACGGGGAAGCGGCTGTTCCGGAACCGGAATGGAACACTTCCATCGATATACAATTGGATGCTTATCTGCCATCCGACTACATCTACGACAGCATGCAAAAAATCGAAATTTACAAAAAAGTGGCCGCCATTCGCACATTGGAGGAAGCTGCAGACCTGCATGATGAGCTTGTGGACCGCTTCGGGGATCTGCCTCAGGCCGTATTCAACTTGCTGTCAGTGGCCCGCCTGAAAGCATATGGTGCGGAGTACCGTATTGAATCGATCAGCCAAAAAGGGGATGATTACCTAATCAAGGTGCATATTGACCAAAATGGCAGGCTGGATGGACAGAAGCTGCTCAATTTGTCCAAAGGCTTTGACGGTCGAATCAAGCTCAACGCAGACCCGCAGCTGCATATTGTTATTCGCTGCAAAGGCATGAAGCCAGAAGCTTCCATCGAGTTGGTGGAGAAATTTCTGGTACAATATAAGGATGTTCTGAAAACGAAAGGGGAATTAAAGGATGTTGCCAAATCATACTAGCAAACGACTTTTTTCGAAAAAATGGATATTAAGCATGGTAGCATTGCTACTTGCATTTTCTGTATTGAGTGCATGCGGCAGCAAAAAGGAGGGTGCAGCGTCAGCTTCACCTTCCCCGACTGCAGCAGCAACAGGCAAGCCGACGGATGTGATTGCCACTTACAAAGAAGGCGGCAAAATCACCCGCGCCGAGTTCGATTCTTTCATCAACGTGAACAAAATGTTCTCGCCGCAGCTGGCTCAGTTCATGGCAGATCCGGCTTTTCAACAAGATATGTTGAAGCAAATGGTTACTTTCCGCGTGTTGTCCGCGAAAGCTGACGATAAAGTGAAGGCGGACGCCGACAAGCAAGTCGCCGAGCAAATGAAGGCTATTACGGATTACTTCGGCAAGCAAGAAGGCGGAATGGACAAGCAGTTGAAAGACAACGGCATCGAGTTGAAAGATATCGAATCTTTGATGAAAATGAGCTTCTACACGATGGGCAGCATGGAAGGCAAAATTACCGACAAAGAGGTACAGGACTCCTACAACGAGCAAGCAGCGGCGCATGCGTTTGATATCGCGACTGTGAGCCATATTTTGATTTCCTTGAAAGATGCGGCCACTCAGAAAGATCTGCGCACGAAGGATGAAGCTTTGGCAAGAGCGAAAGAAGTCAAAGGCAAATTGGATAGCGGCGGAGACTTTGCGGCTCTTGCGAAAGAGTATTCCGATGATCCAGGTTCTAAAGATAATGGCGGTACGTATAAAGATGCAGACATCAACCAATGGGTGCCTGAATTTAAAGAAGCGGCAAGCACTCTTCCTTTGAATAAAGTTTCCGATCCGGTTGAATCCTCTTTTGGCTACCACGTGATGAAAGTGGAATCCAGAAGCACGAAACAGCTTGATGATACGCTTAAAACACAAATTAAATCTCAGCTTGCAGAGAAATCCTTGACTGAATTTGCTGAGAAAGAATACCCGAGCTTGATTGAAACGAATAATCTGCCTAAACCGGAAGCAAACCCAGCTCCGGCGGCAAGCCCTGCTGCAAGTCCAGCGGCTAGCCCGGCGGCAAAGTAAGAACTTACCAGGATGTCCGATTATGGACATCCTGTTTTTATTTGTTATTTTTGGACAACATAATCGCAGCAGGGTGCAAAGCTACATAAAGAAAAATTCCTTAGCAGAAGCGACTGCATAGAAGATTGGGAAGTGAAGAATACTATGGATAGAATTCAAGTTCCCACCAAATCCCGATCTAGCATACAAGATTTCATGCTCCTGTCGTATCTAATTCTTGAGCGGAAAGTGAGGCATCTAGAGGTATGAAAGCAACTGGAATTGTCCGTCGGATAGATGATTTAGGGAGAGTAGTTATCCCCAAGGAAATACGACGCACACTGCGAATTCGTGAAGGCGACCCTTTAGAAATTTTTGTGGATCGCGATGGTGAAGTGATTCTGAAGAAATATTCGCCTATTGGCGAGCTTGGTGATTTTGCGAAGGAATACGCAGAGTCATTATTTGAGAGCACTAATCATGTTGCCATGATTTCAGACCGGGACACGATTATTGCCATGGCCGGCGGGTCCAAAAAGGATTTCTTGGAAAAGTCGGTGGGGTCTATCATCGAATCTTGTATGGAAAACCGGAAACCGATATTGGAGAGCAATTCAGGGACGTTTGAGATTATTAAGGACGCGAATGAGACGTTTTCTTCCTTCGTGGCGGCTCCGATTGTAGCGGGGGGCGATCCTATCGGATCCGTTATTCTAATCTCCAAGGATGAGAGTGTTAAAATGGGGAACATGGAAGTGAAGATGGTAGAAACAGCGGCTGGCTTTCTGGCGAAACAGATGGAGCAGTAGACAAAATTATAAGACACAAAGGCTTCCTTACTGAGGTGATGTTCATCTGTAAGAGAAGCTTTTTTTGTCTGCCATGGCCGATTTCGTTATAATACGTGTATATGTATCAATGGATTACTTCAGACAGAGGAGAAGCAGGATGGGGAAAACCGGCAAGGAGCATCAAATGGATCAAGAGGGGCTCCAGCAGCATGTCGGAAAACAGGGTAACGTCAAGCTGTTGAAGGGGGCTGCCGTACTGGGAGCCGCCGCCGTACTCTCGAAACTGCTGGGCACTCTGCAAAAAATTCCGCTGCAAAATGTAGCGGGGGACGCGGCTTTTGGTATCTATAATGCGGTTTATCCGCTTTATATTTTGATTTTATTCGCGGCTACAGCGGGATTTCCGGTCGCCGTATCCAAGTTTGTGGCGGAGAGCGTCATTCGTGGCGATCATCAGGAGGCTAGGCGCATCGCCCGTATTTCCGGAGTAGTGCTGCTGGGCACCGGCATCGTTTTGTTTATGCTGCTCTATTTTGGAGCGGGCGAGATTGCAGACTGGATTGGGATTCGCCAAACGGAGAAGGCGATTCGAAGCGTATCGTTTGCGCTTCTTGTAGCTCCCACCTTGGCTGTCCTGCGCGGTTATTTTCAAGGGTATCACAACATGGTGCCTACCGCAGTCTCTCAAGTGATTGAGCAGTTGATTCGCGTCATTACGATGGTTGCCTTGCTGCTCTATCTGGCGGCTCTAGCGTATGATGAGGAGTGGATTGCCGCAGGAGCAACTTTCGGCTCCGTAACTGGCGCCGGTGCTGGGCTGCTCGTTATGTATGTATATTGGCGTAAAGCAATGAGGAGTCAAAAGTATTCCGGCGATCCGGAGGGGACAGGGAAGTCCGGCTTGAAGGTTCTTTCCTCTTGGCAGTGGACGAGGCGCATCGCAGCTTATGCGATTCCTGTCTGCTTAGGGGCGGTCGTTGTGCCCTTGCTGACATTGGTCGACACGTTTACGATGCCGCGGCTGCTTGAAGCGTCGCAAGGCAGCGAGCTTGAGGCTATGAGGCAGTTTGGTTTATACAACCGCGGGCTGCCGCTCGTCCAGCTAGTTGTTATGATCGCTTCCTCGATGTCGGCTGTGCTTGTTCCCGCGATGGCGGATGCGAAGGCGAGAGGGCAGCTGGACGTGATGCGTTTTCGGGCGGAGATGTCTGTTCGGCTTTCTTGGCTGATTGGTATCGGGGCCTCGTTCGGACTTGCTTTTGCTGCGATGCCGATCAATGTGATGCTGTACAAAAACGATGAGGCCAGCTTGACGATGGCTGTTCTTGCCTTCACGGCCTTGTTCAGCACGCTGAACGCTGTGTCGGCCAGTGTGCTGCAGGGCGCCGGCGCGGTTCGCACGCCGGCGCAGGCCCTGCTCGTTGCCATCGTGCTGAAGGCACTCGGCAACGTCGTGCTCATGCCCCGCTGGGGCATCAACGGCGCCGCGCTCAGCGCGGTCATCGCCTACGCCGCTGCGGCGGGGCTGAATCTGGTGCAGCTGCGCCGCTGCACCGGGGCGCGCTTCGCGCTGCGGCCGTACGTCATCGCACCCACGCTGGGCGTGGTGGCGATGGGCGTCTGCCTCGCAGCGCTGCAGCTCTTGGCCATGCCCGCTGTGGCGGTATGGCACGTGCCTGAGCGATTGAGCGCCAGCGCAATCGCTTTGGTTGGGGTAGCCGGCGGCGCGGCCGTCTACGGGGCGATGCTGCTGCGCAGCGGCAGCATCAGCCGCGAGGAGCTGCGGCTGATGCCGGAGCTGGACCGGAAGCTGGCGCCGGTCCTGGCCCGGATCTGGCCGGCGGGGCGTTCCGGCGGCCGGTAGGTTTCGGCTGCCCGTGCCGCAGCCCAGCTTGGATGGACTAGCAGTACAAACCTTGCACTTTGCACGTTGCTCTTTGCACTTTGCTCTTTGCACTTTGCTCGTTGCTCTTTGCACTTTGCTCTTTGCTCTTTGCTCGTTGCTCTTTGTTGCACAACATACAATGATTTTGTTCTCAAAAGTTAGCTCGGTGCTTCTATGTTGTATCTTGTGCAACGATTTGAGCAAAGTAGCCGTATTTTATGGAGAAATGCTTAAAATGGTTGTATATAGTACAACATAGATAGTTTGTTCCCTGTAAAAATGACGAAATACTTGCACAAAATACAACGTAGCGTGAAGGTATTTTTTAAAAAATAACAACATATTTCAGGAGGTGCGAACCATGTCAACTCAAGCTCATATTACCGTTGTCGGACTCGGAACGGGAGACGAAGACCAGCTTACGCTAGGCGTCTGGAAAAAGCTCCAAAGCGCAGCTCAATCCCAAGCTCAGTTATTTTTGCGCACGGTGGACCATCCGATGGTGCGTATGCTGGACAGCAACCAAATTCCTTACCAAACTTTCGATGCGAATTACGTTGCTCACGAAAGCTTTGAAGGGGTATACGAATCTATCGCGGAGGCGCTTGTCCAATCCGCCAAAAGTACGCCTACTGAGGTTATCTATGCGGTGCCGGGTCACCCGATGGTGGCGGAATATACGGTTCAGCTTTTGAAGCAGCGTTGTCCGGAAGAGGGGATTTCCCTTCAAGTCATGGGCGGGGAGAGCTTTTTGGACCAAGCGTTCCTGCGCTTCGGCTTTGATCCGATCGATGGCTTTCAACTGCTTGACGCGACCAGCCTTAGCCGTTATGCTTTAAATCCTCAGGTTCATACGATCATTGGGCAAGTGTACGATACATATACGGCGTCGGATCTCAAGATTTCACTTATGGATGCATACCCGGATGAGTATCGCGTGGTGGTAGGTCATTCCTTAGGTGTAGCTGGCGCGGAGCAAATCATCGAAGTGCCGCTCCATGAGCTGGATCATGTGAAAGGCTATGGGAATTTATCGCTTGTGTGGGTTCCTAAGAGCGAGAAGGACGAGGTTCATTATCGCACGTTTGGCCGGCTGCACGAAATTGTGCAAATTCTCCGCAGCCCCGATGGCTGCCCTTGGGATCGCGAGCAGACGCATGCCAGCCTGCGCAAAAATCTCATAGAGGAAGCCTATGAGGTGCTGGAAACGATTGATGAGGATGATCCCGAGCACATGTGCGAGGAGCTGGGGGATTTGCTGCTGCAAGTTATGCTTCATGCTCAGATGGAAGAGGAGATCGGAACGTTCACGGTTTATGACGTGATTGCTACGCTGAACGAGAAGCTGATTCGCCGCCACCCGCACGTATTCGGGGAAAACAAGGCGGAGGATGCGGATGAGGCGCTTGTAAACTGGAATGCCATGAAGGCCGAGGAGAAGCGGAAGAAGGGTATCGACGTGACGAAGCAATCCGTTCTGGACGGGGTTCCGAGGGAGCTGCCGGGTCTCATGAAGGCCTTGAAGCTGCAGAAGAAAGCGGCTGCCGTCGGCTTTGATTGGCCGGAGCTCGGAGAGGTGCTTCAGAAGCTGGAAGAGGAGCTGACAGAGCTTCGTGAGGCTATCGGCAATTCATCCGAAGAGGCGGATCAAGATCGGCTTGAGGAGCTGGGCGATGTGCTTTTTTCTATCGTAAATGTTGCTAGATTCCTGAAAATTGACCCGGAAGAAGCGATTGCGCATACAAATCGCAAATTTATTCAAAGATTTTCATATATTGAAGATCAGCTACGTTTAAGAGGGCTCTCTTTTGAACAAACTGAGTTATCAGAGATGGAAAATTACTGGCAAGAAGCAAAAAAAGTTACAAAACTTCGTTAGTAATAGAAGGATTTTGGCGAAAAAAGAAGAATACTAAGTTTGGTGTAAGGTGTAAGGTTGAATATGGAAATATAATTTAGGGATATTTGAACGTTGTTCGAAGTCTCTCAGCTTTGCGGCTTTGGTACATAGAAGACATGATCTTCAACTATTTTTGGGAGGTAACAAATCACATGAACAAAACGGATTTGATCAACAACATTGCAGAAAAAAGCGGACTAACGAAGAAAGATGTAGAAGTTGTACTTAACGGATTCCTTGGTGAAGTTACAGACGCTCTTTCATCCGGAGATAAAGTTCAATTGATCGGTTTCGGAACTTTCGAAACTCGCAAACGTTCCGGTCGTACAGGCCGTAACCCTCAAACAGGCAACCCAATCGTGATCGCGGAATCCAACGTTCCAGCGTTCAAAGCGGGCAACAAGCTTAAAGACGCTGTAAAATAATGCGAATCGACAAGTTTCTCAAAGTCTCTCGTCTGATTAAGCGCCGCACCGTGGCGAAGGATGTGTCCGATCAAGGGCGTGTCTGGATAAACGGCAGAGATGCCAAGGCGAGTACACAGGTGAAAGTCGGTGACGAACTGGCGATTCAATTTGGTCAGAAAAAGGTGACGATTCGCGTAGAGCTCCTTTCGGAGTCGACCCGCAAGGAAGACGCTGCGAAGATGTATACCCTGATCAAGGAAGAAGCTTATCAGTCCGAGTAACGCTGCCAAACAAAGTTTAGCCCAGGATTCCCGAATGAGGGATCTTGGGCTTTTTTTTATGGTTCTAAAATAGGACATCCTCCCATATCGTAAGGATAGATGAAGGAGGGGTACAGGCCATGATGGAACCCGTGAAAAACACGAACAAGCGGCAAGAAATCAAAATGTTGAATCGCAAGCTCTTGGAGATCTCAGGAGTTTTGAACGTAGAAAGCTTTGACAGCGAAGAGTTCCTCCTTGAAACGGAAATGGGCTACCTGATGATTAAAGGGCAAAATTTGCACATTAAGAATTTGAGCTTGGAGCAAGGGTTAGTCGCCATTGAAGGACTCATTCAAGAATTAGCTTATGTGGACGGAAATTCCCAGGAGAAATCCAAGGGGTTCCTTGGTAAATTGTTCAAGTGACCCTGAACGTTCAATTCCATACGATTTTCATGATGTTTTTGGGCGGAATCGCCATAAGTGCGATGTTCGATGTGTTTCGTGTGCTTTCCGGCAAGCTCAGACTACCGCGATGGACGATTCCGCTCGTTGATACGGTGTATTGGATTGTGGCGACAATCCTCGTGTTCCGCTTGCTCATTTACAGCAATGAAGGACAAGTCCGCGTGTTTATTTTTCTCGGGATGGGGATCGGGATCTGCTTTTATTTCGCCTTCCTCAGCCGTGCAGTCATCTATCTGACCCTGCTTCTTATCCGAATTGTCATTGCGATTTACAAATTCACAGCAAAAACAGTCGAAATTTTTCTTATAAAACCGATCATTGGCTTATATCGTCTAACCGTGATAATTTTGGGCTTTTTACTAGCTGTAGCTATATTCCTATACAGAATTGTGCTACAATTGCTTTATCCTTTGTGGAGATTACTCCTGTGGATGACTCGGCCTGTGCATAAATATTTCGTGATCCCTGTTTGGTTGAAGAAGCTGACGGGCAAAATCGTAACGATCTATCACAGGTTATTCTCAAAGTAGGAGGAATTCCTATTCATGCAGGCTCAAGCAACAGCACCAAACAACAAGCGCAGCAGTAGCGTAGGCTCAAAGCGAAGACTGCGTTTTCTCTTGATCTTTGTCCTATGTTTTATGAGCTGGGCTGCCGTTAACATTTGGGGGCAGTTCGCTAAGCTTCACGAGAAGAGAAATGCCGTCGCGAATATGGAGCAGCAGCTTATTGATGCGAAGAAGGTCAAGGAGCAGACGCAGAAGGAAATCGCTAGGCTTCATAATGACGAATACTTGGATCAAATTATTCGCCGGGATTTTCACTATAGCAAAACGGGAGAGACGCCGCTTAGTGTCTCGAAGCAATAAAAGGACTAAAGAAGCGGTGAATGCCGTGTTGACCGTGGTTTCTGCATCGGTTATAATCGGCGTAGCCAGTGTTTTCAACATTTTAAGGGAGGAACATTTTACTTTATGGCAATTGAAGTTGGCACCAAGTTAGAGGGTAGAGTGACGGGGATTACTCACTTTGGAGCATTCGTCGAGCTTGCTGAAGGAGTTACCGGTCTTGTTCACATTTCGGAGATCGCGGACAATTATGTGAAAGACGTTAATGACCATTTAAAGCTGGAAGACAAAGTATTGGTCAAAGTGATTAACGTGGACAAGGATGGCAAGATCGGACTGTCGATCAAGCAAACGGTTGACAAGCCAGTTGAGGAAAGACCAGCTCGTCCTGAACGTACAGGTGGCAGCAGCTATCAAGGTCGCCCAAGCGGAGATCGTCCAGGTGGCTTCCAAGGTGGTCGTCCAAGCAGCGGCGGAGAACGCAGTGGTCCTCCAAGCGGCGGTCCAGGTGGTGGTCGTCCAGGCGGTGGCGGCTTCAATCGTGGTGGCGGCGGTGGCGGTCGCGGCGGCTTTAACAAGCAGCAAGGCGGAGCTAGACCGTTCTCGTTCGAAGATAAAGTATCTCGTTTCCTTAAAGATAGTGAAGAGCGGATTTCGTCTCTGAAGAAGAACACCGAGTCCAAACGCGGTGGCCGAGGCGGAAGAAGAGACTAATAGATGCAAATAATGAACCACATTCGCTTAGGCGGATGTGGTTTTTTATGCTGCGTGGCGGTGGACTGAATGGGTTAGTAAAGTTGACTGAGGAGAGCATGCTGCTGGCGGTGAGAGGGCTGGAAGAGAAGATAGTGGGACTGAGTGGAGGGAGCATGGCTGAATGAGAGATAGGGAAGTTGACTGAGGAGAGCGTGCTGCTGGCGGTGAGAGGACTGGAAGCGAAGATAGTGACTGAGTGGAGGGAGCATGGCTGAATGAGAGATAGGGAAGCTGAGTGAAGGAAGCGTGCTGTGGCGGTGAGAGGACTGGAAGCGAAGATAATGGGACTGAGTGAGGGAACACGGTGAACGAGAGATAGGGAAGCTGAGTGAGGAGAGCGTGCTGCTGGCGGTGAGAGGTCTGGAAGAGAAAATAGTGGGACTGAGTGAGAGAACGCGGTGAATGAGAGATAGGTAGGCTGAGTGATGGGAGCATGCTGTAGCGGGAAAGTGCTTGGCAGCAGCTATCGTTCATGCGTACGGGAACTACAGTCCACTATTTCCCCCGAAATTTGCTTCTGCCTATTCTGAGAGGGAACTATGGTCCGTTATATTGCTGTTTTGGCTGAAATGTGGAGGTTCTTGGGTAAATAGCACCCTGCAGTTCCCCTTGGTAAGTGGACTCGGCTAATATGGCCAAAATAGCGTACTCGCGTTCCCTTATATTTGCCGAGCGGGGGATTGGACTGGGTGCTAGATAGGGGGAAATGAATATTGCCACTGGATTACGATGTAACACGTAGTGTCATTTGCAATCGACATGGAATTACGGGTATCTCCCCCATCTGCATGGCGAAAGTTCGGGGCAATCAGACTTTTGGATACGCTCTCAATCCGGTAAAGCGAGATGAGGCAAGGGATGAGGGCTGATGACACGGCTGGCGCGGCTTGTCGGAAATTTCTTTGAATCTATCAACTCATTCTGACAAACTTTCTGCTAGATTGTCTCTATACTAGAGAAACAAATAAGGGAAGAATGGATGGTGTACAAAGCATGCAAAGAAGAAGCCTAGGTGCAGTGATTGGTGGCGGATGGTCAGGATTATGGCAGAAAGCGAAAACAGGTGCACGCAGTGCTGCGGTGGAAAATCGGTTTGTTCAAGCCTTCGTGGCGAAAAGATGGACTTTTCTTCTCGTTGTTATGGGTTTCCTTCTTGGACGTGCGATGATTTTGGAACAGCTGTCCCCGTTTGCTCTAGCATTTATTGCCGTTATTTATTTTACGAGGAGAGATATTTTACACTATGTAGGTGTTGCTGCATTTGCCGGCAGTTTGTTATCCTTGCATGCCAATACCGGCTATCTCGTTACGGAGATTATCGTATTCCTGCTCATTCAAAAAGCAATGGAAAAATTTGAACGCTCCGACCTGTCGCTGGCTCCGATTCTCGTCTTCAGCTCAACCTTCCTGGTTCAGCTTTTTGCCCAACTGGTGGTTTCTAACTTAAGCTGGTACACCCTCATGATGATTACCGTTGAGGCGCTGCTCAGTCTGGTACTGACGTTAATTTTCATACAAGCCATCCCCGTATTCACACTTACCCGTAAAAACTATCATTTGAAACACGAGGAAATCATCTGTTTGATCATTCTGCTGGCCTCCGTTATGACAGGGACGGTAAGCTGGGTGATAGGGCCTGTCACGGTGGAGCACGTGCTTTCCCGGTACTTGATTTTGTTATTTGCTCTGGTGGGGGGAGCGCCTTTCGGGGCTTCGGTTGGCGTTATCACAGGGCTTATCTTAAGTCTTGCAAATAGCAACGCCGTCTATCAAATGAGCTTGCTTGCATTCTCAGGCATGTTAGCCGGACTGCTGAAGGAAGGGAATCGCCTCGCTGTCGCTTTCGGCATGCTGCTGGGTTCTTCGATCTTATCGTTCTATATGGGGACGAGCGTCGATGTTATGAATTCCGCATGGGAGTCGCTGGCTGCCGTTACGCTGTTCCTCCTCACACCTCGGAGTCTGATTGTCACGCTTGCCAAATATGTTCCGGGCACGCAGGAGAATCTCAAATCGCAGCAGGACTATGCGAAGCGGGTACGTGATGTGACGGCCAGCCGTGTGGAGCAGTTCTCGGAAGTGTTTCGCCAGTTGTCACGCAGCTTTAAGCAGTTAACGACGGATGATGCGGTAAGCCGAAAGGAGGAGGAAGTCGGACATTTCATGAATGCTGTTGCGCAGAAAGCTTGTGATTCCTGCTGGAAAAAGAGCCAGTGCTGGGATCAAAAGTTTTACCAGACGTATACCTATATGACCGATATGATGACGAATATCGAGACAAAGGAGAATATGACGAAGAAGCAAATTCCGCCAGAGTGGAAGAAAGTATGCAATAAGCCTGAGCAGGTGCTCGATGTGATGAAACAACAGTACAGTTTATACAAAAATGATTTACACTGGAAGAAACAGATTATGGACAGCCGGCATCTTGTAGCGGATCAGCTGTCCGGCGTCTCGCAGGTGATGGAGGACCTGGCGAAGGAAATTAAGCGGGAAGGACAGGAGTTGTTCCTTCAGGAAGAGCAAATCCGCAATGCGCTGGAGGAGCTGGGCTTATCTATTCATACGATCGATATTATTTCCTTGGACGAAGGAAATATTGAGATTGAAATCATTCATCAATACACGAAAGGCTTCGATGAATGCCGGAAAATCATTGCCCCGCTGCTGAGCGAAATCATCGGCGAGAATGTCGCCGTGATGCGCGAGGAAATGCATGAGCGCGGCGAAGGCTACAGCACGGTCGTATTCGGCTCCGCCAAGGAATACGAGGTTGAGACCGGGGTCGCCGGCGCAGCCAAAGGGGGCGACCTCTTCTCGGGCGACAGCTTCTCCACGGTGGAGCTGGGCAATGGCAAGTATGCCGTTGCGCTTAGCGACGGCATGGGCAACGGCGAGCGGGCGCGGGCCGAGAGCCAGACCGCACTTAGCATCCTGCAGCAGCTGCTGCAGTCGGGCATGGACGAGAAGCTCGCGATCAAGTCGCTGAACTCCGTGCTTATGCTCCGTTCCTCCGACGAGATGTACGCGACGGTGGATATGGCGTTGATCGACATGTATAATGCAAATACGACGTTCATGAAAATCGGCTCAACCCCGAGCTTCATTAAGCGCGGGAATGAGGTTATTGCCATCTCCGCAAATAACTTGCCCGTGGGGATTTTGAGCGAGATCGATGTCGATTTGGTTTCCATTCCGCTGCAATCGGGGGATATCCTCGTCATGATGACGGACGGTATCTATGATGCGCCAGGTCATGCGGTGAATAAGGAGATGTGGATGAAGCGCATGATTCATGAAATAGATACCACCTACCCGCAAGAGTTCGCGGATTGTTTGTTGGAACGGATTTTCCGCCACCATCATGGCGAAATTCAAGATGATATGACGGTCGTCGTTGCCCGCGTAGAGAAGCGGCAGCCGGAGTGGGCTACGTTCCGGTGGCCGGGGATCACGCGTATGGAGCGCCCCAAAACCGTCTCCTAGCCAGGTGGGAAAGTGAAGCTGTAACAGCTCATTTGCTGTTGCGGCTTTTTGGCTGTAGGCTGTAGGTTGTAGGGCTTCACCCGGAGAAATTCAAGAAAGGCAGGCACCAAATGATTAGGAAAACGCTTTCAATTAGTTTCATCCTCCTTGGCATCATGGTTTTTCTTTATCCTTCGATCAATGATCGGTATGAAAGCTATCGCCAACAGCAAATTTTGGAGCAGTGGCAGGAAAATATGCAAGCAATGGATCAAGTTGCGGCTGAGGAGACGGTGAATACAGCGGGCCCGGCTGATGCTGGCGCCAAGGTCGACCCGGGAGACAGGACAGATGCCATTTCTTCCGCCGCTCCCGCAGCAGGGCAGGAAACAAGCCAACCTTTGAACACGCCGGCTGCACCGAAACCAACGCCAATGATCCCTAAGAACGTAGAAGGCGTCTTGGTTATTAAAAAAATAAATTTAAAGCTCCCAATTTTGACTGACGCAACCGCGGAGAATTTAAAAGTCTCTCTTGCAAGCATTGCTAATACGGGTAAACCTGGCGAACTCGGCAATTATGCCATTGCCGGGCATCGGAACTTAACCTACGGGAAAAACTTCAACAGATTGGATGAAGTCGATATAGGGGATGTCATTCAGGTCGATACAGGGAGCAAACAGTTTGATTACATTGTAGAGGACAAGGAGTATGTCCTTCCGACTGATGTTTCCGTTTTGAAGGGAAATGGCAAAGATCGGGAGATTACGTTAGTCACCTGCCACCCAATGGTAAATCCGACGCACCGCTTAATCGTAAAGGGAAAAATAGTGGAATCCAAAGGATAAGTGAGTGCAGTTAGGCTGCATCTCATTTATTCTGTCATATAAACAACACGTATACAATACAAAATGTATCATATAATGTAGACGTTGATACAATTTGTATTGTATACTGATGGTATTTTTGATACATTTTGTTTCAAACGTTGTGGATTGCCCGTATTTAGGTCCAGTTATTAGTCAGGAATGGAGGTAAGAAGGAAAAATGTTTAATAAACAGATGAAGGTTTTGTTAATTGCTCTCTTAGTATTCATGCAAAGCCTGTACGGGATTAGCTTTTCAACGAACGCCGGTGCTACCGTAATTAGTGAAAGTATTTTGGACAGCGTGACTATGGTGGTATACGACAGTGCGGGTCAAGTAGTGACGGGCAACGTTTATGATCAAGGGGCTAAGGTGAAACTGGACTACACTTGGTCTCTGCCAAACGGTCACCATGCCGGTGATACCTATTCGTTTGATCTGCCGCAGCAATTTTTACTATTCAATGACATCAGCGGCAATCTGACTATGGGGGACGATCAGGTAGGAACGTTCCATGTAGGAAAAGACAGTCATCAAGTCGTAATTACATTTAACAATTACATCGAAAGCCATGACAATGTGAAGGGAACTCTCACACTCAATACCCAGTTCAATAAAAGCCAGATTACAGGCAGCACCACACAAATTATTAAAATTCCGATTCATTCCGGAGAACAGGTGTTTACGCTTACCTTCAAGCCGACAGTTTCTTCAACAATAAGCAAAACCGGAGCAGCTGTGGGCTTCAATGCAAAGCAAATCGATTGGACGGTTGATGTAAATAAATCTCTGGACGCTATTCAAGGGGCTGCTGTAACAGATCCTATACCTGCAGGGCTCTCCGCCCCGGACAAAGTTGCCGTTTATTATTTGGATGTACAATTGGATGGCACAACGGTTCAGGGTGATTTGGTAGACAGCAGCAAGTATACGGTGAGTACGGAGGGGAATGTTCTTTCTTTACGCTTTACAGACAGCCCTATCGTTTCTGCCTACCGGATTCAATATGCGACGCCAATCGTTGACCAATCCAAAGGACCATTCGTGAACACCGCAAAGTTGGCGGGGAGCAACATAACGACTGCTGAGGCAACTGCAACGGTCTCCGTAAAGCATGGAAGCCCGCTTGAAAAGACTGCCCTCGAATACATCGCCAGTTCTCAGTCCATCCGCTGGGCAATTATGTACAATTATAACGAAGGGAACATTCCCCAGGAGGCAGCATGGTTATCAGACTTCTACAATAACTACCAAGATTTAGTTCCGGATTCTCTCAAAGTCTATCCGGTAACGTTCAGTCCCTCTGGCGACGAGGTGTTGGGCAGTGAACTGCCTGCTTCCGAATATACAGTGACGCCACAAGAGGCTCCGGCTAAGAAAGGGTTCAAGCTTCAGTTCAAAAGCGATATTTCATCGGCTTACAAAATCATCTATGTGACGAAGTCAAGCATTCCCGTTGTCAATAATGTGTTAATAACGAACCAAGTCACTTCCGGCAGCGGGATCGTTAAAACAGCTTCAAAGCCTCTCTTGCAGGCTGTTCTTGCCAAAACGTTTGGAACTGTAGACTATGGGGCTAAGACGATTGTGTGGAACGTAGCGATTAACGGGGATAGTCATGAAATGTATCATGTTACTGTGACCGATACATTTCCGAATAAAGGCCTCCGTCTTCTCCCGGATTCGCTAGTCATTAAAAAGGGCACCACAATTCTAGATCCAACAGAGTATACAATCGATAATTCGGTAGCCCCTGACGAAGGCTTGAAAATTAAATTTGAGAATACGCTTAACAGTCCGATTACAATTAGCTACAAAACGGAGTTCAATCTGGATTGGATTCAGCCTGCGGGCGGCACCATCTTTAGCAATTCGGCCGAGCTCAAATGGTTCGATCGTAGTGAAACTTGGCAAACCAAAACGGTAACCACTAATTTTGAACCAAGGGCTGAAGTCAAGAACAACGGGTTTAAAAACGGAACGTATAATGCGAATTCAAAAGAAATCACTTGGACGGTAGGCTTCAACTATAACAAGAAAACGCTTGAGTCAGCAGTGCTCGAGGACCTTTTGCAATCAAATCAAAAGCTGGTGGAAGGTTCCGCTGCCTTAGCCGTCTACAACATGAATATTTTGGCTGATGGGCCTAGTTTTAAGGGCTCTAAAGTGGATGCATCAAACTATGACTACCACGTAGATGCTAACAATAAGCTAATTGTAACGTTCAAACAGCCAATTTCAGCACCGTATTATTTAGTCTTTACAACGAGTCTTGAGGGTCAGCTTATTAATAGTACAGTGAATAATACGGCCAAATTATTTGACGGAAATAAACCCGTATCGAATGATCTAACAGCGACTGTTAACATTCCGCACGGGGGAGAGTATGTCAGCAAAGAAGGTCAGCAGAGCGGCGAGAAGATAAACTGGAAAGTTATCATCAATCGCGGGAAATCCACAGTATCAGACGCTGCTATCTTCGATACACCGACAAAAAATCAGATACTGCTTCCGGATTCATTCCATCTCTTTGCGGCAAACGACGATTTAATTAAGGGAGCGGAGTTGACAAAGGGTGCGGATTACACGGTGACATTCCAAACCTATGACGACGGCAGACAAACGTTTGAATTAAAGTTCGCAAAGCAGATTAATTCGGCCTATATCTTGGAATATCAATCTCTCATTTCTGCCAATGATAAAGACATCGTTTCCAATAAAGTCAGTTTTAGCGGCAATAACGAAACGACTATCACCAAAGAAACCGTTCAGGATATTATAGTAGGCGTTTCGAGCGGTTCCGGCACCGGCAGCGGTGTCAGAGGATCTCTATCGGTGAAGAAAGTTGATGCAGCTAACGAAAATTTACTGCTTAGCGGAGCAACTTTCGAATTGTACCGGAAGTCCGGCAGGGACACAAAGGATCTGATTAGCACGGTGATTACGAATGCGAATGGAACTGCTGACTTTACCGGCCTGCTGGCCGGTGAATACATCGTGAAGGAAACCAAATCTCCTTCCGGGTATGTGTTAAACGCTATCGAACGTCCTGTAACGCTTGGTTCGGCGCAGAACTTGGTCATGTCCGTTCCCAATGAAAGGTCTTCCCAACCGGAGCCATCGCCATCGCCGACGCCATCACCATCACCGTCGCCAACGCCGTCGGGACCAAGCACGCCGTCCGATCCAGATCCGACTCCGACTCCGAGCGCTTCGCCAACGCCGAAGCCAAGCGTGACGCCGGCACCATCTACTTCGCCAAGTCCGAGTACAAAACCAAATCCAAGTCCAAGTCCGACTCCGGCTGGAACGTCAAAACCGTCGAACGAATCTGCTCCCAATGCCAGTCCGACACCAACCGGGGCACTTACTCCAGTGAAAGGCGACAACGAAGGGGGAGGGGATCAGCCTGACAATCACGCGGAAACACTTCCTGTAACCGGAGAGTCCAGCCATACGTATGTGAAACTAGCGGGAGTGGCCTTGGTTCTATCTGGCTTTCTGTTGAGAAGAAGACGGCGTAAGCCATAAAGCACAAGTGTGTTTGCAAAAAGCAGTCAGCCGCATTAGCCGGCTAACTGTTTTTTGCCGTTCTGTTATCCTCGTGATTAGACCCTCTCAAAAATGGAAAAACTAGGAGAAGAACTGCTAGAGAGCAAAATTTTTTCTAGGGCCAGGGAGGCAGATATCATGATGAAACAGATTTTGTTAATTACAGACGGGTGTTCGAATGTTGGTGTGAGCCCTGTAATCGCGGCCGCACAAGCGCATACAGAAGGCGTCACGGTGAATGTCATCGGTGTGGTCGACCAAGGGGAGCTAGGCATGCTGGGCTCCGAGGAGATTCGGGAGATTGCCGCGGCAGGCGGCGGGATGAGCCGGATTGTCAATTCGGGCCAACTGTCCCAAACCGTTCAAATGATGACGCGTAAAACCGTAACGACAACGATCCAGCATGCGGTAGGCAAAGAATTGCAAAGTATTCTGGGGATTAATCAATTAGAGCAGCTTCCGCCGGAGAAGCGGGCTGAGGTGGTTCATGTGATCGACTCGATGAGTGAAACCTCTTCCCTGCGCGTAGCGCTTTTAATAGATGCTAGTGCTAGTATGAAGCCTAAGCTTGCAGCCGTAAGGGAAGCCATTCATGATCTACTGCTAAGTCTCAGAGCCCGCAGCGGCAAAAGTGAATTAGCGGTGTTTCATTTCCCTTCCACCAAAACAAGAGACCAAGAGCTGGAGATGGATCTCGATTGGACGAATCAACTTGCAAATTTAGATAAGATGTTCTATAAAATAAACATGAAGGGTACGACTCCGACAGGTCCGGCGCTCCTGCAAACGCTGCAGTTCGTAACGGAGAAACCTGTCATACCAACGACCGGGGATGGGATGCTGAGTGACTACGTGGTATGAGGAAGCCTTCCGTCCAGGGGCAGAGATCCAAGGCAAATGGAACGGCCACAGCTATGTGGTCGAACGTTTATTAGGTGCTGGCTCTAACGGTGTTGTGGTTCTCGTACGAAGAGGAACGGTCCGGTTTGCATTGAAAGCGGGACATGAAACGGTTGACCATCAATCGGAGATCAACTCGCTTCTCGCCATATCGCTCACAGAAACATCTTTTAAGCATTTTTTAGTCGATGCGGATGATATGCAGGTTCGCGGGAAAGATGTTTCTTTCTATGTCATGCGGTATATTGAAGGAATGAAGATTTCTCAATTTATACATAAGCGGGGGCAGGATTGGATCTATGTCATTGGCTCTAATCTGCTTCGCAAGCTGACCGAGATTCATCAGAGCGGTTATGTGTTCGGGGATTTGAAGATTGAGAATATGATCGTATCCAACTATGGCGATGTGGACCTCATTGATTTTGGAGGGGTAACACCGAAAGGCAGAGCGATTAAACAATTAACGGAAGTGTACGATCGCGGTTTTTGGAACATGGGGGAGCGGGTCGCCGAAGAGAGCTATGATTTATTTTCATTTGCCATTTTACTTTTAAAATCGCTCGATCAGCGCCAACGCTTCTCTGCTATTAACAAAATGCTGCCGCAGAACAGGGACTTGGAGCAGCTTACGGCAATTATCCGTGAGAATCCGGCCGCTGCGCACATTGCGCCTTTTCTGCACAAAGCTCTGAAAAGTGAATTTGGCACCTCGCAAGAAGCGTATCACTATTGGAGAAAGCTAATCTCGGGTAAAAAGCTCGCACAGCCCGCACTCAAAATGCCATGGCTGAAAATTTGCTTTGCCGCTTCCATTTTTATTTTTGGGGCCACGATTTATATGTATTGGTTGAATTAGCCGGGGAAAAGCGCGAGGAAGAAAGGAATACAGCATGGAAGTCGATCTTGCCGCCGTGGTGCGGCAGCGGATAACAGAAGAGAGGCTGGCGGATCCGGGAGATGTCGTCGTCGTTGCGGTTTCAGGAGGGCCTGATTCCGTGGCGCTGCTTCATGTCCTTTTTACGCTGGCGGACAGTTTCAAATGGCAGCTGGTCGTTGCCCACGTGAATCATCAATTCCGGGGAGCGGAGTCGGATGCAGAGGCCGATTTCGTTATGGAGCTGGCTAAGCGATGGGGAATCCCTTATGAAATCGGGGTTATCGACGTTCCTGCTTATATAGAGGAAACAGCGCTCAACGGTCAAGCCGCCGCGCGTGAGAAACGGTACGAATTCCTGCATCAAGTGGCTGCCGACTATGGGGCTCAGCGGATTGCTTTCGCTCATCATGCGGATGATCAGGCGGAAACGGTCTTGATGAGAATCCTTCGCGGAACAGGCCCGTCCGGGCTTGTCGGGATGCCGGAACGCAGGCGCGAAAAAAAAGTGGAACTGATTCGTCCTTTCCTACGTATATACAAATCAGATATTGTGAATTATTGCTTTCAGCATGAAATTACTTATTGCAACGACAGCAGCAATGCGCTGCGGAAGTACTTTCGCAACCAAATTCGGCTTGATGTCATGCCGGTGCTGAAGCAGTATAATGAACAACTTCCGGAATCGCTGAATCGATTGACGGACATGATGCGTGCTGAGGATGATTATTTGGCTGGGGAAACCGAGCGGGTTTTACGCCGGATAGCGACTTTTCAGGGAGCTGTTTGCCGTCTGGAGAGAAGCGATTTCACCGGACTCCACGTTGCTTTACAAAGGCGTTTGATTAAATTAATATTAAACTGTCTTTGTTTGGGAATGGACCGGCTGGAATTTAACCGGATTGAAAGTATCCGCGAGCTGATCTTGCAAGATCAGGTTTCTAATCAAGTCCTGCAGGTAAATGATGCGCTTTATATTGTGAGAGAATATGAAGACATTCAATTTCAGACCTTTGCTCCTACGCCGAAGCCTTATGAATATGAGATCGGATTGGATACGGATGGGCTGAACTTGCCGGAAATAGAAGCTAAGCTGCTCATCTCTCGGATGCACGTCAGTTCGATAGAGGAAGCTGATTTGCTCTCATCGGCAACAGACGTATTTTTGGATCTGGATCAACTTCAACTGCCGCTTTATATGCGAAGCCGCAGGTCTGGAGATCGATTGGAACCTCATGGTTTAAACGGGTCCAAAAAGGTAAAAGATATGTTCATTGATGCCAAAATGCCGCTAAGCCGGCGCGATGTCATCCCGTTACTGGTCGATGCTACCGGACAGATCCTCTGGATTGCCGGCTTTCGCAGGTCTAAGCACGCTCTGGTCGGACCCGATACGGAACGTGTGCTTCATCTGAAGCTCGTGCTAAAGTAACATGCGTAAATTTCGTTCTTCTAGAATGTAAATTTATAAGGATTCATAATATAATCTAGGGGGTTCATCCTTGTACAGCGACATTCAAGAAGTTCTTTACAGTGAAGAACAGATTCAAGGGAAGATTAAAGAATTAGGAGAGCAACTCTCCGTCGATTACGAAGGCAAGAATCCATTGGTTATTTGCGTGCTTAAGGGAGCTTTTATTTTCATGGCTGACCTTGTCAAGCAAATCAGAGTGCCATTGGAACTCGACTTCATGGCCGTTTCAAGCTATGGCCAATCCACGAAGTCATCCGGCGTCGTTAAGATTATTAAAGATCTTGATGTTCCGGTAGAAGGGCGTCACATTCTTATCGTGGAGGACATTATCGATAGCGGTTTAACGCTTAGTTATCTGATAGATGTGCTAGAGCGACGCAATGCGAAGACGATTTCGGTCGTTGCGCTGTTTAATAAACCGGGTCGCAGAACCGTGGAACTCGAACCTGATTACACAGGCTATGTGCTTCCGGACGAGTTCGTTGTCGGATATGGTCTAGATTATGCAGAGAAATACCGTAACCTTCCGTTTATCGGCATATTGAAACCAGAGATCTATACTACTTAATGTCATACTTCCCGGCTTCTTCAATGCGGTTATGTTGTAGTGCTTTACCGGGATATGGTAAAATAATAAAAGTGTGCCGTTCGAGAGGAGGCTTGGGATGAATCGAATTATCCGGAATACCGGTTTTTATTTACTTATATTTTTGGTAACAGTAGGTATCGTCCATTTCATCAGTACCCAAAACGAACAAAAGGAAGTAATAACTTACGATAAATTCCGCCAAGCAGTCGTTAACAAAAATGTGGAATCCGTAACGTTGAAGTTCGATGGTTACACGTATTTGATTAGAGGTAAATACATTAACCCTCCAAGCGGTGCAGATAAGAAGAGCTTTGAAACGCACGCTCCGTATGAGCCTTTGGTCGTTCAATTGATTGAAGCCAATGGCGTTCCGACGGAAACGTATGAGACGATGGAGAGGGATAGCGTATGGATTAGTTTCCTTACCTCTATTATCCCATTCGTCATTATCTTCATTTTGTTTTTCTTCCTGTTGAATCAAGCGCAGGGCGGCGGCGGCAAAGTCATGAACTTCGGCAAAAGCCGTGCCCGCTTATATAATGAGGAGAAGAAGCGTGTCACATTCGAAGACGTGGCAGGCGCGGATGAAGAGAAGCAAGAGTTGGTCGAGGTTGTTGAATTCCTCAAAGATCCACGCAAATTCGCGGCGGTCGGCGCTAGAATCCCCAAAGGGGTTCTGCTCAACGGTCCTCCGGGAACAGGTAAGACATTGCTTGCACGTGCGGTTGCCGGTGAAGCAGGCGTGCCGTTCTTCAGTATCTCCGGTTCCGACTTCGTGGAGATGTTCGTCGGTGTCGGCGCATCCCGTGTACGTGACTTGTTCGAAAATGCGAAGAAAAATTCGCCTTGTATCATTTTCATTGATGAGATCGATGCTGTCGGTCGTCAACGTGGCGCCGGCTTAGGCGGCGGACACGACGAGCGTGAGCAAACCCTCAATCAGTTGCTCGTTGAAATGGACGGGTTTGGCGCCAACGAAGGTATTATTATCGTTGCCGCGACGAACCGCCCTGATATTCTTGACCCTGCCTTGCTGCGTCCAGGCCGTTTCGACCGTCAAATTACGGTTGACCGTCCGGATGTGAAAGGGCGCGAAGCCGTGTTGAAAGTACATGCACGGAACAAGCCTCTGGCCAAAGATGTGAAGCTGGATTCGCTGTCCCGTTATACAACCGGGTTTACTGGAGCGGACCTCGAGAATCTGTTGAACGAGGCAGCTTTGATTGCGGCTCGCCGCAATCGCAAAGATATTTCGATGGCGGAAGTCGAAGAAGCTTTTGACCGTGTTATTGTAGGTACGCAGAAGAAAAATCGGATCGTCACCGATCGCGAGAAGCGGATTGTCGCCTACCATGAAGCCGGTCACGCTATTATTGGCTACTATGCCGAGAATGCCGACATGGTGCATAAAGTGACGATTGTTCCGCGCGGACGCGCTGGCGGTTATGTGATGATGCTCCCTAAAGAAAGCACGGATCCTCTAGTGCAAACGAAGAAGGAACTGCTTGATAAGGTAACGGGACTTCTCGGCGGCCGGGTCTCGGAAGAGATCTACATCGGTGAAATCGGTACCGGAGCTTATGATGATTTCCGCAAATCAACGGCCATCGTTCGCCGTATGATTATGGAGTTCGGCATGAGCGACAAGCTAGGTCCTATGCAGTTCGGCAGCTCTCAGGGTCAAGTGTTCCTGGGTCGCGATATCGGACATGAGCAGAACTACAGTGATGCTATTGCGTATGAGATCGATCAGGAAATGCAAAATATCATTCGCGCATGCTATGAGCGGGCGCGCGAGATTTTGACCGAGCATGCGGATAAAGTTCATTTGATCGCGAAGACGTTGCTCGAGAAAGAAACACTCGATAAAGACCAAATCGTATCATTGCTCGAAAATGGCAAGTTGGATGGAGCAGCAGACGACGAAGACGTTAAAGTGAACATTCAGCCGCAAAGCCAAGCAAACGAAAGCAACAAGTTAGAGTTCGACAAAGATAAAGAGAAAGACAAGGAACCCAATTCGGATCAATCCGAAGAGTAACAAGGGATGGTAACACGCAAATCCGGTGTACACGTCAGGTGTACCCGGATTTTTGTGGTTATTTCGGCTTTTTTACGCATTGACAGGGGATGCTGGAATGTGTAAATTAGTTGTAAATCTCTAAATTTTTGAGGGTTTGATCATACTATTTTAGATGTTATGAAACAATTATGAAATACATTTTACATCCCAAACCGGGGAGGAAGCATCCATGGAAGCTTTAGCATTAGAGCGCAAAGCGGAGCAGAACCGTATATTGAAAGAACGGCTGCTGCAACTGAAGAAAGAACGGAATGCCATTATTCTGGCTCATTATTATCAGCGTGACGAGGTTCAAGAGGTTGCCGATTTCCGGGGGGATTCCTTCTTGCTAGCGCAAAAGGCGGCACAAACAGATGCAGATGTTATCGTTTTCTGCGGCGTTCATTTCATGGGAGAAAGCGCTAAAATATTAGCCCCGAACAAAACGGTAATTATTCCCGATGAACGGGCAGGCTGCCCAATGGCGGATATGGTGAATGTCGAAGGTCTTCGTGCTTTGAAGCGCCAACATCCTAAAGCTAAAGTCGTTGCTTACATTAATACGTCCGCCGATGTGAAATCAGAAACAGATATTTGCTGTACATCCGCAAATGCCATAAACGTCATCAATTCCGTCGATTCAGATGAGATCATCTGGGTACCGGATAAAAATTTGGGTGACTATGTATCAAAATTCACAAGCAAAAAAGTGATCATCTGGGAAGGTTACTGCAACACGCATGATATGCTGACTGTCAAAGATGTCGAAGAAATGAAAGCGCAGTATCCGAATGCGCAATTCGTGGTCCATCCGGAGTGCCGGCCGGAAGTTGTGAAGCTTGGCGATTTCGTAGGAAGTACGACAGCGATTATTAAATATTGCAAAGAGTCAGACTGCAAGGAATTTATTGTTGGAACGGAAGATGGGACAGGTTACCAATTGCGCCTGGACAGCCCGGACAAACAATTCCACTTCGCAACGAAATATTTGGTCTGCCCGAATATGAAAGTGAACAATTTAAAGAAAATTGTGAAATGTCTGGAGACGATGCAGCCGGAGATTTATGTGCCGGAAGATGTAGCCGATAAAGCAAGATTGTCCTTAGAGCGCATGTTACAAGTAAAGTAGCATGCGCTACTCTCTTGTTTAATTGAAAGAACGCATCAATTTGTATAATTAACGGAGAAGAACGGGTGAGCGGCATGATTCCTAGATACCTCGTAGATGTAGATTTAAATTCCATTCCTCATGTACATACAGATGTGATTGTGATTGGCGCAGGTATTGCGGGATTATTTACGGCACTGCGCGCTAGTGAAAATAAGAAAGTTCTGATGATTACGAAGAAATCGCTCCTCGACAGCAACACCCGTTATGCACAAGGCGGGATTGCTGCTGTTATTTCCGATGAGGATTCACCTGAATATCATATGCAGGATACTTTGATCGCCGGCGCCGGCCTCTGCTCGCCTGAGGCTGTTGACGTTCTTGTTCATGAAGGGCCTAACGGCGTTCAGGACCTGATTCACATGGGAACTCAGTTCGACCTGGAGAACGGAGAGTTCGCTTTGACCAAAGAAGGGGCTCACAGCCAGCGCCGCATTCTGCACGCGCACGGCGACGCTACCGGCGCCGAGATTGTACGGGCTCTTTCGGAACGCACGAAGCAGGATCCGAACATCGAGATTTGGGACGATCACTTCGTGATCGACCTCATCACGCAAGATGGCGAGTGCTACGGCGCACTCGTGCAGAAGCCGGGCGGCCAGCGGGTGTTTGTCCGCGGCAGCGCCACGATCCTCTGCTCCGGGGGCGCGGGGCAGCTTTTCCGCTACACGACGAACCCGGATATCGCGACCGGCGACGGCATCGCGATCGCCTATCGCGCCGGCGCGCAAATTCAAGACGTGGAATTCGTTCAATTCCACCCAACGGCGCTTTGCTACCCGGGCGCTCCGCGTTTTCTTATATCGGAAGCGGTGCGCGGCGAGGGAGCTTATCTGCGCAACATCAAAGGGGAGCGCTTCATGGAGCGCTACCATCCGCAGCTTGAGCTAGCGCCCCGGGATGTTGTGGCGCGCGCCATCGTGGACGAGATGGAGAATAGTAAATCAACGTTTGTATATATCGACATTACGCATGAAACCGAGGAACTCATTAAACACCGCTTTCCTACGATCTATGAGTTCTGCTTGAATTACGGTCTGGATATGAGCACAGACTGGATTCCGGTTGCGCCTGCAGCCCATTACATGATGGGTGGCGTTAAGACTGATTTGCACGGTGAAACGCACGTCCGCAGACTTTTTGCTTGCGGCGAGGTGTCTTCTACAGGGGTACATGGCGCTAACCGTTTGGCTAGCAATTCGCTATCGGAAGCTATCGTTTTCGGTAGAAGGATCATAGAACGTATTCAAGAGCTTCCGCCTCTGGAAGGCGATATCCAGCTCCGCGCAGAGTCGGAAGCGCCAAGAACGGAGATTCCTAATCAGGCCGTTGTCGAAAAGAAGCTGAAATTGCAGAAAGTCATGCTGCGCTACGCCGGACTGAAGCGTTTGGCCAAAGGTCTGCAAAAAGGCCATGACGAACTGTCCAGACATCTGTCCATTTATGATTCCCTAATGACGAAACGCGAAGAATATGAGTTTGCTAATTTACTGAACTGTGCTTTGCTTACAACAGCAGCAGCTTTGGCGCGTGAGGAAAGCCGGGGCGGTCATTACCGTGAAGATTTCCCGGAACGGGACGATCATGCTTGGAAGAAGCATATTGTTTTTAAGCGCGGGGAAGATAGCATTGAGGAGTGGATTTAATATGCTGGATCTAAATATGGAACTAATTCGTAAACATATTCGGCTTTGGTTAGAAGAAGATATTGGCACAGGAGATGTCACGACTCTGACAACGATCCCTTTGGAACATGCTTCCAAAGGGATTATCCACGTCAAAGAAGACGGGATCGTATGCGGTCTGCGAATCGCGCAAGAAGTATTTGCCGTCGTCGATGCGTCCCTTCGTTTTGAAACTAAAGTGGCCGAAGGATCGTCTGTTAATAAAGGGACTATACTAGCTGAAGTGGAAGGAAACACCCGCAGCATTCTGCTTGGGGAACGTTTGAGCCTTAACCTCATGCAAAGATTGTCCGGCATTGCGACCAGAACGCGGGAGTTTGTTGACGCTCTGGAGGGCTTGCCGACCCGACTTGTGGACACACGGAAGACGACGCCGGGTCACCGGCTGCTGGAGAAATATGCCGTTCGCGTGGGTGGAGGCCATAATCACCGTTTCGGTCTTTACGATGCTGTGATGATTAAGGATAACCACATCAAGGGTTCCGGCGGTATTATCCAAGCTGTACAAGCGGCAAGACGTCAAATTCCACATACCATGAAGATTGAGGTGGAAGTTGAGGATTTCGGCCAACTCCATGAAGCTTTGTCCGCCGGTGCAGACATCATCATGTTGGATAATATGCCACCCGTGCAAATGAAGGAAGCAGTTTCCATAATTAAAAGCAAAGCTCCGCATATTGTAGTAGAGGGGTCGGGGTCCGTAACGCTGCAGACCATTAAAGCTATGGCTGAGTCGGGCGTAGATGTGATCTCGGTCGGACGGTTGACCTACTCGGTTGCAGCGCTGGATATTTCACTTGACCTCAATGAGCGGAAGGAGACAGCGCTATGATTCTTGTCATCGACGTTGGGAATACCAACATTGTACTCGGTCTCTACAAAGGGCGTGAGCTTCAACACCATTGGCGGGTGAGCACGAACCGCTCAGCTACCGTTGATGAGTATGGCATGCAGCTATTCAGCCTGTTCCAACACTCAGGGATCACATTCGGCGAAGTTGACGGTGTCATCGTCTCTTCCGTTGTTCCTCCTCTCGTCAGCGTCATGGAAAACCTTTGTCTGCATTATTTAAAAAGAACGCCATTTACCGTAGGTCCCGGCATCAAGACGGGATTGAACGTGCGGGTAGATAATCCCAAAGAGGTTGGAGCGGATCGCATCGTGAATGCTGTTGCGGCGCTTGAGCTTTATGGGGCCCCTTGTATTATTGTTGATTTCGGAACAGCGACAACGTACGACTATATCGACCCTGCCCAGCAGCTTGTGGGGTGCGCCATTGCGCCGGGAATCGGGATATCGACAGAAGCGTTGTATCAAAAGGCCGCGAAACTGCCGCGCATCGAGCTTGTAAAGCCGAAGAGCGTTGTAGGCAGAAACACGGTAGCAGCGATGCAAGCGGGAATTATTTACGGCTATGTAGGTCAGGTTGACGGCATTGTCGAACGGGTAAAACAGGAGTTTAATGTGAATCCTACCGTCATAGCAACGGGGGGGCTTGCCGAATTGATCTCCAGCGAATCCCGGACGATTCAGATTGTGAATCCCCTGCTGACCCTGCAAGGCTTACAAATGATATATGAGAAAAATGCATAAGTTGTTTAAGGAAAGGACGTAACATGGGCGATTATTTAATTCGAGGAACGGCCCTTGAGGGAAGAGTACGCGCTTTTGCGGTACAAACCACCGTTCTCACAGATGAACTTAGCCGAAGACACCAAACGACTCCGACGGCCACAGCGGCCCTGGGAAGAACGGCGGCAGCAGGTCTTCTTCTCGGAGCCATGCTCAAAGGAGAGGAGCATCTTATTATTCAAGTCAAAGGCGACGGTCCGATCGGTCAGATTGTGGTCGATGCCAATGCCAAAGGCGAGGTGCGCGGTTATGTGGATAATCCGCTAGTTGATCCTCCCCTTAAAGCGAATGGCAAGCTTGATGTTGCTGCAGCAGTAGGAACGGAAGGCTTTTTGTACATAACCAAAGATTTAGGTCTCAAAGAGCCGTATAAAGGCAGTACGCCTTTAATTACCGGCGAATTAGCCGAAGATTTCACTTATTATTTCGCGAAGTCCGAGCAAACGCCCTCGGCTGTCGCGCTTGGCGTATTGGTAAACACGGATCACTCCATCCTCGCTTCCGGCGGATTCGTCATTCAATTGCTTCCTGGATTAAGCGACGAAGAGATTGGGGAAATCGAGGAAATGCTTTCGCGTATCCCGTCGTTTACAAGCATGCTGGGCAGTGGGCTGAGCCTGGAGGAAATTCTCCAAACGGTGCTGCCGTCTTTTCAGACACTGGATCAGATGGACGTTATGTTCCGCTGCAAGTGCAGCCGGGAGAGAATTGAATCTACGTTAATTTCCTTAGGGAAAGCGGAACTTCAAGAAATTCTCGACGATGAAGGCTTTGCCGAGGTCGTGTGTCATTTCTGCAATGAAGCGTATCGCTACAATGAAGAAGAGCTGCAGCGGATGATTGATCTGTAGATCAGCAGCACTATGGAAATGAAGAGGGAGTCAGGATGCAGAACGTAAAGCGATTGTGGGGAGTCATCATTGTGATGGCTGTATGTAATCTCGTGCTCGCATCCTTGCTGATCACCCATATCATGAACCAATCAGAACCGAGTCATCCAGCAGATCCTGAGCAGCAAGGCGGGCACACTACCGAGCAGGTCGTTGCCAAAATTGGAAGTCGCGCCATCACGCGGCAAGAGTTGCAAACGGCGCTGGAACGTCATTATGGCGCAGAACTGTTAGGTCAACTGTTGGATCGTGAAGTGATACGTTTGGAAGGAAACGAGACGGGAACATCGATTGGAGACGCGGAGATTGCGCGTGAGTTGAAACGAATGCAACAGGGCTATGAGAGTGAAGAACAATTCTACGCATCCATGCGAAGTCAATTGGGGCTGTCCCAACAAGAAATCAAAGACGATGTTACGAATAAGCTGCTCTTGGAGAAACTCGCTACCAGCCATATACAAATAACGGATGCTCAGGTGGAATCCTATATCCAAGCGCATCCCGATGAATTTAAGCAAGAATCCGAGTACAACATCCAGCAGATCATTGTCTCTACCAAGGATCAGGCGAACAAAGTCATAGCGGCGCTGGCGAAAGGGGAAAGCTTTGAAATTCTGGCCAGGGATCGTTCTCTCGATGACGCAACCAATAATTCCGGAGGCGATTTGGGCTGGATTGAGGGAGATGACCCCTTTGTATCCGCTCCCGTGCTGGAAGCGGCGAAATTGCTGAAGGCTGGAGAAGTGAGTAAACCTGTTCCGCTGGCACAAGGATTTGCTATTGTGAAGCTGAAAAATAAGCGGGAGAAAGCGAATCCGGATCGTGCGTTTATTCGGGAAAATGTACGCAGAGAGCTGGCGCTGCAGGAAGCGCCGCCGCTCAAAGATTATATTTCGCAGCTTCGCACGAAATGGAAAGTAACGATCATAGATCCGCAGTTTAAGTAGCCTACTGTGGAAAATATGGTTGACAACCATAGTATGCATTGATAAGATTAATGCATAATACCGACTAACTAACTCGGAAATCATTTATTACTCAATCTGGAGGGGAACTAGAAATGGCAAGATTAGTACAAAGTATTACGGATTTAATTGGAGATACACCGCTTGTTCGCTTGAATCGTGTGGTTCCAGAAGGAAGCGCAGAGGTTTATGTTAAATTGGAATATCAGAACCCTGGTGCCAGTGTAAAAGACCGTATTGCCATCTCCATGATCGAGGTCGCCGAACAAGAAGGCAAACTCAAGCCTGGCGATACGATTGTTGAGCCAACTAGCGGTAACACAGGAATCGGAATCGCATTAGTGGCAGCTGCTAAAGGCTACAAAGCGATTCTGGTTATGCCGGAAACGATGTCTCTAGAAAGACGCAACCTGCTTCGTGCTTACGGTGCACAGCTTGTACTTACACCGGGAGCCGAAGGGATGAAAGGTGCGATCAAACGTGCGGAAGAACTGAAGGCGGAGAATCCATCCTATTTCATTCCGCAACAATTCGAGAACCAAGCAAACGTGAAAATTCACCGCGAAACAACAGGTCCGGAAATCGTGGAAGCGATCAAAGGACATGACGGCAAACTAGATGCTTTCATCGCAGGTATCGGTACGGGCGGAACGATTTCAGGCGCTGGCGGCGTGCTGAAAGAAAATTTCCCGGACATCAAAATTTATGCTGTCGAGCCTGCGGCTTCACCGGTTCTTTCCGGCGGTAAGCCAGGTCCTCACAAAATCCAAGGGATCGGCGCCGGCTTCGTTCCTGGTATTTTGAACACGAAGATCTACGATGAAATCATTGCCGTGGAGAACGACGATGCTTTCGAAACTTCCCGCCGCGTAGCCAAAGAAGAAGGTATTCTTGGCGGTATTTCCTCCGGTGCAGCGATTTTTGCAGCTTTGAAAGTGGCAAAAGAGCTTGGCGCAGGCAAACGTGTCGTTGCTGTCGTTCCAAGTAACGGTGAGCGTTACCTGTCTACACCGCTTTACCAATTCGAAGAGCAATAAGTTCGACATCCAACCAAGCAAGCCTCAGCTCCTGCAGCTGGGGCTTTTTTTCTGTCATGGGTTGGAGTATACTAATGGACAACTAATCCCCGGATATTACTGGAAGGAGGGGCAAACATGATTTTAACAACCTTAGAGCAGTGGCGCAGTTGGTCCTCCGCATTTACCATGCTGCCTTACGTCATAAAGCTTGAACTGAAGGAAGACCGTGTAGCCTCTTGGGAATCAGCATGGAAGGAAGCATCGCCGGATTCCTTTGTGCTGGAGAGCGGTAAGGGAGGGCGATACACGTTCCTCGGTTTGCAGCCATTTTCAACTGTACACGGAAAAGGGCTGGAGGCTGAAATCGCCATGGCCGGCAAAGCAGCCCACGTGAAGGGGGAGCCCCTCGCAGTCGTGAAACAATGGATGTCCGCCCACCGAAGTCCCAAAGTGGAGGGTGCGCCTAAATTCTTAGGCGGGTGTGTCGGATTTTGGAGCTATGATGTGATTCGCACCATCGAAAAGCTTCCGGCTCAAGCGGCAGACGACCTGCCAATCCCCGATTACAGCTTCGCTATGTATGATCAGGTGTGGGCTGTGGATCATCTGGAGAAGAGCCTGTACCTCATGGTCCATATGCCCCGGCAGCAGGACCTGGCTGCAGATGATGCCTACCTGCAGCGGCTGTACGCCGAGGCGCAAGCCCAGGCGGATGCCATGCTCGGCCGCTGGCAGGCTCTCCGCTCAAGCGGGACCGGCGCTTCACAGCACAGCGGCCCGGATGGAGCATCGATCGCGCGCGAGAAGCTGCACATCGATGTAGAGAGCATTGCAGGCATCCAGCCTGCGTTCGGCAAAGCCGAGTACATGGCGGCGGTGCAGCGCATCCAAGCCTATATCTCCCAAGGTGACGTGTTCCAAGTCAACTTGTCGGTCAGACAGAGCCGGCGGCTGAATACGACGCCGGAAGAGATCTACGAGGCGCTGCGCATCGTCAATCCCTCGCCCTACATGGGCTTGCTGCGCTTCGCAGGCTTCGCCCTCGTCTCCGGCTCGCCGGAGCTGCTCGTGCAGCTGGAGGACGGCGTCCTGCGGACGCGTCCGATTGCCGGCACGCGCCCGCGCGGCAAGGACGAGCAGGATGACCTGCGCCTGGCCGGCGAGCTCATCGACAACGAGAAAGAGCGCGCCGAGCACGTTATGCTGGTCGACCTCGAGCGCAACGACCTGGGCCGCATCTCCAAGTACGGCTCCGTCCGCGTCAAAGACTTCATGGTGATTGAGTACTATTCCCATGTCATGCATATTGTCTCCGAAGTGGTCGGCGAGCTGGCCCCAGGAAAGGATGCGTACGATGTTATTGCCGCCACATTTCCTGGAGGAACGATCACAGGCGCGCCGAAGATTCGGACCATGGAAATTATCGAAGAATTAGAACCTGTCCGCCGAGGCCCGTATACCGGTTCTATGGGGTGGATTGACTATAACGGGAATATGGAATTTAATATTATTATACGCACGCTGGTGGCGGCCGAAGGCATGGGACATATTCAAGCGGGAGCGGGGATCGTCATCGATTCCATTCCGGAGCGGGAGTATATCGAATCCTTGAATAAAGCCAAAGCGATGTGGAAAGCAATTGAATATAGCGAGCGGAGCATGAGCCGAGCTTAAGCCTGAGCAGGGCTGACGAAAGGGGAGCTTAGAATGATTTTAGTGATTGATAATTATGATTCGTTTACGTACAACCTCGTCCAATACTTGGGGGAGATTGGGGAAGAAGTCATCGTTCGTCGCAATGACGAAATTGATTTAGCGGGTGTGGAGGCCTTGGCGCCGGACCACATCTTAATATCTCCGGGGCCTTGCACGCCGAATGAAGCTGGCATTAGCCTATCACTGATTGACCATTTCAAGGGTAAAATCCCCATGTTCGGCGTCTGTCTCGGCCATCAATCCATTGGACAAGCTTTCGGCGGCGACGTTATTCGCGCTGAGCGCTTAATGCACGGCAAAACCTCAGAAATATTCCATGACGGCCAAACGCTATTCGAAGGGCTGCCATCTCCTTTTACAGCAACACGTTATCATTCTTTGATCGTCAAAGCGGAGACGCTGCCGGATTGCTTGGAAGTCAGTGCCCGTACCGCTGAAGGCGAAATCATGGCGCTGCGCCATAAAGAGTATCCAATAGAAGGCGTTCAATTTCACCCGGAATCCATTATCACTGAGCATGGCCACCAAATGCTGCGCAACTTCCTGCGACGCACGGCTAAAACAGGAGCTTGATTTATGATTATTAGCATCAATGGCAAACTTATGGATGAACAGCAAGCCGTGGTCTCGGTTTACGATCACGGTTTTCTTTACGGACTAGGTCTCTTTGAGACCTTTCGTACCTATAATAAAGTTCCGTTTCTTCTGCCAGAGCATTTGAATCGCCTAGCGGAAGGCTGCAAGGAACTGGGTATTGTTTATGAGCCTGATCTTGATCGCATACAGAAGCTTATCAATGAGCTGCTTGCCGCGAACGAGCTTCAGGATGCCTATATTCGTTTCTCCGTATCCGCCGGTGTAGAAGCGCTGGGACTTCCTTCTGGCGATTATGGACAGCCAACGGAAATTATGTATATCAAACCTCTACCGCCTAAGGATACGAAGACCTACGAAGAGGGCAAATCGTTGCAGCTGCTGAAGCTGCCGCGCAATACGCCGGAGGGTTTGTACCGATTCAAGTCTTTTCACTATATGAACAATATTTTGGCTAAAAGGGAGCTTGGCCAGTATCCATGGGCCACAGGCGCAGAAGGTCTGATGATGAGCGAGGAGGGTTATGTGGCTGAAGGCATTGTCAGCAATATCTTTTTCATCAAGGACGGCACTTGCTACACGCCATCGCTGGATACAGGCATTTTAGCGGGAATTACCCGAGCCCATGTGCTGCGGATTGCCCAGAAGGGGCATATTCCCACCCAAGACGGATTGTATCGCTGGGAGGATCTGGCGGAAGCCGATGAAGTCTTTCTAGTCAATTCCATTCAGGAAATTGTACCGGTTACTACGCTTTACACACCAAGCGGGCAAGCAGTTACTGTCGGCACAGGTGACGTAGGCCCGATAACTCGCAAGCTGAGCGAATGGTATAACGAATATTGATAAATTGAAAAACAATAGGAAGTGAACAGCAGATGAAAGTGTTAGCCTGCAAAGGACACGAGCTGCCCATCGGTGATCGAACGATCATCATGGGCATATTGAACGTAACGCCCGATTCCTTCTCGGACGGCGGTTCTTATATCAAGATCGATGATGCGGTGCGCAGAGCGCGCCAGATGGTCGCGGATGGCGCAGATATCATTGATATTGGAGGCGAGTCCACGCGTCCGGGGGCTGCTGAGGTGAGCGAAGAGGAAGAGCTTCACCGCGTCATTCCCGTTATTGAAGCGCTAAGCCGTGAAATTAACGTTCCTATATCTATAGATACATACAAAGCTGAAGTCGCTAAGCAAGCTTTGGCGGCGGGCGCACACATCATCAACGACGTATGGGGGGGACAGGCTGATGCTCGGATGGCCGGAGTGGCGGCGAGCTATGATTGTCCGTTCATTATTACCCATAACCGCTTGAATACGGAATATAACGATTTTCTTCCTGAGGTGCTGAGCGATCTTCAGCAGTATGTGAAACAAGCTCGAGAAGCGGGCGTTCGCGACGAGCGGATTATTTTGGACCCCGGCATCGGCTTCGCCAAGTCCTACGAACAAAACTTACAGCTCATGAACCAGCTGCGTCCGGTCGTGGATCTCGGCTACCCGGTACTTCTCGGCACATCTCGCAAAAGCGTCATCGGAATGACGCTGAATCTGCCGCCGGCAGAACGGCTGGAAGGTTCAATCTCAACAGTCGTGCTGGGGATTGCGCAGGGTTGCGGTATCGTTCGCGTACATGACGTACTAGCGACGAAGCGGGCTGCCGTTATGACGGATGCTATACTTCGCTCTTAAATGAAGGAGGTCACAACAAATGGACAAAATCACACTGTCCCGTATGCAGTTTTTTGGCAATCATGGCGTTTTCCCGGAGGAGAATAAGCTCGGTCAGCGCTTTTATGTGGATGTGGAGCTCATGCTTCCGCTTCACAAGCAGGGTCTGTCGGATCAGCTCGATGATACCGTGAATTATGGGGAAGTTTTTTTCAAAGTGAAAGAAATTGTCGAAGGGCGCACCTTCAAATTAATTGAAGCTTTAGCGGAAAACATTGCATCCGAGCTGCTGCATACTTATACTAGTATCAATGAAGTGACGGTTCGCGTCATTAAGCCGCATCCGCCCTTTGCCGTTATTTTTGACGGCGTTACAGTAGAGATTAACCGAAAGCGGGCAACGTCATGACAGCCGAAGAACGAGCACGAAGCATTGCGGCTTATGTCGCATTAGGGTCTAATATAGAGGATCGTGAACAATTTTTGCAGGATGCGATCACAGAGCTGAATGGGGAAACGGGTATTGTCGTGACTGGTTTATCCAGTATTTACGAAACCCAACCGGTCGGCTATGTGGACCAGTCTGCTTTTCTTAATATGGTCGTTCAGATTCAAACGGTTGTACCTGCGGAAGATCTGCTATTCACATTGCTGGCCATCGAGAATCGACTGGGAAGAAAGCGCGATGTGCGCTGGGGTCCGAGAACGATCGACTTGGATTTACTTCTGTACGGCGACGAACGGCTTACGACTCCCGACTTGATCATTCCGCATCCGCGGATGCATGAGCGGGCTTTTGTATTAGTCCCTCTGTCAGAGGTTCTCTACGAGCGGCAAGATGCTGCATTTGAATTCATCTCCGCACAGTTGGAGAAACTGGAAGGAAAGGAAGGCGTCGTGTTATGGAAAAAAGCACAGTAGCACAGCGCATACGCGCTTTTCGTAAGTTAAAAGGGTACACCCAGAATGAGTTGGCCGATTTGCTCGGCGTTTCGATCGCCATTTTGGGCGCAATTGAAAGAGGAACACGTAAGCCGGATACGAAAATTATTCAAAAAATCTCGCAAGTCCTCGATATAGAGCCGGACGAGTTAGTTGCCGTGGTTGCGAGATGAGAGAGGTGGAATCTTCGGTGCTGAAAATAGGTAATGTCGAAGCTCCCAATAAAGTTGTGCTCGCCCCGATGGCGGGCGTTTGTAATCCTGCATTTCGTCTGATTGCCAAAGAGTTTGGCACAGGCTTGGTCTGTGCGGAGATGGTTAGTGACAAAGCGATCGTTCACGGGAACGCCCGTTCGATGGAGATGCTGTATGTGGACGACCGCGAAAAGCCGCTGAGCTTGCAAATCTTCGGCGGAGACACGGAAACGCTCGTGCAAGCGGCCAAAATCGTGGATCAGCATACCAATGCAGATATTATTGATATTAATATGGGTTGTCCCGTGCCCAAAATCACCAAATGCGACGCTGGCGCGCGCTGGCTGCTGCAGCCCGACAAAATCGAGCAAATGATTGAGACGGTCGTTAAAGCTGTCAGCAAGCCCGTTACCGTAAAAATGCGAATTGGCTGGGATTCCGAGCACATTTATGCTGTCGAAAATGCGAAAGCTGTCGAACGAGGCGGCGGAAGCGCAGTTAGTGTCCATGGACGAACGCGTGAGCAGCTTTACACGGGTAAGGCGGATTGGAACATCATCCGGGAAGTGAAGCAGGCTCTGTCGATTCCCGTAATTGGCAATGGAGATGTAGTAACACCCGAGGATGCCAAACGCATGCTGGACCAAACAGGTGTCGATGGCGTAATGATCGGTCGCGGGGCACTAGGCAACCCATGGATGCTCTACCGTACCGTCCAATACCTATCGGGTGGCGAATTGCCGCCGGAACCGACGCCGGAAGAGAAAATCCGCATTGCGATCTTGCACATGGACCGGCTCATCGCGCTCAAAGGCGAGCATGTTGCCGTGAAAGAAATGCGCAAACATATGGCTTGGTACCTCAAAGGTTTAACTGGAGCGGCTCGCGTGAAGGATGCCATTATGGAGATGTTGAAGCGTGACGAAATGGTTCGGACATTGAATGAATACGTTGAGCATCTTGCTGCGCAATCGTCTTCATCCAGCGAAGAAGAATCTCCCGTACTGCAATAAATCATGCAACTATGGTTGAGATTGACATTTTGAAACGGTTGCAATATAATCAGTCAATATTAATGTGTTCCTGCATATATTGAAAGACAAACGAGCAAGTTCCTTATTTTTATAACTGTGAATTCATACTACTTGAATCAGCTCTATAAAGACCTAACTCCTAGCAGGAAGCATCGATTCAACGATATGAAAATCTTTCACATGACGGGAGATCAGTTGGTAATGGCTGAAAAAGAGGTCATTCTTACACCAGAAGGTTTGAGAAGGCTCGAGGATGAGCTTGAGCATCTGAAATCAGTGAAGCGCCGCGAAGTAGCGGAGAGAATCAAGGTCGCCATCGGTTATGGCGATATCAGTGAGAATTCCGAGTACGAAGATGCGAAGAACGAGCAAGCCTTTATTGAAGGCAGAATCATCACTTTAGAAAAAATGCTGCGCAATGCGCGGATTATTAATAACGACGATGTCGATATCAATACCGTAAGTGTTGGATCCATTGTCACACTAAAGGACTTGGAATTCGGCGATTTGGTGGAGTACAACATCGTAGGTACTGCGGAGTCCGATCCGCTGCAGAATAAGATTTCCAATGAAAGCCCGGTGGGCAAAGCAATTCTTGGCAAGCAAAAGGGCGCAACCGTTGACGTTAACGTTCCTGCTGGCGTCATTCAGTATCAAATTGTTGATATTAAAAAGTAGCGTGCAGCCGCAGCCCCGTTGCAATTTACCTTTGCGCAGCATTGGCAAATTGTCCTGGAAAGCTTCCTTACGGAAGCTTTTTTCCGGTTTAAGCACCCTTTACTAAAATATGTAGGAGATGAAAACATGAGCCAGGAAGTGGAATTGAACGAATTGCTCGTCATTCGCCGTAACAAATTGGACGAGCTTCGCGGTCTGGGCGTAGACCCCTTTGGCAGCAAATATGTAAGAACGCATACGGCCCAAGAGATTTTGGCGGCTTGCCAAGATAAAACCAAAGAAGAGCTGGATGAAGAGCACCGCGAAGTAAGTATTGCCGGGCGCATTATGCAGAAAAGAGGTATGGGTAAAGCGAGTTTCGCCCATATTCAGGACATTACCGGGAAAATTCAGATCTACGTGCGGGAAGATGCGCTGGATGCCAACAAGTACAAAGCATTCGATCTCTTGGATCTTGGCGACATGGTTGGCGTTCAAGGGGTTGTGTTCAAAACAAAAACGGGAGAAACTTCGATTAAAGTCCAATCTCTCGAGATATTGACTAAGTCCCTGTTGCCGCTTCCGGACAAATTTCATGGTCTTAGCGATGTAGAATTGCGCTATCGCCAGCGTTATGTTGATTTGATCATGAATCAAGACGTTCAGAAGACATTTATTTTGCGTTCGCGTATTATTCAGTCCATGCGACGTTACCTGGATTCCCTGGGCTATTTAGAGGTGGAAACGCCAACTCTTCATTCCGTTGCAGGCGGAGCTTCGGCGCGTCCGTTTAATACACATCACAATGCTTTGGATATGCCGCTTCATATGCGTATTGCGATTGAGCTTCACTTGAAACGCCTTATTGTCGGCGGTCTGGAGAAAGTTTACGAAATCGGTCGTGTATACCGGAACGAAGGCATTTCTACGCGCCATAATCCGGAGTTTACGATGATTGAGCTGTATGAGGCGTATGCTGACTACAAAGACATCATGAAACTGACTGAGGAGCTTATTGCGCATATCGCTCAAGAGGTGCTTGGCACGACTTCGATTCCTTACGGCGATCATGTCGTTGATTTGGCTGTAGGTTGGAGACGTATCTCCATGGTAGATGCGGTTAAAGAAGTTAAAGGCGTAGACTTTGGTGTTCAAATGACGAACGAGGAAGCGCATCGTTTGGCCAAAGAGCACAATGTGCCTGTCGAGCCGCATATGACCTTTGGGCATATTTTGAACCAATTCTTTGAGACGTTTGTAGAGGAGACGCTGATACAGCCGACCTTTATCTACGGACACCCATTAGAAATTTCACCGCTTGCCAAAAAGAACCCGGAGGATCCGCGTTTCACAGACCGCTTCGAGCTTTTCATCGTTGCGCGTGAGCATGCGAATGCATTCACCGAGCTTAACGATCCTATCGATCAAAGAGAGCGTTTTGAAGCTCAACTGCGTGAGAAAGAGCAAGGCAATGATGAGGCTCATGAGATGGATGAAGACTTCATCCGTGCATTGGAATACGGCATGCCGCCGACAGGTGGATTAGGAATAGGCGTTGACCGTCTGGTTATGCTATTGACGAATGCGGCATCTATTCGCGACGTGCTGCTGTTCCCGCTTATGCGTGAACGCCAAGGAGAATAATGGGTATATTTCGGGGCATCGGAAGGTGCCTCGAAATTTTTTGTCGAAAGTACTTGCATAGTCTGGGTTGTCTGTGGTATCTTATAAAAGTTGCCGCTGAGATGCATCAACAAATGCTTAATAAAACAACTTAAAAAATAAGTTGCAAACAAAAACTCAGTATGGTATATTAGTCTTCCGGCTTTCGAAATAGAGCGGGTTGGACAAGAAAAACTTGATCTTTGAAAACTGAACAACGAGTGAGTAAGCACAGTCGAGTAATCGACTATAAATGAGATTGAAAGATCTCGCTAGCAAGTCAAATGAGCAAGTCAGCTTAAAATATGGGCCCCGGAAAAGTAATCGGAATTCTCTTCGGAGGTTAACGTCACTTTTTTGGGTAACTTTATGGAGAGTTTGATCCTGGCTCAGGACGAACGCTGGCGGCGTGCCTAATACATGCAAGTCGAGCGGATTCATCC
>NZ_JBYTBS010000040.1:0-69537 GCF_058789495.1 Paenibacillus sp. FW126-R14 | reverse complement strand
TCTTTGCAGATGAATTCGACAAAAATGCTCTAAAACCCTTGTGAAATAAGGATCTTTTGATTATTCAGCAAGCCCTATATACATGTTGGACGACATTATTCAGAAATGGTTGCGCTCTTCGTAACGATTTCCTTCTCCTGCACGGGAGCTTTTGGCTTTGCTTTAAATAAAATCAAACCGCAGATTAACACAGTCACCCCTATCGCCTTTTGAAACGTAAAAGGGACCTTATCCAGCCCGAACCAGCCTGCGGAATCCCACCATAATGCGCATAATAGCTGGGAGGCCATGACGATCGAAATCGCATAGCTCGGCCCCAGCAGCTTCACTCCGTTGACAACGCATGTCACGACGCCAATCCCCAGCAAACCGCTAAACCAAAACCATGGTTGCATAGGCTTCATCTCAAAAAAACCAATGCCGTCAAATATCAATCCCATAGAGATAGAAGCAAGGAATCCCATACCGAGCACAAGAGCCGTCGTAGCATGAGATCTAGCGGCTTCATTTACTTTACTGTTGAACATCGTTTGAACACTTATTAAGGAGCCAGCCGCCAAGGCCATCAAAATGCCCCATATCATAACTTCCTCTCCCCATTCTCGTAAATATTTCTGCCGGCTACATCCGTTAGCCCTTTCCGGTCTTTCACGATCAGTGTTTTTTTGCTCCGCTCAACCAGTCCTGCTTGGCTGAATCCCTGAAGAACCCGGTTCAAATGTCTGTAACTCGTCCCTATGAGGTTCGCTGTATCTTTCAAACTCGTCATGCTTACACCTGAAAAGGCCCCATTCTCGTCCTCCGTTGAAATAGACAAAAGATAACTGGCGGTCCTGACTTCTACCGGATAGAGAAGGTTAAAACTAAGCGAGATCGATTTCAGATAGAACTTGTCGGTCACCATATCAAGCAAAAATCGCAGAAACGATACTTCACCTTCATATTGGCTTAACCAACGTTTATGAAAGCCTATCGTCTCTACAGGGGACACCGCGGTTACGGTATTAAGGTTTTCCTTCCGTCTCAAACATTCGATTTCCCCAATTACGCCCAACGGGGTAGTAAAATTAACGAGTAAAGTTTTTCCTTCCGTTGAGGTTGTATATACTTTTACCTTTCCTTGCACAATAAAATGAATATATTGAGGTTCTTCACCCTGGAGACAAAGCGCCTCATCCGATTCAAAACGGTATAGAGCCAGATGCTGCCGCAACCCCTCAGGCAAAACATGTTCCAAGTCATATTGACGGAGATATTGTTTGATCCGATTCGTGTCCTTGATCTCTTTCATAGCCATCGCCCTCCCTTACCAGGCATTCTATTCTTTATTGTGTTAAAAATAAAATACCAATAACCATTAACCCGACTCCGACCCATTGTGATGTTCTCAAGCGAAGTGGAACGGAGCCGAACCAACCGATCTTCTCCAATATTAAGGTTACTGTGATTTGAGAAATCAGAACGGCCGATACGGTTAACGCGGCACCATTTAAGTGAAACGCCGTTATATTGCTAAACAGGATAAAAGCTGCAAAAGCCCCGCCGAACAGGTATGCCGGCTTCACCCGCTTAAAATTCTTCCATGACTTATCCCTTACTAGCCAAACGAGTAATAGTGCTGCAACGAATCCAGTCCCCTGAGTAAGCGCCGCTGCCTGCCAGGTTCCGATACTTTCACCGATAGTCGCATTAGCCGCCCCCTGTAAAGTCAGGAAAGCGCCGCCCAAACAAGCATAGATGACCCCTTTCATTCTCCTATATTCCTCCCTTCGTCTTCAATGCTCATTTTAATTTAACGGCAAGTTCAAGCAGCGGTAAAGGACATATGTCCTAATTTCAAACTACCGATAACTTAAGCAGAATAAAATATACAAAAAAAATTGCCGCATCTCCGGCTTTTAGACCAAGATAACGGCAATTTATTCCCTCATTTTTCGGTTTTCCAAAGCTGTTCAAGCAGAATCACGATCATCGTGCCTACAAGCAGTCCATTACTGAATATATATTGCAAAATAGACGGAAGTCCCTGGAAGATGTTCGAGGGTAGAAACATAAGTCCAATACTAATCAGCAGTGTGATGCCCAAGATCGTCAGTCGGCGTTGATCCAGTGTTTCCCTCAGAATCGACTGAAAAGCGATTCCGATCATTTGGACAAAGGATGCCAGCAGGGCTCCCGTGGCGATTGGGCCTGGCAGCAGCGCCAGAAAGTTCACGAGTACTGGAACTAAGGAAATACCCGATAAAGCCAGACAAGCCACAAGGAACGGACGAACCCGGGTCTGTTCGGTCAGTCGGATAAAACCCGCGGAAACCGGCAGCGGAACGACACCGATCGTTGAAAAGAAAGCACATAGCATATGAGAAATTCCTCCGACTATCCCGCCGCGGTTCAGCGTTTCTTTCAATGTCCCCGGAGTTTCCGGCACCACTTGGCTGACAGCCGAAACTGCAGCAATCGTATTGGAGACTATAATAAACGTAAACAGAATAGCTGTGATCACAATGCCTGCATTAAATTGCGGAATGCCCCAAGCAAATATTTCCGGCAGTTTGACCCAAGATCCGTTCGCGCTATGCATACCTGAGCTTTTGCCCAACAATGCATACAACAGCCACCCGGATAAGATTCCGATCAACACCGCATAGTTTTTGATCCACCCTTTGCCTCTGACAGATAGCAGGATGACGAGGATAAAGACGCCAAACGATATCGCTGCGGTTCCATAATCGGGCAGGGAGGCTTCCCCGTGTAAAGCCATCATCCCTTTCATGAAAACACCGCTAAGTTGAAGCGCTAAGATCAGAAGAAAGGAACCGGTAACCAGAGGGGTGAACAGGAAGAGCAAGCGATAGAAATACCCACTCAAGCCGAGAATAAGGAGAAGCAGACCTGCAATAATGAATCCGCCCTCCAAAATTTGCAGCGTTCCCTTCAAGCTTTGCCCCTGTCTGACAGCTACGTCAGCTAAAATGACAAACACACTGACCCATGAACCTGCGGGGCCATCCGCAATCGGGTACCGATGCCCTAACCATCCTTGGATGAAAGAGCTCAAGCCGACGACCAAGAATGTTCGCTGCATCAACGCCGATATTTCCTCGATCGACAAGTGAAAGATGCCGCCGATCACGATCGGTAATGCAAGAGAATTGGCCAGCAGGAAAATAAACCATTGAAATGTGCTTAAGCTGCCGTAGAACCGGCGATTTTGTGTTTCCATTAACCCCACCAAAGTCTCTCCGCTTTTATTTTACAGTAACATCGTTGAGCATCAGATAACCAATTGGATTCAGCGAGAATCCTTTTACATTCTTAGACGTTACGGCCACATGATCAATCGTACGAATCGGAATCAACGGGCTATCTTTCATTTCGATTTCTTGCGCTTTAGCGTAAATGGCTTTACGCTTCTCTACATCTTTTTCGCGGCGGCCATCCTCGATCAGTTGGTCCACTTCCGGATTCGTATAGAAAGCCAGGTTGCCTTTGCTGCCGTGAGAAGAGCTGTGGAACACATTGTACTGATTATAGTCCGCATCGCCGGTCGCGTTCCCCCAACCGCCGATAAACATGCTGTGTTCGCCTTTACCGGTAACATCCAGATAGGCTCCGTATTCCATCACCTTAATTTCGAGATCGATGCCAATCCCTTTCAACTGAGATTGAATCACTTCCGCCAGATTGATGCGTTCTTTTCTGTCATCTGTCACAATCGACGTTTTAAACCCATTCGGGAAGCCAGCCTCGGCAAGCAGTTCCTTCGCTTTATTGATGTTGTAATCGTACTCGCCCAATTTCGGATTAAAACCTATCATCTTAGGAGAAAGAGCTGAGATCGCTTTGCTGCCCACGCCGTTATAGACACCTTTGATAATAGAGTCCTTTTCAATGGCATAGGAGAATGCCTGACGAACGCGCGCATCATCGAACGGTTTCTTCTTCACATTAAACCCAATGTATTCGACCCCGAGCCCTTCGGTGCGAGCCAGCGTCATGGACGTTGAATTTTGCACACGGTTCAATTCGGTTACAGGCAACTGATCGCTGATCTGAACCTCACCCGATTCCACCATAGCGATCCGCGTAGTATCTTCAGGTACTACTTTATAAACAACCTTATCGACCTTCGGGATCTCTCCCCAGTAGCTGTCATTTTTGACAAAGACCATCTCTTGTCCTGGCGTCCAGGACTGGAATTTGAACGGCCCCGTTCCAATCGGATTTTTCGACAGCTTGTCACCTTTTTCCGCAATCGCTTTCGGGCTAAGGATGCTGCCTTCATTGCTGGCAAGTATGGACAGAATCGGAGCATACGGATAAGCCAGAATGAATTGCACCGTATAGTCATCCACAGCCTTCACTTGTTTTACCATGGAGAAATTGCTTGCTCTTGGCGAATTTACTTTTGGATCGAGCGCACGCTCCATCGTCTTCTGGACCGCTTCGGCCGTGAACGGCGTTCCGTCGTGGAAGGTCACGCCCTTGCGCAGCTTGAACTCCCAAGTTAAGTCATCTACCTGTTTCCATGCTTCTGCTAGAGCAGGCTTGTACTCCATATTCTTATCCGTCATGAGCAAACCTTCGTAAACCTTGCCAAAGATGTAATTGGCGGAAGGAATGTTGGTTATAAATTGTGGATCCAGATTGTTCGCATCCGCCTTTCTTGCGATGGTGAGCGTTCCGCCTGCTTTGGAAGCTTCCGCAGCTTTCCCATTATCTGCTATCGAATCCGGTGAGGAAGAGCATCCGGCCAACACGGTCATCCCTACAAGAGACATTGCGAGAACTCCGCCGAGAATAAAATTCTTTTTCATAGTAAATCCCCTTTACGAATAAGTGATCTTCTTATTTAGATAATAAATAATTTTCAGATTATTTAATTTCATAATCTTTACTTGTATTTATATAATCTTTACATCTTTTCATGGCATACATAAAAAAATACATAAAAAATGGCGGTGCTCAGGATGATCTCCCTGCATCGCCATTTCTTGTATTCGGTCCATTATTCGTTATGATATTAAATACCAGTGCTGATTGTGGCCGCCATTATCATACCATTGAATGGCCTGCCCGCCATCGGATGTCGATTGTCCCGACATATCCAATAACTTGCCGCTGCCTCGGTTCTTAATTTTCACGAGGTCTTTTTCGCCTGTCTGGATAATTTCCCATTCTTGATTCCACCCGTAATTGTTTGGCCATTGAATAACATTGGCCCCATCCGATGAAGATGCTCCGCTTACATCCAATAAATCTCCGCTGCCTACGTTTCTGATATGACAATATCCGTTCCCTAAATAATCGAGATACCATTTTTGATAAGCTGCTTCTACATTCGTGAATTGTTGAATAAGCGCACCGTCCGCTTGTTTATCCCCTCCGCTGACGGACAGCGCCTTTAAGCTGTTTTCATTAATAAGTCTAATAGCAATTGGGTTTCCGAATGCGTACGACGTCGAAGGTGCTGCGAATGACGATGTAGATACAACTAACACAAATACCAACACCGCTATCATTCCGTACCTAATTAGAGATTGTCTCATGAAAACACACTCCTCTTTTAATGTAATTTCTTAACTTGCGGCCTGTGGAATTTAAACACGAGTTTTATGTATTACATTTTAATCACCTCCCAACGTTTCTCATAGAAACCTATATTTGGAAATGACTTTAATCTTATCCTACACTAGAGAGATCACTCTTTTCATTGATATTTTCGGGGATATTCCTTACTAGGATGACAAATATGATCATGAAATTGGGAAGCCCGCAAACTGAAAGCAGGCTGCTATGCGCAAATCGGCAAAAAAGGCACAGCCCCCTCCCGAATGGAAGTTAAGCTATGCCTTTGGTTACTACAACGAACCGGAAACGATGTTCCCGCGATACAGCACCGCTTGACGCTCGGCTCTTCGCGCTACCGCTTCCGCCGAGCAGCCCGCATGAACAAGCACCGCGTTTGCTTCATCGCCGACGGCCGGCCAGACGCGGACGCCTTCCGCCGAAAGCGGAAGCTTGCCGCCCGTAATAAAGCCGAGCGCTTCCGCAAGCGAGCGCTCGTCACTCCAGCGGAACCGCTCCGCCAGACGTCCGACTCGTTCCAAGCTGTCCCCTTGGCCGAATGGGGACCAGTGATCAGTGATGCTGTCGTCGCCCAGCGACACGGAGACGCCCTTAAGCTTCAGGAGCGGAATCGGAATCGTCGCTCGGTTAATAGGCACCGTAGAGGTGATCGCGATGCCGAGCTGAGCAAACATGTCAGCCACCTCGCTTTGCAGCTCGACGGGGACGTCGGCCAGACCGAGGGCATGACTGACGGTTACGCGCCCCTGCCAACCCGCTTCCTCGGTTAGTGCGGCAAGCCTTTTGAAGGTGAATATGCCTAAATGACCGGGATCGTGAATGTGGACATCAACGTCAGCATCAGCCTCTACAGCCAGCTCCATAATCGTATGGAGCGATTTCTCGATGTTAAGATCGACCGTGGCCGGATCTACGCCCCCCATGGACGTCGCTCCCATGCGCAGCGCCTCGCGGGCCATTTCCACGACGTTGCTGCGCAGCAGACCGTGCTGCGGAAACGCTACGATTTCGCCGGACAGATTGCCTGCATAAGTTTCAAAAGCTTGCAGGGTCGCTTCAAGATTTTTCAAGCCGATATATGGATCAATGTTGCAATGGCTTCGGACATGGGTCGTGCCGTTCTTCTGCAGCAGCCCAAGCATCGCTTCCGCCCGCTCTCTGGCTGTCGGCAGCAGCTGAGTCAGCAGCGTCTCTTCTTCTTTTAAGCGAGTAAAAATATTCACCGGCGGCGAACAAGCTTTCCATGGCCCTCCGTAATACGTTTTATCGATATGAATATGCATATCGCGAAACGCCGGAAGCAGCAGCAGGTTCTTAGCATCTTGCTGAGGCAAATCGCTGTCTAAGGCTGTGCCCGCAGAGACGATTTGTGCAATCTTCCCCTCCTCAATGAGGAGATGACAGATTTCCGTCTCCGTTCCAGCGATTCTTCCATCCTCATAGCGGTAGCCACTCTCCAAACTGACGTTCGTTAGCCAATAAGCACTTGTCATACTCATGTTGGTTACACCCTTTCTCCCTGCCAAATTTGCAATCTCTTACAGCAACTCAGGATCATAACGTTTCTCATCCACATATGCCCTGGCATGACCCCAGAAATATTTGGTCGGTTCCATATACTTCTGCAGTCCGGCACGCTCAATCGTCCGTTTCGCTTCTTCATTCGCTTCATCGAGCGCCGTCAACTCATCGACTGTGAGCACTTTGCGGTCTTCCATCACGATTTTCCCATTCACGATAACGTTGTCTACATCGCTAGCCACCGCTTGATGGACCAAACGATGCACATACATATATTCAGGCGTCAAATGAGGCTGGCGCATGTTCACTGTAATCACATCCGCTTTTTTGCCTGCTTCCAACGAGCCCAGCTCATCATCCCAACCTACACAGCGCGCCGCATCGATCGTGACCATCTCCAGCAACTTCCCGGCCGGCAAGTAATAGTAGTCTTTGAGCGCCGCCTGATGGAGCATCTGCGTTTTGCGCATCGCTTGAAACATGTCAAAGCTGGCTGCAGGGGAGGTTCCGTCCGTGGAAATCGCCACCGTTGCGCCCATTTCTATCAGCTCCGTGATTGGCGTTCGCGCATTCACTTGTCCGAAACCTGGAGCAGAGCTCACATTGGTGCCTGTTTCCGCCAAAATTCGCGCTTCATCAAACGAAATGCCACGGCAATGCTGCAGATGCACATCTGGACCAAGCAGTGCGTTTTCTTTATCTTGAATCGCCAGATGAATCATGCCTCCGAAAGCATCGGAGTGAATCCGCGTCTTGTATTTTCGGGCGATCTCGCGAATTTTTTTCGCTTGATAACGATCATGATCGGTTAAGCCGTACAATTGGTCCGGCGGAGTCGGGGCTGAAGGATTTACGGAAGTCACGATAACAAAAGGCGTGATAAAAGCACGGATGTGATCGTCATGCGCATGATGGAGCGCTTCAATCACCGACTCGGCCCCCTTCAGCACCTCTTCGTACGTCACTTCTCTCGTTACACGTTTCCCATCCACCCAGCGGCTGAACGAATGCGGCCATGGCGGATTGCAAGGACCCGTGCAGACGATTTCCCGTATGCCGACTTCGGAGTAAGCTTTGGCATGATTCAGGGCAAAGATAGGATCGTCGGATCGAGGCATGGAGCCAAGCACACAGGCTCCTGTCGTGATCCCTGCTTTTAATCGTTCGAGCGCATTAAGCTTACCTTCGTAGTACCAAAACTCATCCGTTACAAAATGCTTATACGTATGCGTCATGATCGGCATCCAGAAACTGATGTTGTCCATCGCGATCGTCTTGAACATGGAGTGACCGCCGTGGCCATGGACATCGATCAGTCCGGGCAATACACAGTGATGATTGCAATCTATCGTTTTCTTCGCCTCATATTTCTCTAACAATTGCTCAGTGTGGCCAACCTCGAGAATTCTCCCCTCATGGATCGCAACAGCTCCGTTCTCGAGGATGCGCCGTTCTTGATCCATGGTGATCACGACTCCATGAACAAGCAATAAATCGATCATCGCTGAAGTCCTCCTGCCACCAATGTCCCCCGGTAGAAGACAGCCTTGCGTTCAGCTCTTCTCGCGACAGCCTCCGCAGATGAGCTCGCATCTACAAGCACCATGCTCGCTTCATCTCCAACCTTTGGCCACACGCGGTTGCCATCTCTATCCAGCGTTGTCTTGCCTCCCGTAATGAAACCAAGCGCTTGCGACAAGGAATACTCGTCAATCCAGCGGAAGCGTTCCGCTAAGCGGCCTGCTCGTTCCAGGATGTCCCCGCTGCCGAATGGCTGCCAAGTATCGAAGATATTATCGCAGCCCGCAGCAACAGCCACGCCTTTCTCATGGAGAAGCGGAACCGGCGGCAGCGTTCTGCTGTGGGGCGCGCTTGTAATGATCGTAATGCCTGCCTCGGCTAAAATGGCGGACAACTCTGCCGCCTCACCGGCAGGCACTTCGCCCAGCCCGAACGCGTGGCTGATCGCCACTCTTCCTTGCAAGCCCGCTTCCATCGTAAGCGCTGCCAAGCGTCTCATAGTAAAAGTGCCCAAATAATCCCCATCATGCAGATGTAAATCGACGCCCGCATTAGCCTCAACGGCCAGCTCCATCATCTGCTGCAAAGAGGCCTCGATATCCCCGTCCACCGTTGCGGGATCGACGCCGCCGATCAGCGTAGCGCCTTCGCGAAGGGCTGCTCGAACCAGTTCCTTGGACTTGGATCGAAGCAATCCATGCTGCGGAAAAGCTACGATTTCGTAAGTGAGCTTCCCCTCATATTGGTCCAGAGCCTGCTGCACGGCTTCCAAGTTGCGCAGTCCTGCCTCCGGATAAATATCCACGTGCGTCCGCACCTCCGTCGAGCCTGCCGCAAGCAGCACAGCCAGCAAGTTTTCGGCTCTCTCCTTAGTCGAAGTCGGCAGTGTAGGGAGTATCCGCTTTTCCAGTTCGCAGCGTTCTACGAGATTGGCAACGGGGATGACTGCACGCCATGTTTCCCCCATCAACGTCTTATCCAGATGAACATGTTTCTCAATAAATGATGGCAGCAAAAGCAGGTTCTTTCCGTCTTGCTTCGGAAGATCCGTTGCTAACGGCGTATCCGCAGAAACGATTTCACGGATGATACCGCCCTCCATACGTAAATGACAGGTTTCCGTCTCTGTTCCGGAGATCGCGCCATTGTCATATAAATAGCCGCTCTCCAAACGAACATTGGTTAACCAATGAGATGAACTCACGAATTGCTCACCCTTCCTCTTCCAAAAATTTGCTGTAATTTGCTTGTACTCCCTCAATTATAAAGAATATTCTGTGTTTTATTTTCACAATCTTTACTTCTATTTAAGGTATCTTTACGAGTTGCCCAAAGCTTATTTACTTCGCCCTTTTTTCTGATAACTTTAACTTAACAAAGGAGGTTTGCTAGATGAATGTTGATTATGCCGAACAAAAGCAAGCGCTACCAAGACAAGCTGTCTCCGCTCGTCCAGGCAAGTGGAGAACATTTTACTTAAAGCTGCGGAGAAATAAATTAGCGATGGTGGGCGGGTACGTTATTCTTTTCTACATCCTTGTCGCAATCTTTGCTCCGCTTCTGGCGCCACACGATCCTTACCATATTGAATTAGCGAACAAACTAAAACCTCCCTCAGCCCAACATTGGATGGGAACGGACGATAAGGGTCGCGACGTGTTAAGCCGGTTGATCATCGGGACACGCCTCTCGCTTTCCGTAGGATTTGTCGCCGTGTTTATCGGAGCTTTCTTCGGAATCATTCTCGGCTTGTTTGCCGGCTATTACGGAAAATGGGTGGATACCGTCATCATGCGTGTGATCGACGTTTTGCTTGCTTTTCCGGGCATATTGCTCGCTCTCGCCATCGTAAGCGCCCTCGGTCCCAGTCTGATCAACGTAATGATTGCCATTGGCGTATTTTCCGTTCCGATGTTCGCCCGGATCGTCCGAGGTTCGACCTTATCGGTTAAAAAGCTGGAATACATCGACGCGATTCGCTCTTTGGGAGCCAGCGATCTGCGGATTATATTCGTACACATTTTTCCGAACATTCTGTCACCGATTATCGTACAAGCCACACTAAGGCTCGCAACGGCCATCCTCTCTGCCGCAGGATTGTCCTTCTTAGGACTCGGCGCTCAACCGCCTTTGCCTGAGTGGGGGGCCATGCTGAGCAACGGACGCGACTTTTTATTCACTGTACCTTATCTGGCTTTGTTTCCGGGACTTGCCATCTCGACATTAGTGATCGGATTTAACGTATTTGGAGACGGGCTCAGAGACGCATTGGATCCAAGAATGAAACATTAAGCATATGCTTTCGAAGCCATTTTTCTTAAAAGGGGGATATCCATGTTCGTATACATCATTCGCCGGCTGCTCCAGATGATCCCGGTACTGCTAGGCGTCATTCTCGTCGTATTCCTGATTATGCAGCTCGTGCCGGGCGATCCGGCGGTACTGCTTGCAGGAGAAGGTGCTTCCGTAGAAACGGTTGAACGCATCCGGCATCAATTGGGGCTAGACCAGCCCTTGCTTGTTCAATATTTCCAGTACGTCATCGACGTGGTGCGGGGAGACTTTGGGGTATCGCTTCGCTCCAATCTGCCTGTTTTTAACGAAATCATGATTCGCTTGCCGATCACGATCGAGCTTGCTGTGGCCAGTATCTTCATCACCATTGTTTTCGGCATGCTCGCCGGCATCATCTCCGCTACGAAGCAATATACGGCATCTGATATCACCATCATGATCATCGCTTTGCTCGGTGTATCCTTGCCCAGCTTCTGTCTCGGGCTCTCCCTTATTTACTTTTTCTCCGTGAAAATGCACCTCTTTCCTGTCGCAGGCTGGGGAACATGGAAACATGTCGTGCTCCCGGCCATCACATTAGGAGCTTCAGGTGCCGCCATTGTCGCCCGGATGACGCGCTCCACGATGCTGGATGTCATTCGCCAAGATTATATTCGAACAGCCAAAGCGAAAGGCTTGAAATTACGCATTATTATTTATAAACATGCCCTCAAGAATGCACTGATTCCGGTCATTACCGTGGTGGGCTTACAGTTCGGCGTACTGCTCGGCGGTACGGTCTTAGTAGAATCCGTATTTGCCATTAACGGACTCGGACGGCTGATTGTAGATGCCATCCGCATGCGTGACTTGCCTATGGTACAGGGTGGCGTACTGGTCGCCTCCATCATTTTCGTCATGGTTAACCTTGCGGTCGACGTCCTGTATCGCAACTTCAACAAACGGATCGAATTGGATTAAAAGGAGGGAACGAGATGCTTAAACAACAAGAAAAGGTTTTGGAAGTAAGCAATCTTCAAACACACTTCTTTACCGACGAAGGCGTAAGCAGAGCTGTTGACGGGATTGATTTTACGCTGCATAAAGGGGAAACGCTCGGTCTAGTAGGCGAGTCGGGCTGCGGTAAAAGCATTACATCGCTTTCCATCCTCAGGCTGATCGCAAGTCCTCCCGGACGAATCCTTAACGGGGAAATCTTGTTCAAAGGGCAAGACTTATTGAAGAAAACGGATAAAGAAATGGGTGCCATTCGGGGGAACGAAATCTCGATGATTTTCCAAGAACCTATGACTTCTTTAAATCCCGTCTACTCGGTTGGGGAACAAATCGCGGAAGTGTTTCGCCATCACCAAAAGCTCGGGAGAAAGGAAGCCTGGGAGAAAGCAGTCGAGATGCTGCGTCTGGTCGGTATCCCCTCCCCGGAGAAACGCGCCAAGCAAGAGCCGTACGAACTTAGCGGAGGCATGCGGCAGCGGGTGATGATTGCTATGGCGATGGCCTGCAACCCGGAGATTCTGATTGCCGACGAGCCGACAACCGCTCTTGATGTAACGATTCAAGCGCAAATCCTGGATTTGATGAAGCTGCTGCAGAAGCAGATGGGCATGAGCATCATTATGATCACCCACGATCTGGGAGTCGTTTCCGAAACGTGCGATCGCGTAGCTGTGATGTATGCCGGCAAGATCGTGGAATACACCGATGCCGGCGAGCTATTTGCCAATCCGAAACATCCCTATACAATAGGATTGCTTAACTCTCTTCCTCGCACGGACCAAGACCAAGAAGAGCTGCAAGCGATCAAAGGAAGTGTCCCAAGTCCGTATAACATGCCTGCGGGATGCCGTTTTGCTCCCCGTTGTCCTCATGCAAGAGAACTCTGCCAGACAACTATCCCGGAGCTAACCGACGTCGGAAACGGCAGCCAGGTTCGCTGCTGGATATATACACCGGAGTGGAACGCAGAGCTTGATGCGCATATGAAAGCGGGGGGTTCCATCCAATGACAATACCTGTGGAGCGTGGCAAGGATAAGAACGTTTTAGTTGAAATCAACCATTTGAAACAATACTTTCCGATCAAAGGCGGCGTCCTCGGGCGAACCGTGAACCATGTAAAAGCCGTAGACGACATCAGCTTCAGCATTTATGAGGGAGAAACGCTCAGCATTGTAGGCGAATCCGGCTGTGGCAAATCAACGACAGGACGAGCCCTCTTGCGTCTGGATGAACCGACCGGAGGAGATATCCGCTTTCAGAATCAGGATGTTCTTGGCCTGAATAAGCGGGAGCTCAGAAAGCTGCGCAAGGACATGCAGGTCATTTTCCAGGATCCTTTTGCATCGCTGAATCCAAGGCAAACCGTCCGCCAAATTCTCGGCGAAGCACTCGCCATTCAAGCTGTCATTCCGAAGGAAAAGCGGACAGAACGCATCAAAGAACTGCTGGACAATGTCGGATTGCGGCCCGACCATATCGACCGGTACCCGCATGAATTCAGCGGCGGTCAGCGCCAGCGTATCGGCATCGCACGCGCACTCGCTGTGGAGCCGAAGCTTATCGTCTGCGATGAAGCCGTGTCCGCACTGGACGTGTCGATCCAAGCGCAGGTGCTGAATCTGCTCAAGAAGCTGCAGCACCAATATCAGCTCACTTATTTATTTATCTCCCATGATCTAGGCGTGGTACGGCACATCTCCGATCGGGTGATGGTCATGTACCTGGGGAAAATCGTAGAAATCGCGGACAAAAAATCGCTTTTCGATAACCCGCAGCACCCTTATACCAAAGCGCTCCTTTCCGCTATTCCTGTACCGAATGCCAAGGAAAAGAAAGAGCGCATCCTGCTGACCGGCGATGTTCCCTCTCCGATCAATCCGCCTCAGGGATGCCGATTTAATACGCGCTGCCCGTTTGTCGTCGAGGCGTGCAGATCCAAAGAGCCTGAGCTGCGCTTTACCGGTGAAGGACATCAAGTGGCTTGCCACCTGGTAAATTCATGAAGTTCCTTGTTTTCATTCGCATTATCAGGACGAATACTTTAAAATAGTAAAGATATCAACTATTAAAACCGTGTGCAGAAGGGATCTCATGCTTAGCTTTGAGGGTTTTACCTTACTCATTTTATTGTTTATTCTAGCTCCAATTATTGGAGCTATTACTTTATTATTTTTGTTTGTTTTTGAGAAGCGCATTGATCTCTTGGAAAACAAAGCGAAGAAGATCGAGCTGGAAAAAGAGCTCCAGCAATCGCTTTACAACCAGTTAAACCAGCAAATCCAGCCTCACTTTTTATTCAATTCGTTGAACGTCATTCTAACCTTAGCGCGATTGGAGCGTACGGAGGAATTGGTCAGAGCCCTTGAGGTCTTCTCCCAATTCCTTAAGTTTAAGTACAAAACCACAGAACCCGTGATTCCTCTTCGGGAGGAAATTCGTTATACAGAGTACTACATCGAGATTCAAAAGCTTCGCTTCGGCACTCGCCTTACGGTCACACTAACGTGCGAGGAAGAAATCCATGAAGCCTATATCCCGCCTTTTGTTTTGCAAACCATTGTTGAAAACGCATTTAAGCACGGATTGGAACGAAAAATCGGCGCCGTGAGCCTGGATATCCGCTTTTTCCTCGAACATGGGACGGCAAACCTCCTGGTCTTCGATAATGGCACGATGGAGCAGGCGGAAGAAGCTATGGAGGCGAAAAGCGGGCATGGCTTGGACAACATTAGACGCCGTCTGCATCTTTACTTCGCCGATCAGGCTAGCTTGCAGATTGAATCAATCCCTGAGACAGGCACGAAGGTGCAAGTCAAATGGCCTTTCATCGTAGAACCTAACTAAAAGAGGTGCCCTAATGAATGTATTGCTCGTGGATGATGAGCCCCTTGAGCTGGAACAGCTTGAATATCTGATTCACCCGCTTTTTCCTTTTTGGAACTTGTACAAAGCATCCGATAGCTGCCAGGCTACCGCCATCAGCCAAAAGGTAAAGATTCATCTTGCCTTTCTCGATATCAATTTACCGGGCAAATCAGGACTGGAGCTTGGCGAAGAGCTGCGTCAGCACAACCAAGATATTGAGCTTATTATCGTCACCGCCTATCAAAACTTCCATTATGCCAAACAGTCCATCCGTCTCGGCGTGGTAGACTACATGACGAAGCCGGTCATTCAAAGCGAGCTGGTCGATATCTTGAGCAAATACCGCAACAAGATGCCGCAGTCCAAGTACTCTCATGTGATTCATGACGCGCTGACCATTATCCATGAGAAATTTGCCGAAAAGCTCGCGCTCGCCGACCTTGCCGCAGAGGTGCATATTAACCCGACCTATTTAAGCCGCCGCTTTCATGACGAGGTTGGGGTGTCATTTTCCGAATACTTGATGCAGTACCGCATTCAGATTTCCAAGAAATATCTCGTTTCCCATCCGGATTGGAGTATTTCTACGGTATCGGAGAAAAGCGGCTTTAACAGCCAGCATTACTTTTGCACCATTTTCCGTAAAAGTACAAGCCAAACACCTAAAGAATATCGCGAGAAGGAGAAATAACGTTGCTTTACCAATCATTTCGTGAATATGCGCAGGGAGCGGCCAAGATCGGCATCGGCCTGGGAGTAATAACGATCTTAGCCAGATGGGTCACGGGCATAACCATCTTCGCTTCCCCCGAAGCGCTGGTCAAATATGGCATCTTCGGCGGAATTGGCTATGCGTTGATGGGAGCTATCGCGCTCATGGCTTTTGGCTGGTTTGGGAAAAGGGTGCGTCAACAATATGGCGACGGCTTGACCATCGGGGATTTTTTTCAATTTAAGCTGCACGGCCTCGGCTATTGGATGATGATTGCTATTCTGCTGATCACCAGCATAGAAGGTTTATTTATGCAGGGAATGGCTGCCGGCGTGCTTGTCAATATTTTATTCGGTATCCCGATTTCGATCGGCATGCTTTGCTTCTTCTTGTTATGCGTCGTCTATGTCGGCTTTGGCGGGATTGTCCTCATTCAGCGCTTGGCTTTCGTTCAAGTCATCCTGATGTTTGCCGCAGCCATCCTCATCCCGCTTTATTTTTTCATCGCTAAAGGGGTTGAGAACGTATATCAAGGCATTCGCCTGTATCATCCTTATTTGCTCGTGCTGAACAATCATGAAGGATTGTTTTTTATGTGCACAGGCCTCTTAATTGGCTTCGGTCAAATTTTCGTCGATCAAGCGACGTGGCAGCGTCTGTACATGCTCGAAGGCAAAAAAATCGTGCCCACCTTCCTGCTATCCGGGCTCATCTGGGCAACCGTTCCGCTAGCTTTTTCTTCGCTGATCATGGTCGTTATATTTACAGGCAGTTTTCATAACATTTATTCGCTCTTATTTGATCTGATCCGCAAGATTGATACGATTTTCCTTCTGGTGTTGTTTGTCCTCTGTTCATTCGGTGCCGTTACCTCCGCCTTCGGCGCAGGGCTGCACTCCATGATCAGTCTCATTGCGGGCAACGTGTATCCGATCTTAAAGCCGGACGCGAGTGAAAAGCAGAAAATGCGCATGGGATACATGCTGGCGGTAGCGATCGGCGTTCTGTCGTTTGCGCTTACCTTTTTCATCACGCCTACGCTTCTGGATCTGCTGTTTTTCTTTGGTATTATTTATGCAGCACTCATTGTCCCGCTCCTGTTCATCGTTTTTAGCAAAGGAAAAGTGGACAATTTCATTCCTCTATGCGCACTGATCGGATTGATCGCGGGCTATACGAGTCGATACAAATTAGGGAACCTGGATGCCGTCTGGGTTAGCATGATAGTGTCAAGCCTGCTCGTCATTATATATTGGGGCAGCAAATTTATTAAGAAGCACCTGGGCAATCATTGAAAGGAATTTTCTTCTATGCTTCGATCCTACTTGTTATTAATCTTTTGCGTTACGGTTTGGGGGAGCAACTTTGTTTTTGGAAACATACTGGCCAAACAATTTTCCCCCTTATTTCTTGCCATGGCGCGCTTGTTGTTCATATCGTTGTTTCTGCTCGGCTATACACGGGTTCGACATCGCTTCGTTTCCGTTCGTAAACAAGAGTGGAAGCTGCTTATCCTGCTTGGCGTCATCGGCGTCTTTATTAACCAGTGGTCATTTTACCAAGGCTTACAAACGGCCGACCCGACCACCTCGGCGCTTATTCTCGCGCTGACTCCTATTACGACAGCCCTTTTAGCGGCCCTATTTTTAAAAGAAGCTCTAACGGTAACCATGCTAGCCGGCTCGCTTGTGGCCATCACAGGGGTGTTTCTCGTCGTTTATAACGGTGCCAGACTTGAATTTCATGTAGGTCACCTCTGGATTTTTGTCACGATGATTACGTTTGCCATCTCCATCGTCTTAGTGCGTCTGCTGGCTCGCAGGCTGCCCCCCATCATCACTACGCTGTATTCGACCTTGATCGGGTTCGGCACGATGGTGCCGGTCGTACTGGCGGGCGGGACAGGCTGGAACATCAGTCATGAAGCCTGGGCGTGGGTTTTGTTAATTGTCACGGCTATTCTGATGCACGGCATCGTCACCCTCATTTGGAACAGCCAACTGCAAAAGGTTGGAGCGGCGAAGGCCGCGATGTTCTCGAACCTCGAACCTTTTGTCGCGATGATTGTCGGCTACGTGATACTCGGCCAGCTCGTTACCTCGCAACAGTTGTTCGGTTCCCTGTTCATCGTGGGTGGCGTTACTTTGGCATCTTTAGCAGGAAAGTCTCCCTCTAAATGGCTCCAAAGGGGACCTCGCAGGGAATATTAAAGGAAAAACTCCCATTAATTTGACCGGATTATGAAAATTCTCATGAAATCGGCGCAATGAATGGGAGTTTTTCCTTTTAAATGGGTCTGACAAGCTTCTTCGGTTAAATTAGAGGGAGCTTTTCCAGTTAGCTCACCTAGTTAATTAAGTTTAAATTCTTTAACATACGATACAAAAATGATGCGCTCTGAGCGCGGTCTGCATGCATAGCGGGAGCCAGTTCGTTGTCTGCCACGCCGCTTGTAATCCTTGTTTTTATCGCCATAGCCATCGCTTCTTTCGCCCAGTCTTGAACTTTATCATGATCGGCATACGGGGAGAGAATGTTGTCGATTTCCGCAGGGGATACCGTTTCCTTCCACATTCCGCTCGCATACATGGCATTGTGGATCATTTGCAGCATTTCCATTCTACTTATCTCAACATTCGGTTTAAAAGTTCCATCGGAGTAACCATTGATCAAATGTGCTCTCACCGCAGTCCCAACGGATTGCGCGAACCAATCTCCGGACTTCACGTCTTTAAAAAGAGGTTGACTATCACTTGCATCAGGAGTGATGCCTAGCGCTCTCGTAAGCATCGTGGTAAACTCGGCGCGAGTCACCGTTTTAGTTGGCTTAAAGCTGCCATCTTCATATCCGTTTAGCACATATTTGGAAGCCAGTGTATCGATTGCATTTTGCGCATAGCTGTTTTCAACATCGCGGAATGTTTTACTATTTTGAACAACAGCATATACAGTATGATTTCTCCCATAGATCTGCGCTTGCAGATTTCCTTTCGAATCTTTCGTGAATACGGCTGGTGCAGGCTGATATTTACCGGTTGATGGATCGAGCATCACGCCAACGAGATGACTAAATGTTGTTTCGCTAAATGTACTTGGCACATATAACAAGTGTTTCGTATAAGCGTCAAACTGATTCATGCCATGATTCGATCCGCTTTTTTCGATGAAGTTCATCTTATACTCGATTGGTGTCGTAACAGACGATACCCCAAGTTGGTGCAAAAGCTCATCATTTGCGAGACTCTTCTTCGCTATACGCAACTTCACATGTGCATCAGTTAATGGCACCCTTAATTGTTCAATTGACTTTTGCACAGTGCTGACAGGGAAATGAAAAGCTGTAAACTTGGACTGGATGGCCAGTACCGTTGCCGGATTTTTATTCAATAATTTTTGAAATAGTTCCGCTTCAAAATCGAGTTCGAAATCATCCCATTCGTCCGATGGTAGTTGTATGTCCACCTGATCTTTATTAGATGATGACAAATGATCCAACGCATCCAGAATCGTTTTGGTATCTACGTTTATTTGCGAAAACTTATGCCCATTGGCATCGGCGCCTGTGTTGCCTCCCGTGTTGCCCCCGGTGTTGCCTCCCGTGTTGCCTCCGGTGTTGCCTCCCGTGTTGCCTCCGGTGTTACCCCCGGTGTTGCCCCCGGTGTTACCGCCTGTGTTGCCGCCTGTGTCAGGCGAATAAGGAGTTACCGTAACAGCTGAAGCATAAGGGACATATTGCCAATTGGCATTCAAATATCCTAACAATTGTCCCATCGCATTTTCTACTCCAATCATGTATTGGTTGGCATTTGACGGGGAGTTGTAGTTATCCAAGAGAAGGAAATCAGATAAAGTATAGGAGTATGCAGAAGCTCCAGTTGCCGGTATCTCCGCAATTCTAATTTCATTACGTTCGTTATTGCCGTCAATCGTCTGAAAGTCAGGCATGAGCACATAATTAAGTATGCCTGTCTCATTTAACGCTGCATTCCACTTGATAATTCCGTTTAAATTGTTTCCGGTAGAATCTGTGCTTTGCATAGATGGATGCAGCGGCAGCATGGAATCACTCCAAAGACTAGCAAAATCTGGGGTGATATGCTCGGATGTACCATCAAAAATGTATAAACGAATGCCTATTGCCCCTGTTGGGATATCGGTTTCTGGCACATCAGGATCATAATTCGTCCAGCCAGGAACAAATGGCGTATCCAAAATCATATCGCCGACCTTATTCCCTCTACCATCTTCAAAATACAAGCGATACTCCGTTGGCTGCAATGATGACGCAGATGAGGGATACCAGGACACATAACCGGCAATTTTTCCCGCCGGCGTATTACGATCTTGCCGGTATAGGAAATTAGTCGGCTGCGTATTTGAAATCGTCTGAAGCGTATGTGAAACTTGGCTGCCGAATACATAAACCGGATCCTGAACGAGCATTCCTTCCATCTCACCGTTCATGCCATTTGTAATGCCTACACGATAAAGACCGGGATACAAATGATTGAAGACCGCAACCCCGTCCGTCGAGGTGATCGCTGTCATTTGATGGCGAAAATCATCATCAGCTACAATCGTAACGGTAATTCCAGAAACAAGAGCACTGTATACAGCACCATATACGGAGTTTGAAACTGATTGATTTGCCTCCGTTGACACATTCCATTCCTTGACCGGTACTCTTAACGTCACGGACCCCGGGTTTACCGTATACCCTTGGCCATTATTATCGTAGGTTACGGTATCCGATACGGAACCATTCCCTGTATATCCGGTATGGATTTTGACACTGTATGTTCCTGGTGGCAAGTGGCCATCCAGCGTATGCGCTACTCCTGTAACACCGGACGAGTCGTATCTACGGGTTGAATCGCTCAGGCTAGCGGTGCTTCCGCCGATCTGAAATACATCAAAATAGATCTTGTCCAAATTCGACAAAGCCGGAATATCATACGTAAACTTTAATTGATCGTTGTTGACTACTTGAACGGAAACATTTCTCAAAGCTTTTGGCGCTGCATCGTACGATGCTGCAAAAGAAATCATCGGTATGGGGCTATTTGCAATATCGAAATTGTAACCGACGCCCAACAATCCATTAACGCGCGTGTTATAGTCATAATTTAGTCCACTAGCAACGACAGTACCATCCCCATTAATGAAAAAGGAATTGTCATAACCTGCAAAAGCAGCTTTTACGTTGGATACCGTTGTGATTTTCTTGAACTCGGACGCTTGCCAATAAATTTGAGGATCGCCTAGTTGACCACGATAGTTAGCGCCGATTCCCCAAACAGAGCCATCGTTCATTAACGCGAGCACATGACTCGTACCGACACTTAACGATTTCAAACTTTTGTCTGTCAAAGATGTCACCTGCACCGGGGTATTGGCATCTATCATGTCCCCTGTGCCCAGTTGTCCGTTGCTGTTTCTCCCCCAGGCGAAGACACCGCTGCTTGTTACGGCATAAGCGAAAGGGGCATTCGAGTTGGATACGATTGCGGTTGCTCCGGAAATGCCGTTAACAGCAGTCGCCACGGAAGACGTCGTAAAGTTCCTGTTATCTATCAACCCCCATTGGTAGATGGTTCCATCGTCCTTGAGAGCATAAGAGGCCAGATTGCCTTTAGCGATTTGCTGAATACCGGTCAATACGGTGTTGTTCTCGTCAATAACTACTGGCGAGGGAGTAAGATTCGTGGACAATGGATTAGCGAATTGATTACCTTGCCCCAGCTCTCCCCCAAAATAATTACTGCCCCATGTCAACACTTTCCCATCAGAGGTTAATGCCATCGCCATCGTTTGACCCGCTGCAATCTGTTGGATGTTGCTCAGACCATTCACTAATGTTGGAGCAGGAATCCCTACATTGTTAGGATTGGGCGGCAGCATTCCCCATTCCCACACATTGCCTTGGGTGTCCAGGGCCAGCGTGTACGTAGGACCTGCGGCAATATCCTGCATTTTCGGAGAACCGCCGATCGCAACTTGAACCGGATATTGGCGGTCGGCGATATCGCCTGTTCCCAACTGGCCATAAGTATTTTTCCCCCATGTCCACACCGATCCGTCGGCATCCAGGGCGACTGCAAAGCTTCCTGAAGAAACAACTTTAACCGGATAGACGCCGGCAATATTCGTCTGGGAAGGATCCGGTGAAGCGAATGAGGCAGGGGCAGGAAATAATGACACGATCATGAGTATCAATGTCAAAATCCGCAGCAGCTTGAATTTCATAAACACACTCCCATAATTATTATTAAAAACTTCCGTATGGAGAGTAACATTGCATGTTTAAAACTGGTTTAAAAAAATAAAAAAATTATTATTATTGGATTCGGCACATTTGAATTTCCAGTATAACTGGTTCAAAGTTCTATGATACAATAATAATCAATTGACAAGATTCGACACTCGCTTTGAGGAGGATCCGATGCGAAAGTCTGCGCTTTATAGCGTAATGCTTCTCCTAGTGCTTTTTTGTACGGCTTTTCAGGCTAAGGAAGCTCTGGCTTCAAACAAAGACCCACAGGCTCTCCGCGGTGTTCTGGATGCGACAGGCTGGAGCACGGAACGGAATGGAGACCTTCCATTAGTGGGTGAATGGGAATTTTATTGGAACCAGCTCCTGGAACCGAATGATATAGACAATTCATCCTCCCGCTTTAATCCCGAATACGTGAAAGTGCCAAATGAATGGCATAGCTACACGATTGGCGGCAAGCCGCTTTCCAACGATGGATACGCTACATACCGGCTACAAATCAAACTGCCCCCTGACGAAATCCATAAACATAAATCCTTGTATATTTCGGGAATAGCTACCGCTTACCGACTTTGGATCGACGGAAATTATGCCGCTTCCAACGGTACTGTCGGAAACAGCAGAGACACGATGACTCCGCGGAATTACGCCAAAATCGTTACATTTACTCCAGATAAGGAGCAAATCGAACTTGTGCTTCAGGTTTCCAACTTCGTACAGCGCAAAGGTGGTTTATGGTCAAGCATTCGGCTTGGGAACGAGCAGCAGATCAGCTATGAACGGGACAAGAAAGTTACGGTCGAAGCCGCGTTGACGGCCAGTCTTGCGATCATGGGATTCTATCATCTTGTGATTTTCTTACTCAGACGCAAGGACACGTCACCTTTGTTTTTTGGCACGTTGTGCTTGGTCATTGCCATTCGGACATTATTTGTCGGTGAAGCGTTGGCGATTCGTCTGTTTCCGGGCATCAGTTGGGAATGGGGGACGAAGCTGGAGTATCTCGGCGTCTTACTCGGAATTGCTCTGGTCGCAGCGCTCGTAAATTCCCAGTACCCCGGTGAAATCAACAGAAGCATATACAAGATCGCCGTCTGGGTCAGTGTCTCCTGCGCACTCGTGGTACTCATCACGTCCGCCGGCTTATATACCCGTATGATGCTTGCTTTTCAGCTGTGGATACTGCTGATCTTCGCCTACGTCGGCTTCGTATATATACTGGCCCTGCTGAGAAGGAAAGAAGCTGCCGGATTCAATTGCGTGGCTCTTTTATTGTTTATATCCGCCGCCGTTAACGACACCTTGTACTACAACCATACTGTTTCAACGGGAGATGCGTTTCCGCTCGGCTTGATCGGAGCACTGTTCATACAATCGTTTGTTTTGTCGCGCAAATTTTCGCGTTCTTTCCAGCAAGTAGAGAAGCTGTCCGGAGAACTGGCGGTGATCAACGAAACGTTGGAAGAGAAAATCAAAGAAAGAACCGTGCAGCTGCACCAGTCTGTCGCCAACTTGCAAAAGGCGAACCATGAACTCTCGCAATTGGAAATGTCCCGACGCCACCTGTTGTCCGGCATTTCGCATGAACTAGGCACACCGCTTACGTCGATTCAAGGTTATGTAACCGGCATGAAGGACGGGGTCATCGATCCGGGGAATCCGAAATATTTACATTTGATCTATGAGAAAACCGTGTATTTGGACCGGATCATCGGCGATTTAATGGAATTGTCCAAACTGGAAGCCAGGCAGATGGCGTTTCATTTTGAACCGCTTCCCGTGGAAGATTATTTTCGCCATATCTGTGAAAAGTACGAGCCGGAGCTTCGTTCGAATGACCAGCAGTTGGAGTGGGGCGGCCTTCAGTCAACCGCGGAGAGTTTAAAGCACGATGACGGAACCGTCATTTTTTCCGGCGATCCGCTTCGGATAGAGCAAGTCGTTTCCAATTTTCTTACAAACGCCAGAAAGTTTACGCCAGCAGGAGGAACAATCCGGATAGAGCTGCTCTTCGAACATGAATCAGGTACGATCACTTTACGTGTATCCGATACCGGCGAGGGCATCGCGGAAGAGGACCTGCCTTTCATTTTTGATCGGTTCTATCGCGGCAAAGGTTCGAGAGAGCGACGCGTCGCAGGAACGGGGTTAGGTCTGGCCATCGCCAAAGAAATCATCGAGGCGCATGGGGGAAAGATTGGTGTGGAAAGCAAACCAGGGCAAGGAAGTGCGTTTTTCTTCAAACTTCCGGCATACTGCGAAATGTACGGCGACAGCGGAGAGAGGATGTAACGGATGGCGGGAGAACATATTATGTTGGTCGAGGACGAGGAAGATATTCGCGAGTTAGTCCGGCTATATTTGGTCAAGGAAGGATACCGGGTATCCGTCGCAGAAAACGGCGAGCAAGCGATGGAGCTCGCTGCCAAGGAGCGATTCGATCTGTTTGTGCTCGACATTATGCTTCCCGATGCGAACGGTATGGAACTATGCCAGCGAATTCGCGCCAATTCCAATGCCATTATCCTTTTCCTGACCTGCAAACGGGAAAGCGATGACATCATTGCCGGCTTGGAAAACGGCGCAGACGATTATGTCGTCAAGCCGTTCAATCCGAAGATGCTGGTGGCGCGGGTCACAGGTCATCTCCGCCGTTCCGTACTCGCTGCTTCCCAAGCGGGAAAGCGCAAAGACGGCCAACTGTGGCGGCATGGGCGTCTGGAAGTGGACTTGGGCAAATACGAGGTAAAGATAAATGGAGCTGTCATCCCCATGTATGCCAAGGAGAAGCAGCTCCTTACTTTCTTCATCGAGAACCCCAACCAAGTATTCAATGTCGGGCAGCTATATGACCGCATTTGGGGTTGGGATCGGGAAAGTGATGAACGTACGGTGATGGTGCATATCCGTAATCTTCGTAAAAAGATTGAAGAAGACCCGGGGAATCCGCGTTATGTGGTGACAGTGCGCGGATTCGGCTACAAGTTTTGTTTGGATTAGATTGTTCAAAGATTCAAAGATTCAAAGATTCATCCAATCCAGCTTATCGCTCTCAGAAGCTTCATTTATTTAACTGATGCGCATAAAGTTCTTCTTCATTGACTTCAATCTCTTGTTGAGCCTTCGAATCGAACCACCAATGATGGCCGTTCTCCGCCAACAAAGCATCGGACTCGGCCGGTCCGTTAGTGCCCGCCGCATACAAATGAAGCGGAAGCAAATTCTCTTGGAATGCCTCCAAGATGGGTTGAACCCAAGCCCAGGCCAATTCAACTTCGTCCCAATGGGCAAAAAACGTAGGATCTTCTTGAAAAGCATCGTAAATTAAGTTTTCGTAAGCCTCGGGAACATCTTCATGACTGTTATGGAAATCGATTTGCATGGGCTTGAACTTCCCGGAATGCTGCGGATCCCTCGTATTTAATTGCAGCGAAATGCGCTCGTTCGGACTAATTTCAAAGACCAGAAGATTAGGCACTTGACCGTCATCGCTGGCTTGCGAGACCTTCTTAAACGGTTCTTTGAACTCAATCACGATCCGGGTTGATTTCTCCTGCATTCTTTTGCCTGTCCGGATATAAATAGGGACTCCCCGCCAAAAGAAATCGTCGATCTGCATTCTGGCCGCAATAAACGTTTCGTTCAAGGATGAACTAGCAATCCCGGGTTCGGAAGTATAGCCGATGACTGATTTTCCAGCGATCGTTCCTGCTTTGTACTGCCCGCGGATAACGTTGGCGCTAACATCTTGTTTTTGCAGCGTCTCGAGGTTTTCCAACACCATTTTCTTCTTGAAACGCACCAGCTCGGAATTGCTTTTGTTCGGAAGGTGCATCGTCAGCATCATCAGCAATTGCAGCATATGGTTTTGAAACATGTCTCTTAACGCGCCTGTATGATCGTAATACCCCGCTCTTTCTTCCACACCGACTGTTTCGTTGGCCGTAATCTGAACGTTGGCAATGTAATCATTAGCCCATATTGCACGAAGAACAGGATTGCTCTGCAGCAGAGCCTCAAGCTTCTGCACCATCGGCTTGCCGAGATAATGATCGATTCGGAAAATTTCGTGTTCCGCAAAAGCTTTGCTCAGCTTCTGATTCAAATCCCGGGCAGATTGCAAATCATGGCCGAAAGGCTTCTCGATCACCAGACGCTTCCAGCCACTCGCGGAACCAAGCCCGCTTTCCTCGATGTTGTCAGCGATCGTTCCGAAAAATTCAGGTCCGACAGATAAATAGAACATGCGGTTCGGCGAAAGGCGAAGCTCTTCTTCCCTTTGTTCGATCAACCGCAGCAGCTTCTGATAATCTTCTATATGGTCTATATTCAGTACACTATAGCGGAATATACGCAAGAATTTTTCCATCAATTCAGGATTATTCGCTTTACGTCTGGAGAACATAGCGATAGATTGCTCGACATGCGCCCGGAACGACTCGTCAGACAGTTCTCTTCTTCCAAGACCAAACAAAGAGAATGATGGCGGCAGCTTGTGATCGACAAACAAATTATACAGAGCAGGGTAAATTTTTCTTTTGGCTAAATCCCCTGTCGCTCCAAACAAAACAAATGTAGTTGATTCCATGTTCATACTCCTTCCAACCGAACTCCCTTGATCATCCGCAGCTCTGGTTTCTTATTCGTAATTCCACTATAATAAAATATTATCCATTAATGAAATTAATATATTTCACAGGAGATATAGACAGCATATATGATCAACAATTACGAATTGTATAAGGTTTTTTATTGGGCTGCGAAGACAGGCAGTTTGACTCAGGCTGCCAAGGTTTTATACATTACCCAACCTAGCGTCAGCCACGCCATCAAACAGCTGGAAGACAGCTTTGGCATCGCCTTGTTTTACAGGAATTCCAAAGGGGTTGCCTTGACCCAAGAGGGAGCTATCCTTTTTTCCTACATCGAGCAATCCCAGAACTTCATATCACGGGCAGAAGAAAAAATGGCAGCGCTTAAAAATCTGGACAGCGGCGAGCTGCGAATCGGCGGCAGCGATTCATTGTTCAAGCATTATTTGCTTCCGTTCCTGGAAGACTTTCATCAGAAGCGGCCTGGTATCAAACTTCACCTGAATCATGGAACAACGCCGGAAATCATTTCCTTCTTAAAAGAAGGCAGAATCGATTTGGGCGTCGTTCGTATGCCGATTGTGGATTCCCAGCTTGAAGTGAGGGAAAGTATTCAGCTTAAGGATTGCTTTGTAGCGGGGGCCCATTATGCCGAGCTTAAAGGCGCGGTTCTATCGCTGGATATGCTGCTCCAGCATCCCATCATTCTATTCTCGCGCAATAGCCGGGCACGTATGGCCATTACGGAATTATTTCAAAGCTACGGCTATGAGCTCAAGCCTGAAATCGAGGTCGGGAGCGTGGAGCTTCTCATCGAGTTTGCGCGGAAAGGGCACGGGATCTCTTACGTGACCAAAGAATTTATTGCGAAGGAGCTTGAAGAAGGCTCCCTCTTCGAGATTCAGTTAGACGTGCAGCTGCCGCCTACTCACGTGGGGATTATGACGATGCGCAACATGCCTCTTTCCAGTTCAGCCAAGGGGTTTATTGAGCTGGTTCAATAGACTGCTGCTAAACGTCATCCTGCGCGGCGCCGTCAACGTATTTGCGGATCATTCGTGAGGCTTTGGTCTGGCTAATTTGCAGCTCGTCGGCAACTTTCCGGCTGCTTCTATGCTTTTGATAGGCGAGCTGTATCATATTTCTCTCCAAATCCTCCACGGCTTTGTCTAATGTGGACGAGGAGGCTGCTGCGGGAGCTTCCGTATATTTCCGGAAAATTTCCGGTAAATCCTGAGGCTCAATAGCCGAATCTGCCGTTACGACGAGCTTCTCGATCAAATGCTCCAGCTGCCTCAGATTGCCCGGCCAAGGAAACTGATTGAAAATGTCGATGGTTTCAAGCGAAATCAGTTGATTCATATCATATTTCTTGTTGAATTTATTAAGAAAATAATACGTTAGAGGGGTAATGTCCTCTGCTCTTTCCCGCAGTGCAGGCACCCGAATATCGATTACATTCAAACGATAATACAAATCTTCCCGGAATTGCTTATTCTGGGTCATTTCCAGCAAATTCCGATTGGTTGCGGCGATGATTCGAATATCGACCTTCTTCGTTTCACGCCCTCCGACAGGAATGAACTCCCGGTCCTGGATCACTTGCAGCAGCTTGGCCTGAAGCTTCAGCGAGAGCTCGCCGATCTCATCCATGAACAAGGTGCCCTTATTCGCCGATTCAATTAGCCCTTGTTTGCCTGCCTTGTTCGCCCCTGTAAAAGCCCCCTGTGCATAACCGAACAATTCGGACTCCAATAATTCTTCCGGAATGGCCGCACAGTTGATCGTGAGCAGAGGACCTGATCTGCGGTTGCTAACGGAGTGAATGTATTGCGCGAGCACGCCTTTGCCTGTTCCGGATTCTCCGCTAATAAGAACGGTAGAATCGACTACCGCGATCTTCTGGCACATTTTCAATATCTTCTTCATCTTATCGCTGTTCGTGATCACGTTGATTTCCGATTGCACGTTTTCCTCAGCCGCTGTCTCTTCTTGACCGTGGCGTATCGTGGTGAAATGCTGCAGCTGCTGCGAAGTAATCACGACAAGTTCAATTTCCCCTTGGTTATTCAGTAAGGGAACGGCCGTTGTGAGGAGCTCTCCTCCCAGATAAGTCGTTTGCTTCATCACGGTTGTTCTTTTCTCTTCAAAAACTGAAGGAATAATGGATGGCGTCCAATACCCTTCTTCATAGAGTTCCATTACATTTTTACCGATGACTTCGGATGGTTTCAGCCCGTAATGCCTTTCGCATACACGGTTGACATAAACGATTCGTTTGTTCCCGTCCACTACAAATATTTCATCGGAGGAATGATCCAATATTTTTTGCAGCATCTCGGTGGATATTTCTAATTTGGGATCGATCGGGTTAGCAGATGACATCGCCGTTTCTCCTTCTGGCTACATGAAATTGAGTCATGATTTTGCGCATTGAGTTTATTATAACTCTCAGTTAGCCCGTTAAATCCGTTTTTTTCGCAGGAATCCTGGAGCCTATGATGTTGGCACGATTATTGCTTATATATTTAATAGGAATAACCTGCTATAGAGGTCTAATCCCAATGATATTATAATGAAGAGAGAAAACGATAACAAAATGACAGGGGTGCAGCTATATGGAAATCGGATTGTCAGTGAATCAGCGAAATCAACTTGCAATCACCACAAGCATGCGACAATCCATGGAAATCCTGCAGCTATCTTCAATCGATCTTCAGGAACATTTGCATACGCTTGCAAACGATAATCCGATCATGGATATTCTCCCCCCAAGCCAAACCGTTTCAGGTATATCCCGCAGTTCCCATAAACCGTACGCTTCCGCTGTACCCAGCGACTGGTGGTTAAATATAAATACATCCGCTTCCCCTAAACTGGAAGACATCGTGATGGAACAATTGCCTTTATCCTCACTTGAATCTCGCGTATGTTCTTTCATTGTGGGCTGCTTGGACGATAACGGTTACTTAACGCAAACGGCAGAATGGATCGCCAATTATTTGAACACCGAGTTATCCTTGGTGAAAAAAATCGTCACGATGATCCAAGGCCTAGATCCTGCCGGGTTAGCTGCTTCTTCGTTGGAGGAATGCCTCTTGCTTCAGCTTTCCCCAGCTGATCGGAAGGACAGTCTCATTAGTCATCTGATCCAATTTGAATTACAGCCCATCGCAAACGGAAAAATTAAGCTACTTGCCAAAAAATACGCCGTCGAGCCTTCAGCTATCCAAGAGGCCATTGACCGAATTAAAGAATTGAATCCAAAGCCTGGCGCGATGTTCGGACATGATAAGCCGCAGTACGTCATTCCCGATTTATTTTTACGCAATAATCATGGAGCTTTCGAAATTTATCTTGAGAATGATTTTTTGCCGAGGGTTCGCTTAAATGCTCATTATTCGGATCTTCTGCTAGAAAAGCAGCAGCCTAAAGATGTAAAACACTTTCTTCGTAAAAAGCGACAAGAAGCCCGCTGGATCATGCAATGTCTCGATTACCGGAAGTCAACACTGTTGAAGATTGCCGCAGCGATCTTCGATAAGCAGACGGAGTTTTGCAAATATGGCCCTTCTCATATTCAGCCCATCTCCATGCGCATCATCGCGGAAGAATTAAATATTCACGACTCTACCGTCAGCCGCGCCGTCAATCATAAATATATCATGACACCTTGGGGATTTTATGAACTCAAGTTTTTCTTCTCCTCCGCACTGAAGCAAACCGACGGGGAATCTGTTTCGGCACTGACCGCCAAAGAACGAATAAAAGATATTATTTGCTCAGAAGATAAGCGCGCTCCGATATCAGATCTTAAAATATCAGAAATCCTGCAGCAAGAAGGCATACTGATTTCTCGCCGTACGATAACAAAATATAGAGAGCAAATGAACATTCTGTCGACTGCCCAACGAAAACGCTATGAAGCATAGCGAAGCGGAGCCATGATAATACCTATCAAGGCTCCGCATTTTTGTGCTTGCTTCCTCTGGAATCCGCCAACCTGCAACATGGGGATCCCTCAATGTCTACCTGTACTCTTTCGGAATCCGGCGTGCAACCTTCGTCTCGATGGCTGCGCGAATAACCCGATCCCGGATGCGCTCCACGACCTTCTGATCGAATACGCTCGGCACGATATCGTATTTGCTCAGCTTGTCATCGGTAATCACGGATGCGATAGCTTCTGCTGCGGCAAGCTTCATCTCCTCATTAATGACACTCGCCCGGCAGTCCAATGCGGCACGGAACATCCCCGGGAAACAAAGGACGTTATTGATCTGATTCGGGAAGTCCGATCGTCCCGTCGCAACGACAGCGGCAATATCTTCAATTTCATGAGGCAGGATTTCCGGCTGCGGATTGGCCATAGCGAATATAAGCGGATTAGAGGCCATCTCAAGAACATATTCCCTTTTCAGCAGCCCCGCTGCGGATACGCCGATGAAAACATCTGCTCCCTTCAGCGCTTCCTTCAGCCCGCCCTGAATACGGTTCGGATTCGTATATTGGGCATAGCTTTCCTTGATCGAGTTGGAGTAGGATTGTCCCGCAACAAGAATCCCTTCTTTATCCACCCCAATCAGCTCCTTAATGCCTGCCGCTAGCAGAATGTTGCTGATAGCAACGCCTGCGGCGCCGATTCCGCACACAACAGCTTTAATATCATGGATAGATTTGCCTACGATTTTAAGCGCATTGATAAGTCCCGCATACAGCACCACCGCAGTTCCGTGCTGGTCGTCATGGAAGACCGGAATATCTAACTCCTCTTTCAGTCTTCTCTCGATCTCGAAGCATCTGGGGGACGCGATGTCCTCTAAATTAATGCCTCCGAAAGCAGGAGCCATAAGCTTAATCGCTTTGATGATCTCTTCCGTATCCTGAGAATCCAAGCATATGGGAAAGGCGTCTACCCCCGCAAACTGCTTAAACAGCATCGCTTTTCCTTCCATGACAGGCATCGCGGCTCTCGGCCCGATATCTCCAAGCCCAAGCACAGCCGTACCGTCCGATATCACCGCTACCGTATTGCGCTTGATCGTTAAGGAATAGGCCTTGTCCGGATTCTCATGAATCGCCGTGCAAACGCGCGCGACGTCCGGCGTGTATACGCGGGATAGATCATCCCGATTCTGTATGGTGACCTTCGGAGCAACTTCGATTTTGCCTCCCAAATGAAGCAAGAAGGTTCGATCCGAAGTATTCACCAACCGAACGCCAGGTATTTTCTGGATGGCTTCGGTAATTTTCGCAATATCGCTAGCGTCTATAACGTTTACGGTAATATCTCTGATGCTGTTCTCATGCCCCATATGAATGGTGTCTATCGCAATCATGTCTCCGCCCATGCTGGTGATGATTGTCGCGACCAGCCCGAAATTCATCTGTCCCGCATCGATTTCCAATCGAAGAATGACGCTTTTCCCGCCAAGCACTTTGCTGCTGCTTTCCCCCATTTTACTCTTCACCCTTTCTGCGACTTTCCATGTTGGTTACAGCTTCATATTGCTGCTATGCCCGGGCGAAAGCTTGGCTGTCGGATCGATGTAAACCTTTGCGTTATTCACCGCTGTAGGTGCTTCGCCGAATCCAACGGCGATCAATTTCAGCTTGCCGGGATACGTCGTAATATCGCCTGCGGCGAAAATGCCGGAAACGCTGGTTTCCATGCGTGAATCGACGACGATCGATCCGGCTTCGATCTCCAGCCCCCAATCCTTGATTGGACCCAGAGAGGACACGAAGCCAAAATTAACGATGACGGCATCGACATCCAGCACTTCCGTTTCTCCTGTGTTGCAATCACGCAGTGCAACCTGCTCGATCCGATCCGCACCGTGCAATCCCGTTATTTCCTTCGGTGTTTGGATGTCTACAGCAGAGTTCAACAAGTTCTCGACGCTGTGCTCATGGGCGCGGAACTTATCCCTGCGATGGATGAGCATAACTTTCTCCGCAATCGGCTCCAGCATCAAGGCCCAATCCACAGCGGAATCTCCCCCGCCGCTAATAAGCACCTTTTGCCCTTTAAATTGGCTCAAATCATTCACAAAATAATGCAAGTTGATCTTTTCGTAGCCTAAAGCTTCCGGCAAATCCAAGCGCCTCGGTTCGAAGGCCCCTACTCCTCCCGCAATAATGACCGCTTTGCTATAGTGAACTCCTTTATCTGTCGTGATCTCGAACAAGCGCTCGTCCTTCTTTTTCACATTAACAACGCGTTCATCCAAACAAATCTCAATCGGAAAATGCTTCATTTGCTTATCCAGATTGTCCACAAGCTCCTGAGCCGTTACTTTCGGAAAGCCGGCAACATCATAGATATATTTCTCCGGGTATAAAGCTGCCAGTTGGCCTCCCAATTGCGGCATGCTTTCGATTAATTTAACGGACGTCTGCCTCATCCCGCCATAGAAGCTGGCGAACATGCCCGCCGGGCCGCCGCCGATTATAATAATATCATTCACTTAGATCTTCCCTTCAAAAGCATCCTGCAAAATCGCAACATAGTCCTCGTGCGTCATAACTTTTGCATTATCCTGATTTCCCCAGTTCATCATGCATTTGTCCGCAAGCTTGGAGAAATCCTCCGGATTCACGCGATCGATCTGATGGAACTTCGGTATTTTCAGCTGCTCGCACAACTCGAACAAGATACTGACAGCCTCTTCCGCCGCTTCAGCCGGCTGTACCCAAGGGTTAACGCCAAGAGCATAGGCCACATCCGCATGCTTCTTCAGATTGGCATCCATATTGTGCTTGAATACGTACGGCAAGAAAATGGAGTTGGCGATGCCATGCGGCGTATCGTATAACCCGCCTATCGCCTCGGATAGACAGTGTACGCTCGCCGTGTCCGCATTGCCGAACGCTACGCCGGCTATTAGACTCCCCACCAGCATATTCTCCCTGGCGGCTTCATTGTTTTCCCCGTAAACGGAATGCAGGAGATTCTCCCTGATCATTTTGATCGCGTGTAAGGCCAGACCATCCGTAATCGGCGATGCAACCCGGCAAGTATAGGCCTCAATCGCATGCGTAAGTGCGTCCATGCCTGTGCTGGCGGCGATCGGTCCTGGCAAGGATGCTGTCAAATCCACGTCCAGCAAAGCAACCTTCGGGGCCATTCGGAAGTCTCCGATCGGCATTTTGTAATTGCGATCCGTGTCGGTAATGATCGACCACAGGGTCACTTCGCTCCCCGTACCCGCCGTTGTCGGGATCGCGATGACCGGAATCGGCGCTTTCTGTGCGACAGATGCACCTTCATAATCCCGAATGGAACCGCCATTCGTGTATAGGATGCTGATCGCCTTAGCCGTGTCGAGCGCACTGCCCCCGCCGACGGCTAAGATACCCTCGATATTCTTCCCGCGGAAGTGCTCGGCAGCGGCATCGCAATCTGTGTCCCGCGGGTTAGGCTTGACGTCCGAATACTCGTCCGCCGTCACACCGTTTTGCTCTAAGCTCGCATAAATATTTTGAAGCAGTCCTGCCTGCTTGACACCTTTATCCGTTACGATAAGTACGTGGCGAATGCCGTGTTCCAGCAAATAGGCAGCTGTCTCATGCCGTACGCCTTTTTTCACTACGACCTGTGTCGGAAGCAAAAATTGAAAGTTCATGCTGCACGCCTCCTGTCCTTTATTTTTCAAACCAACCGATGGGTTCTACTTGCAAGTTAATGTTGATCTGCTTCACTTCCTGATATTCGTCCAAGCCGAAAATGCCCAGACCGCGACCGATACCGCTTTGTTTGTAACCGCCCCATGGCGCTTCGACAAAACCGAGATGATACGTATTAATGTACGTAATTCCCGCACGAAGCTTCTTAATGACTCTAAGCGCTTTGGCTCCGTCCTTTGTAAAGACCGCCCCTGCCAAACCATACTCGCTTTCATTGGCGAGTCTAATCGCTTCCTGCTCATCGCTGAACATCTGGATGACAACGACGGGACCGAAGATTTCTTCAGATACAATGCGCATATCGGAACGTACGTCTGCGAATGCCGTAGGCGCAACATAGTTCCCGCCTTGCAGCCCTTCTCCTTCAAGCTGATACCCGCCACAGATCAACCGGGCCCCTTCCTCCTTGCCGATCTCAACATAACGAAGCACGTTCTCCATGTGCGCTTTGCTGACCAGAGGCCCCATCTCCGTATCCGGTCTATCGCCAGGGCCGACACGAATTTGCTTCGCCCGCTCCGCGAAGCGTTCCACGAAAGCTTCATAAATCTCTTCCTCGACCAAAATCCGGGAGCCAGCCGAGCACACTTGCCCGCTCCCCAGGTAAATCCCGTATAAAGCGTAATCTACAGCCGTCTCGAAATCTGCATCCGCGAAAATAATATTCGGCGACTTGCCGCCCAGCTCCAGCGAAATCTTTTTCAAATTGCCTGCCGCCGCTCTCATGACCGTACGCCCAGTTTCCGTGCCCCCCGTGAAGGAGATGCTGTCGACTAGCGGGCTTTCCGACATCTCGTTGCCTATGGCGCTACCCGGACCGAGGACGAGATTCGCCACTCCCTTGGGAATGCCTGCCCTTTCTATGATTTCAAACAGTTTAACAGCCGTTACCGGCGTCACCTGCGATGGTTTATAAATAATCGAGTTGCCCGCCGCGAGTGCCGGAGCTATTTTCCAAGCTCCCATCAGCAGCGGATAATTCCAAGGAGCTATTAGCGCGCATACCCCAATTGGTTCACGGACCACCAGCGTTTGCACGTCCCCAGGAACGTTCAGCGTATGCCCGTCGGGCTTCGTAATTAAGCCGGCATAATAGCGAAAGCAAGCCGCCGTATCGGTGACATCATATAGCGCCTCGCGAATCGGCTTCCCATTGTCGAGCGACTCCAGGCGTGCTAGTTCTTCTGTATTTGCATCAATGGCATCTGCGATTTTAAATAGATAAGCAGCTCGTTCCGATCCGCCCAAATCCGCCCATACCCCGCTGTCGAACGACTGTCTTGCAGCTTCAATCGCCGTTCGGGCATCCGCCGCATTTCCTTCTACCGCCTGGGCAATGACTTCGCCGTTAGCAGGATTCAGAATTTCTCTAACCTTCCCGTCAGCGGCTTCCTTCCATTCGCCATCAATGAACATTCTAAGGTGCAGCATGCGAGTTCACCCTTTCCGTTAATTTCGATTGAAAACGACCAGCTTCATTTCGGTCATCTCTTCGACCGCATATTTGATCCCTTCGCGGCCGATGCCGCTTTCTTTGACCCCGCCATAGGGCATATGATCCACCCGGAAGGTGGGAATATCGTTAATGATGACGCCGCCGACGTGCAGCTTCTCCGCCGCATCCAAAGCCGTGTGAATATCATTGGTGTAAATTCCTGCCTGCAAACCAAAGCGTGAATGATTGACGTGTCCGATCGCTTCAGCAATAGAAGACACCTTATTGATAACAACGATAGGCGCAAAAGCTTCCTGGCAGGATACTTTCAACGCTTGATCCGCATTGAGCAATACCGTAGGAAGCAATACGCCATCCCGGACCTCCCCGCCTGTCGCTACAACCGTTCCATGCTGTTTGGCTTCTTCGATCCATTGCAGCACTCGCGCATTCTCGCCCGGTGCGATCAAAGCTGACAAATCGGTTTCCGGTTTCATGGGATCTCCAACGACTAACCTTTGCGTGATCGCTACGAACTTCTCAACGAAGCGCTCATACTCTGCCTCGTGTACATAGGCGCGCTGCAAGGAAATGCATACTTGACCCTGATTGCTGAAAGCGCCGGTTACGCAGCGGGAAACAATTTTGTCCAAGTCGACTCCTTTGTCAATAATAACCGCCGCATTGGACCCTAGCTCAAGTGTCACCCGCTTTAAGCCCGCTTTGCTGCGGATTCCGATTCCTACCTCCGGACTTCCCGTAAAGGTAATCATGCTGACTCGCTCATCGGTCACGATCCGATCGCCGACAAGCCGGCCGCTTCCCGTTACGACATTCAGCGCGCCTGCCGGGAGGCCGGCTTCAAGCAGCAGCTCCGCAATGAAAAAGGCCGATAATGGCGTTTGGGCGGCTGGCTTCAGCACAATCGTATTGCCAGCCGCAATGGCCGGACCTACTTTATGAGCAACCAGGTTCATCGGAAAATTAAACGGTGTGATTGCTCCGATAACACCGAGCGGCTCCCGAGTCGTATAAGCGATTCGGCCTTCTCCTCCAGGCGCCGCATCCAGCGGAATTGTTTCCCCATGAATACGCTTAGCTTCCTCGGCCGCGAATTTGTACGTCTGTATCGTGCGCTGCACTTCCGTCTTGGCTGTTGTCAGCGGTTTGGCTGCTTCCAGAGCTAGAATTCGTGCAGCATCATCTGCACGTTCGGTCATTAATGCGGCCAGTTTCTCCAAAATTGCCGCGCGTTGATGCGCCGGCATGGCCGCCATGACAGCCCGCGCCTCATGGGCTGCCTCGATGGCTCGGTCCACCTCATCTAAGGATGCGACAGGAATTTCCGCAATCGACTCCCCCGAGTACGGAGACTTAAGCACCGTGTATTCTGACGCCGCAATCCATTCCCCATTAATAAACAGTCGTTGTTGTTTCATCGTTTAATCCCCTTTCGAGCTTCATCACTCATCTCCTAATCCTAAAGCCTGCTGTACCAATTGAGCAAAATGGTGCACCCCGTGTTCTGTCGGCGAACAGATTCCCCGGCCAAAGGCATTGGAGCGGTAGCCGATTTGGGCAAGCTCCACGAGCTCAACATCCTCATTGCGCACAACCTCTGCGAAATCCATCAGCGCTTTCTGCTCCTCGGTCGGCTCGTCTCCTTCCAAATAGAAGGTATAGATGCCGAGCGTCGTCTCGTGGTCAATCGGAATCATCTGAATCGTGGAGATGTTGCCCGGCCCCGGATAAACCGTAACCATCGCATTCGGCCAGAGCCAGTAAAACCGCCCTTCCTGAACCTCAGCATCGTTCAAATCGCTGCGGCTCGGCTTCAGGGAAGAGCCCTGAATATTACAGTAATCCCCGTTAATAATGTTATATTTGCTCATATCCAAAGTAGCTACGAAGCCCGGGTGAGCGATTGGGCAATGGTCGCATTCCAGGAAGTTGTCAATGAATACTTTCCAGTTGCACTTGATGATGCGTTTTCTTACCTGATTCTTCTTCAATCGGTCCAGGAACGGGAAGCTCGCAATATCTTCAAAGAAATCATGATACACTTCTCCGACAGGAGGGATCGTCTCATCGAATGTAATGAACATCAAATGAGATTTGATTTCCAGCCTAACCTTCTTCAAATCAAATTCGCCATTGCACAGCCCGTCGCAATTTTTGAAATTCGGCGTTCGGTTCAGGGAGCCGTCCAGTTTGAAGGTCCAGCCATGATAACCGCACATTAATATTTTTTTGGATCCAAATTCCTCTTTCTCCACCTTGGTTGCCCGATGAGGACAGACATTATAGAATGCCCGAATGACGCCGTCTTGATCGTGTACGATAATGATCGGCTGTCCGGCCACGTCGCAAGTAAAGAAGTCTCCCGGTTTAGGAACAAGGCTGATGTGACCCACAAAATTCCATGAATTCGCGAAAATATGGGTTTTCTCTTGCTCGTGTACTTCGGGTTTAGCGTATAAGTAATAAGGCATCGATGGATAAAAATCCTGTTGAATTGCATCTTTTGCGTTCGTCATGACGTCCGTAGCCCCTTTTCCATAGCGTTAGATTCAATTTGTTCTGATTACGCTTTCAAACTGTGAAGTCAAATTGAATGACCTATGAATAGATAAAGCAGAAAGCGTGCCAACCTCAATGAAGCCTTGATAAATCCATACTAAAGCGGCTTGTCCGGATGAAACCCATGCACTTTCGAGTTCGTTTTAACTCACTTTAGTCAATAGGTACTCAGCTTGAGTCGGTCACTATGAGATTAATCTTCGTGAGCTTCGTCTATGGCAAGCGACGGAGCTTGACGTTTGAACAAGCGGGTAAGGAACAGAAGGAAAATAAAGCCCCCGATATTCCAAATAATCCCCAGTTTCAAGGCCGTCGGGTCGATGTTGTACCACATCAAACCCAAGAAGGCCGTCCCGATGACAGGAAACAAGATGTTCCTGATGGCTTTCCATGCCGTTCCATAATTTTTGTTGCGAATGGTGTGCATAATCAAGCTCAGGTTAACGAACGTGAAGGCGGTAAACGCGCCAAAGCTGATGATCGATGCCGCCTCATCCAAGGTTAGGAAGATGGAGGTAAGGCCGAAGACGCCTGTAAGCAGGATGTTATATACCGGAATACCTGTTTTCGGATGCAGATGTCCGAAAATTTTCTCCGGAAATACGTTATCCCGTCCCATAGCATACAGAAGTCTGGATGAGCCCATCTGCGCGGCGATGCAGCCAACGAGAATCGCTGTAATAATGATGCCAAGGAAAACAGCCGTAAAGAATGCTCCGCCGATAATATCGGCAATTTCCATAGCAGCGGCATCAGGTGCAGAGAAGACGGACACATCCGGAAAAGCCACTTGCATGAAATAGGTAATCGTCGTGTACAGAATTCCAATAAACAAGGCGAGCGCAATCATGACCTTAGGCAAAGTTTTCGTCGGATTTTTCGTTTCTTCGGCCAGCGTACTCACCGCATCGAATCCGATGAAACCGTAAGCCAGGATGACCGAGCCTGACAACATGATCGGCAAGGTCAGTCCTTGCGAGTAAAACGGCGCTAAAGATAGAATCGCACCGTTCCCATTGTACTGATACTGGATGAGGAGCGCGACAAACACAGCCGAGATAGCTAGCTGCAGCACAATCAGAACTGTACTGACCGACACCGCGATCTTCACGTTAAACACATTGGATACCGTCGTGATGAGCAGCGTACCGACAACCCATACCCACATTGGAACATTGGGGAAATAAGGAACCATATACGTAGTAACCGACAGCACATACACGATGGGCAGAAATAAATAATCGAATAGCGTACCCCAACCGACCATGAAGCCAACATTCGGATGAAAAGCCTGCTGCGAGTAGGTGTAAGCCGAACCTGATCGCGGATAAAGCTTAACCATAGCTGCATAACTCAAAACCGTGAACAAAATAGCAAACATAGCAAACAGATACACAGACGGCACATGCCCCTTCGTATATCCCGATGCGATACCGAAAGTCGTAAAAACAGTCGTAGGCGTTAAAAGCGACAATCCGATAATGAACACGCCAAAAAATCCGAGCGTTCTCTTCAATTGCGTCCCTTGCTCTCCCATGTGAATACCTCCTAAAATGTCGTATCTAGATGATTGCGCTTACAAATAAATCGACAATCTCTGAATAAAATGTTTCATCATTATTATCAAGCAGAAAGCGTGCCAATATGAAATATTACGATAATATGCTTTCATTGGCCCTTATGCGGCCTTATTTCTCGACGATATTGAGTTGAAATCGACTCTATGAGTCTATTCAGACTCAATTTCACATATTTTCTTCTAATCATTAATCATTATATCATCACCGAAAAATGTCGCTTTCTTGCCTAGATTATTTTTTGCGCAAATAATTAAACTTCTATACAAGTCCCCTTCTTCCACAGGTTCATGAACTTGAAAACGAATTCAAATCATACTAATAGAGTATAAGAATAGACGTTGCAACTTAAAAAAGGTGCGAAATCTATTGACACAAGATCAGTGCCTAAATTACAATGTGAGTACAGGAAAATATTTTGCGCAAATATTTATCCTAGCATAAACCATACATTCTGTAGTCAAATATCAATGCTCAAGGGGGAAAAGTATGAGTAATAAGAAAATTGTTACCACTTTGTTAAGCGCTTTCTTTGTTTCTTCCGTTGTTTTATCAGGCTGCAGCTCCAGTACAACAAGCACTGCAACCTCCGCACCGGCAGAAAAACCAAAAACAGAAACAGCAACAGCAACCGAAGCACCGAAAGCAAAAAAAGATTCTGTAGCATTGACCTTAGCGATTTGGGATAAAGGCCAGCAGGAAGCAACGGAAGCCATCACAGCGGAATTCATGAAAGCAAACCCCAATATTACTGTAAAAGTGGAAGTTACTCCTTGGAACGATTACTGGGTCAAACGATCGGCCGAAGCCACCTCAGGCACATTGCCCGATGTTTTCTGGATGCACAGCGGTCAGTTCTTGAAATATGCAACAGGAAAATTCATTAAACCACTCACAGACAAAGTGAAAGCCGGGGAAATCGATCTAAACAACTACGTGGCAAACTTAGGAAACGTCTACACCTTAGATGGCGTCCCTTATGCAGTGCCTAAAGATTTCGACACGATCGGCTTAGCCTATAACAAAGATCTATTCCAAAAAGCGAATATTCCATTTCCTGATGACACATGGGATTATGCGAAATTAGCTGAAGTGGCCAAAAAACTTACAGATCCAAGCAAGGGCGTTTATGGGTTTGCCGCTAAAGCAGACACTCAAATCGGATACTGGAATGATATGTTGTCCTTCGGCGGTTCCATCCTTTCTCCAGACATGAAAAAATCCGGTTACGATTCCCCTGAATCGATTGCCGCACTAAAACAAAGATATCAAATGATCCTGGACAAATCCTCACCGACACAGCAGCAAATGACGGATACAGATCCTCGCGAAATGTTTAAATCCGGAAAACTGGCGATGATGTTCGAGGGATCATGGCAAATCAACGATATTTATTCCAGCGATATTATCAAAGGCAAGTGGGATTGGGCTAAGCTTCCAAAAGGACCGAAAACCCGCGGCAATATCATTAACGGTTTAGGCTATTCCATGTCGGCTGCAGGCAAGCATCAAGATGAAGCTTGGTTGCTAACGAAATTCCTGGGCTCCAAGCAAGCTGCGCAAATATTTGCCGATAAAGGCGCTGCAATTCCGGCATTTAAAGATACCCAAGATGCATGGCTGAAATCGAAAACGGATCTGAATTTGAAGGTTTTCCCGGAGCAAGCCAAAGAAGCTACCCCATATCCGGCGGGCTCGAAGTCTTATCCGGTTTGGTTTGAGAAAGAATCGCAAATCATGGCTCCGGCGTTTGGCGGCAAACAAAGCATCGAAGACGCTGCAAAAGCGGTTGCGAAAGCTATGAACGACGCGATCGCCGCAGAAAAATAATGGCTTCATCCGTTTAGATCAGACCTAAAAGTAATTGGCTCTGAAGGTTTACAGAGCCAATTACTTTTTAAACTATGGCAAGGAGTGTTGAAAAAAGAAAATGTCAAAATTCCGAAACCAATACTTACCCGCTTATCTGTTGGTGGCTCCTACCGTACTTTTAGTCAGTTTCTTTTATGTGATTCCTGTTATCATATCCGTGCTGCTAAGCTTTGTAAAATCCGAAAATTTCGGTTTAAGCAACAAATGGGTCGGTTTGGACAATTACAGAAGGCTGGTGGAAGACAAGCAATTTTGGGGAGATTTATGGAACACGTTCCATTATGTCATTTTATTCGTTCCGCTCGTATTAGTGGCATCGACGATTCTTGCCTTATTGTTAAATCAAAAAATTAAAGGAATATCCCTATTCCGAACGATTTATTTTCTGCCGCAAATTACACTTCCCGCCGCAACAGCCTTGGTGTGGGTCGTTTTGTTTAACAAGGATTACGGGCTTATCAATCATGTGCTCGGAACAGATATCGGATGGTTGTCCGATTCAAGGACGGTCATGCTGGCACTTGTCACCACCTCAGTCTGGGGAAGCGTCGGATTGAAGATGGTCATCATTCTTGCCGGCTTACAATCGATCCCAGCTTCCTTATACGAAGCCGCTGCTCTTGAAGGCGCTAATGCTTTGAGGAGATTTTGGCATATTACACTCCCTTTGCTTACGCCTACCTTATTTTTCGTAGCCATCATTTCCGTCATTGAAGGAACGCAAGTTTTTGACGGCATTTTATTTTTAGTCGGCAAAAACAGCATCGTTCTGGACGATGTTCGCTCACTTGTTTTCTCTTATTATATCAATACATATACGATGGACGATCCCAATTACGGTTCGACGATCATCGATATTTTATTGTTCATCAACCTCATTTTGACAGCCATACAATTTCGTTTGTCGAAAAAGTGGGTATTTTACGAATAGGAGGCCATCAAATGAGTGCTCATATTAAATCGTATACCAAAACCAATTATTTTGCCCAAACTGTCTTAATTATTGGCGCCATCGCCATGTTGGTTCCATTCATCTGGATGGTTCTGACTTCTTTCAAAACCGTAACCGAGACGACGCAAATTCCTTTCAAATATTTCCCGTCGCACTTCAATCCGAAGAGCTTTCCCAACGCTTGGAAGGCGCTCCCTTTTACTCACCTGTATCTCAACACGATTATTGCCGCTTTCTTCAGAACGGTCGGGCCGCTGATCTTCAGTTCCATGGCTGCTTACGCCTTTGCCAAAATCGTCTTCCCGGCTAAAAACTTTCTCTTTTTCCTGGTTCTATCGGTCATGCTCGTACCAAATCCCGTATTTTATACGCCTCAATATTTCATTCTCAACAAGCTGCATTTGATCAATACGGTTCCGGCCTTATTTATTACAGGCTTGGTCAGCCCTTTCGCAACATTTTTGCTGCGGCAGTTTTTCCTGGGTTTGCCGAAAGAACTCGAAGAAGCGGCAATTCTCGATGGGTGCAACCATTATCAGACGCTTCGTTTGGTATTGCTCCCACTGGTCACACCGGCTTTGGCAGCCGTTGCCATCATCCATACGCTATGGACTTGGAACGAATTTACATGGCCTTTTATCGTGAACAGCAGCCCTGATAAATTGACTTTAGCTACCGGTTTGCGAAATCTCGTGGGACAATATCAAACGGATTATCCTACCTTAATGGCGGGTGCGATTATGGCCATCATACCTATGCTCATTGTATTTATCATTTTCCAAAAACGCTTTATTGAAGGCGTCGCATTCACCGGTTTAAAATAGTCGGCACACAACAAAAAAGCCACAGTCTGCGAGGAATCCCTCCCCTGACTGTGGACTTTTGAACGTGAACAAGGTACAAACTACGGTTTAATCTCCTTACAAGAGCTTCTTTCGATCAATTCCGTCTTTAAGCTGATATGAATATTTTCAATATATTTGTTGCCGATCAAATCAATAAGCAATTTGACAATGAGCTGGTTAATATCATATTTAAACCGTCTTACCGTTGTTAGCGGCGGAATCATGAACTCCGATAATTTCAGATCGTCGAAGCCAACAATGGAGATATCATCGGGTATTTTCAAATTAAGCTCGAATATGGCCTTCATGGCTCCAAAAGCAATGATGTCGTCAAAACAGAAAAACGCCGTTATGTTAGAATTCCCCTGCAATATCGCTTTCGCCGCATCGTAACCGTGCGTCAAACTGAAAGAACCATAACTGATCTGCTCGTCTGCCACCTGCAAATTCAGACTTTTGAATGCATCCATGCAGCCTTGCATCCGATTCATATTGACCAAATGATCGACAGGACCGGCAATAATGCCAATGTTGCGGTGTCCCAGATTATATAAATAGTGAATGGCGTTATTAGCCCCATTGTAGTTATTGTAATCAATGTAATTCCAGTCCTTCTCCATATTCCGCCCATTCGTAACGAAGTAAGGAATGTTGTTCGTGATTAATTCATCAACAAGCTCATCATTCGTAAAAGGCGCAAAAATGATGGCGGCATCGATCAATTTTTCCTGAATCATTTTATTGGACATGGAGGATCGATCGATTTTACCTGTATTTGTTGTCAAGACAAGCTTATGCCCTAAACTCTCCAACTCTTCTTTCAGATTGTTCAAATCGACAGAAGACGAAGGATCATCATCGATAAAATCATTTTGATTTGGAATGAAGACGCCGATCGTATAAGAGATATTACTTAGCTTTTGCAGCGTGGTACCTGGCGTGTATAAGTATTCTTTCACAACATCCAATACTCTTTGTTTGGTTTCCTCGCTGAAGTTCCCTTTATTGTTCAACACCCTGGAAACCGTAGTGACGGAAACGTTAGCAATTTCGGCGATATCTTTTAATTTCAGCATGACGATCTTCCTTTTTCCTTCCCGAAGGGAAAGATGGTTTATTTGAAAAAAAATGCGCAATTTCTTGCAATGTTAATTAATTGTATGCCCGTTTATTCCTTTATGTCAATATCTCTTGTTGCAAAATGAAAAGAAATGGCCCATTCCGCGACATGGTCGACAGTATGGGCCAATCACGCATCAATTATACTTATTGAAATCTGATTTCATCGATTGTAATGGTTCCGCTGCCGCCCCACCAGAATGACATCGTAAGCTGTCCTGGGGATGTGCGATTCACGCCATTGCTTACTAGATTTATGGCAATATCTTTATAAGATGTTGTAATGGTATCGCCGCTAAACGCTCCCAGCGTTTTCTCAACTCCTCCAAGCGCAAGGTGGAATTGATTTTGTTCGCCGCCGGCACTCCCTTTTACACGGATAATCATTGTGCTATAGGCTGAAATGTCCTGCAGTACATCGCTGCCAAACCATCCGTTGTTGTTATATTGCAAGGTGAGACCTTTGCCATTGATGGCACCGGAACCTCCCGTTCCGTTCGTAAAACCATTGGCTCCCGTCCATTTGCCCAGGTCGTTATTGCCCGGCCAGGCTGGCGTATTGTCAAAATTATCTAAGAGCAAACTGCCAGTGGGCGTTGGTGTGGGCGTTGGTGTGGGCGTTGCGGTTGGCGTCGGAGTCGGAGTTGACGTCCCTCCGCCAACAATCGTAATTCGGTCGAAGTCTGGCGCATACGCCGTCGCGTTGGAGAACTTGATCGTATTGTTGCCAGCTTGCAAGTTTACTGTGGTTTGTAACGTTCCCACCGTTGTCCATCCGCCGCTGCTTGGGAAATTTAACGATACGGCTGTTCCTCCATTAACGCTCATGCTTGCTGACCTGCTGGAGTCCCCGTTCAAATAATCTATTTTAAGCGTATAGGTTCCAGCACTTGTCACATTGACGTTATTGAATTGCAAAGTACCGTTGTTGTTTCCTACGTATCCTACTTTATTCCCTCCTGAGCAGGTAGGGCAAGAACTCACAGCAGCCGAGCCCGTCAATGTGTTAGCGCTAGCTTCTGCCTCATAGGATTGCGATCCCGGCGTTGGTGTTGGTGTAGGAGTCGGGGTTGATGTCGGCGTTGGCGTCGGCGTTGATGAGGAACCGCCTGAAAGGCTGTAAGATAGCGTACTATCGCTTTTCAAGCTATTGAAGGTACCGAGATTTTGATCGCTTGGATCTTGCCCGATTCCTACTTTGCCGAGCGGCGTTCTTCCGCCTGTGTAATAATTCGTATTTGCAAACCTTAAACTTGGTTTGTTTCCAGCAGGATCAAGAACGGATACCGCCAACGTATAAGTTCCGGCCGGCAAATTAGACGGAATCGTGAAGGTACCGGCAACTGTATTTACGGCAGGGGCATTCGCGTATGCCCTGGAGGAAGAGTTCCAATTCGTTCCCGGCAGCCACGATGTTATATCTGTATTGAAAGTCCCAGTCCACGCAACGGAACGATCTGCTTTTAGAAGGCTCGCTTCAACCGGCCATTTGTAATACATAGGGGATGAGCCTTTGTTTACAACATTAAGCGAAACGCTCATTGTCCCGCCAGGTGAAACGTTGCCCGAGAACGTAGCTTGATTGATAACAAAGCGGTAACCAAGCACTTTCTGCATAGCTGTAGCTCCAGCTTCAACGGAGCTGTTGCCCGCGTTATAATCGGAGATCCAACCTAAGCTGGACGTATGCGTGTTCATGATCCAATCAATCACATAGTTGGTATTGGAGGGACTGCCTAATGTTCCATCCGGGCTTCCCCCAAGATTAGATTGATCTCCCCAATCATAAGCGACTTCTCCGCTGTTTATTTGCGTTCTCCACGTATCTCTGGCAATCTCGCCGTTGCCGCCAGCCGCGTCATCCGGCAGAGCAAAGGAGTCCCACTGAATGCCGAAGTTATAATTGGTAAACGTTTCGGGATAGCGAATCATCACTTTTTTGTTATGAAAAGCGGCCTTATAAGCATCTCCTAGTGCCGTTTGGAAGCTTAATGGAATGCGATCCGTGCCGTCCGCGAATTTAAGCGGATAGATATGATTTTCCCCCCAGTTTCCATATAGCCCAAGCTCAATGGCAGCTACACGGGGATCGTTATCCCATGCTTCTCCCAGCTTGCCGATAAAAGCAACCAGCCGGGATTTCAGCGTATCAGAGAGCCACTCGTTCACCGGATCGCTATGCGGCACTCCATTTGGCCAGAATTCCCCGGTACCCGGATACACAATGACAACGCGTGGAACGACTTTAATATTTTTATTTTCGATCCCTGCCCAAGAAGCATTGCTCCAGTCTTTGATCTTCTGAACCGAATCCGTTGCATAGTTCTCCAGATCCGTATATTTAATATAGTGTTTGTAAATATCCGAATACTCTCTGTCTGGAAACGAGGAGTCATTGATGTATCTTGAAGGTCTGAACCCGATAATCGGGTTTTTGAAAGCTTCGCTTGATTCGGAAAGATTCACCGTGATGTTCCCCGTGGCGGCGAGTGCCTTGTTTTGGAGATCAGCCTTGTTCAGTTGGATAAACAAAATCGTAAAAATCAAAAAAACGGCAAATAGGTTGATCTTTTTCATGTCATTTACCTCCTATTTTTGATTGCGCTTACAACTCAAATCAATAAATAGATCCTAATCCAAGAAAAAGCAACGTTAAAAATTTGCGCAAGTTTTAACAAGGTAAGTGTACTCTCTATCTTAGATGCCGTCAATCACTTTTCACTTGATATTTCCTCATATGTTAGAATGCGCAACTCGTATTGACAGTCAGAAAAATTAGGAATAAAATCAAAGTATAAATTATTTGCGCAAAAATTTTACTACAAGGAGATTATTCACATGGAGGATACCTGTCAATCGATACAACTCATGCATGGCGAATATTGGTGGGGCGGGGTTATCAACGATGGCGCGCTCATGCCCTTCGGCAATGCCGACTATTCGCGCAACTTGCGCACAATCGACGATAATCAAGCATCTCCCTTGCTGTTATCGAATAAAGGGCGATATGTTTGGAGTGATCAGCCTTTCGCTTTCTCTTTTCATGAAGATGAACTTTTGATTCATCATGCGAATAGTCCCGTTATCGTCGGGCAAAACGATCACAATCTAGCTGCAGCTTACACTCATGTATCACGCACTTATTTTCCATCTTCGGGAAAGATTCCTGATCCCTTGGTATTTCTATCACCGCAATATAATACATGGGTTGAAATGTTTTACGAACCGACACAAGATAAAACCATTCAATATGCCAAATCCATTTTGAATCAAGGATTTCCTCCCGGGATATTAATCATTGACGACAATTGGATGATCGACTATGGCAACTGGAAATTCAATAAGGAACGATTTCCCGATCCGAAGGAAATGGTTCGCGAATTGCATCAACTGGGATTTAAAGTCATGCTCTGGGTTTGTCCTTATGTCAGTCCGGATAGCGCTGTTTTTCGATTGCTTCAGAACAAAGGCTATTTGCTTAAATCAAAAGATCATACACCCGCCTTACGTCAATGGTGGAACGGCTACAGCGCTATGATTGATTATTCCATGAAAGAGGCGGTGGAATGGTTCCACGAACAACTGGATGATCTCGTTGCTAGTTATGCGATCGACGGTTTTAAATTTGACGCAGGAGAGCCCATCATTCCGGATGCCGATGACTTTAGCAAATCCGTTATATGGGCTAACACGCTCCCCCTCAACGATGATTGCCATGCATTCGCAAAGATAGGAACTAAGTATCCGCTCAGCGAATACCGGATGTCTTGGAAGAACGGCGGACAATCGCTTATTCAACGGCAGCGGGATAAAGCTCATAAGTGGGGACGCGGTGGATTGTCTGACCTTATACCTAATGGCATCGTTCAAGGACTGATGGGTTATTCCTACAATTGTCCGGATATGATCGGGGGCGGATTGGACGGAGACTTTAATTCACCCGACTTCGCCTTTGACAGCGAATTATTCGTCAGGTATGCGCAATGCTCCGCTCTGTTCCCCATCATGCAATTTTCGTTAGCTCCTTGGCGGGTGCTTCAAGGGGACCACTTGAGTTATTGCTTTGACATCGTGAAGTTAAGGCAGCAATTGGGGCCAGAAATACTGGAGCTAGCCCGACAATCTGCAACAACCGGAGCGCCAATTATGCGGCACTTGGATTACGTATTCCCTAATGAGGGATATGCCCTTATCAATGATCAATTTATGCTGGGCGATCACATTCTCGTAGCGCCTGTACTTATCAAAGGACAAACCTCGCGCAAAATTCATTTTCCAGCCGGTACCTGGATGGGCGATGACGCCTCTATCGTGCAAGGACCGGCGGTGGAGGAGGTCCAAGCACCTTTATCCAGGCTTCCGTGGTATCGAAAAATATAGCTGAAATGCAAGAAACCAGCAAACTCAAGGGTTTGCTGGTTTTATTTAACAAACAGAATCGGGAATTCTCATAATACAAGATCCCCTTAGACTAATATCTTTAACTCTTTGGCACGCTGTATCGCTTGGATCCGATTATTGACATCCAGTTTTCTGTACAAATTTTTAATATGCGATTTAACCGTTTCAGCTGCGATGTTCATCTGTGCACCGATTTCCTTGTTTGTCAGTCCATCCGTGACTAACCGAAGGATTCTCGTCTCCCGCTCTGTCAGAATAACGTGTGGCTCCCCCTTACTCCTCTGCGCTGCAGCGAGACTCTCCACTCCCGGCGTGGCGGGCGCAAGGATCGCATTTTTCTGATTCTTTCTAATTTTATCCCATGTCTTTGATAACCGTTCCTCGGTTACGGGCTTCATCAGATAGTCGAGCGCATGTGCTTCAAAGGCTTGAACGGCATAATGATCATACCCCGTTACGAAGACCACATCGATCGATCTGTTGAGATCGGATAATAGGTTTGCAAACCGCATCCCGTTAATTTCCGGCATATAAATATCGAGAAATGCGATATCAACCGGATTTCCTTTGACGAATTCATAGGCTTCCAATGGGTTCATAAACGTATGGCAATCGTCAACTTCGCCACTTTCCACAAGCAGCCTCTTCATACGATTCACAGACAACTCTTCATCATCCACGATAATGGCGTGCAGCATATTTAACCTCCTCTTGGCACTAAAGGTCTTACGGGAATATCGAAAAATACCTTGGTACCGCCGCCTTCTATGCTTTCAATGCAAATGCCCTGCCCGTAAAGCAGCTTGATCCGCTGATTGATGTTCCATAATCCAATTCCCGTCCCCTGCCTCTTTCCATCAGAATGCCATATTTCCCCCAAGGTGGCTGCGGACATGCCGCTCCCATTGTCCTCTACGGCAAAACGAACGGCACTGCCCGTTTCATTCCTAACGGATATGCTCACAGTCCCCCCTCGCAGGGTGGCCATCAAACCATGCTTAATGGCATTTTCCACCAACGGCTGCAGAACCAATGGGGGAATCCACATGTCCAGATGGGGATCCACATCATACGCCACTTCCAATCTGGTACCGAAACGCGCCTTTTCAATATTCAAATAAGCTTTGACCAATTCCAGCTCTTTTTCGATGGTTGTCAGGGTATCCATTTGTTTAAAATTAAAGCTGCTTTTCATGTATTGCGATAAATCTAGTATTAACGCTTCCGCCTTTTTGGGGTCATCGATGCACAATGAAGCAATGGAATTCAGGGAGTTGTATAAGAAGTGAGGTTTAATTTGGGATCGCAAAAAGGAGATTTCCGCATCCTTCGCGGCTGTTTGCAGCCGTTGATTTTTCAAAAGTATATCTTTGATGGTCTCGTTTAACGAAATGAATGACCAGACGGCCACTGCCGTAATCACAATGTAAATGCCATTAATCAGGAGAAATTTGGTGGAAATACCTCTAATGAAAGACCCCGACGCCGCGCCTACAAGACAATAAAAGATGGATAGAAGCAGGGCAAGGTTTATTCTTCTCCTTTTGGATGCGTGCAGGAAAGACTTCTGGCACATAAGGATAGCCGGCATGCTGACTATGAGGGTTATGACTGTTGTATAGAAACCCAAATCTACGCCGAGATATAGGCGATATAGGATAATCGTTGCTGTTAGAAATAGCCCCGTTCGCCAACCGCCGTACAGGGTTCCTAATAACAACGGAACAATTCTAATATCCAACCGAATTCCGGAGGCCGTACTCGCAGGAAAAGACATGCATAGAACGATCGCTAGCGCCAATAGCACAGCTTGGATGATATTGCGGTTTTCCCTTTTCTGCTCCGGCTTTTCTGGAAAAAATGTCTGGAACGCAAAGATTAACGTTGCAATAAGTGCTAGTTGAAGCAAAAAGTCTTTGACTATGTTCATATGCGTTGGATCACCTTCTGACTTTACGGAATACCGTTTCGACATTTTTTTATTTAATTCGACGTTAGTTATAAAATGCCTTTTCTTTTAAAAATGAAAATATTGGCTATCGCTTGATAGGCAAGAGGCTGCCATCCCTGTAGAACATTCTACTGGGACAACAACCCCTATTTTCATTATTTTTTTTCATAAAAGCTGGTGTTAATCTGGATTCAAGACTGCCGGGTCATTAAACAGGTTAAAGTTAGCCACTTTACCAGGTGTGGACCGGTTAGAGGTTTCGCCACTTCCGAGAAGGCCATCGGAAGCATTGCCCCATGTCCAAATATCACCATTGGCCTGTAACGCAATGCCCGTATTTCCTTCTCCACCTGTAATAGCCAGAACATTGGTTAAGTTCGTTGTTATGAGAGTAGGCCTATCCCGGTTAACAAACGAGCCTATGCCTAGACTTCCACTCCAATTGCCGCCCCATGAAAACATCTTGCCCTCATTATCAATGGCGAAGGAATAATAATTCCCAGCCCCAATTTGCGTTATGTTGGATAACCCCTCGACTTCATAAGGCGCTAATTGATTATTAGATGTCCCATTACCAATTTGGCCCATAGCATTGTAACCCCATGTATAAACAGCGCCAGTCACACTTAAAGCTAAGGAATGTTGATTCCCATTTCTGATATCAACGATGAAAGGCAGGCCCTCGATTTTGACCGGTGCCGGTTTGTTTACTCCTGTTCCATCGCCAAGCTGCCCATTATCGTTAGCTCCCCAAGCCCAGACTGTGCCGTCAGACTTTAAGGCAATTCCAACATTGGACCATTCGCCTCGAACGGCTATGACATGATCTAATCCCTCAACTTGCGCAGGAGCTGCATAAATCGCAAATTTCCATACGGTACCGTCACTTTTTAAAGCAAAGACATTCGTTCCCTCTGCAGAAATAGAAACGACATGATCAATGCCGGCTATTTTTTTAGGACCGCTTAAATCATAGTAGCCCCACTTCCAAATATGTCCGTCAGCTGTCAGCACTGCCGTGTATCCTTCACCTGCTTGTACGGCGATGATGTTTAGAGGCAAGTTTGGAACAGCGAATATGCGGGTACGAGGTGTTTGCGTTCCGTCTCCAATTTGCCCGCCATAGTTAGAACCCCACGTATAGACTTGACCATTGGCAGCCAGCGTGGCGATATGGGCTTGGCTTTCAGAAACTCGATTCCCCGGCAAAATGGAAATGGCTTGGACGACATAACTCACTCCTGCCGAGTAGACACTGGACTGATCCGATGAATCTACGGACTTTACTTTCAGAGTATGCGTACCAATCGTTAACGGATCAATCGCTATAGTGATTGACGTCCCTACAGCCTTGCCGGATCCGATCACAGTCGTTCCATCCGTATCATAGACAGTGATTTGATTGCCAACCGCTACATTAGTGACCGTGATCATCGGCATGTAATTCGAGAGGCTGCCATCCACAGTGAATGTAGGAATGGGAACAATAATAGCTGTACGGAAGGCAGCGGTAGCTGAAGATAGTGTCGCAACTGCCGCATCCACATCATGTTGAGTTGCAATTTCAGATGCCTGCACAGCAGATGCTGCTGCGATTGCAGCTTCGTAGGCGTCATGAGCTTCTTGCGAAACTTGTCCTGTCGCTAGCCCAACTGAGTATTTGCTAAGCAATGCAGATGCCTGAGAAATGGCTGAGATTAAATTTGTTTTGTTAACAGGAGGCACCGCTTCGTTGACATCCTCAATCATCCGCAAAATATCTTCGGCCGTATCCAGATCCCCTGGTTCTGCAGCAAGAATAGCATCTTTATAGAAGATCACATTAGCAGGAATAGCCGTATTTCTTCCAGTTGCTGTATTCAGCACTTTAATCAAGTCGATATCTTCTCCATGGTAAGCTTTGATCGTTGCAATGGCCGCCGCTTGCGCCACTACGTCGATTGCCAGCCTGTGGACTTGAACGGTGTAAATGTCATATCCATCTTCATCTGCATGGTTGACGTAAATTTGCACCTCATTAGATCCTACTAGCAACTGCTTCGTATCATCTTCATCGTTTACTTCTATATATGCATTAGGATTCATTGGTACCGCTGTTACTTTAGTACTTGTCACAATAAACGGTACAGTTGCTTCATAATGCTGAATATCCGGTGAAAATGCCGGACTCAATGTAACATTGCTTAGCTGTAAGGCAAGTAATCGACCATCCGTATCGGACGTATCTTTTAATACCGTTGCCTCAAACTCTTTCGTTTGGGGTGTTCCTGCGTCCTTCGTAATCGTTGCCGTCAAGCGCACAACGCGATTGCCTTCTGTGTAAGCAGGGCGAGTAACAACACCTGTATTCGCAACGATTGCCAGATTATCTGAACTCCAGGCAATGGTAGTACCATTTGATCCAGCTGTGCTCAAGGTCAAGTCTGCTAGTACTGCGGTCAATGCCGTGTTGGTATTGCGGATTGTATCTGCTGTAAGCAGCGCCTTCGCCGCTGTTATATCTTCATTAGCGGTGTCTTCTGGCGGGCTGGATGGCGTCGGCGTTGGTGTAGGCGTTTGCGTTGGTTCTGGCGTTGATGTTGGTGCTGGTGTTTGCGATGGTGTTGGTGTTGATGTTGGTGCCGGTGTTTGCGTTGGTTCTGGTGTTGATGTTGGTGCCGGTGTTTGCGATGGTGTTGGTGTCGGTGTTGACGGTGAAGATGAAGATGATGATGATGACGATGGTGCAGACGTCGGCGCCGGCGTAGGTGCAGTTGTGGTTGTCGTTTTAGTCGGAGGTGTCTCAAATGTAGAACCGCCTACATTCATAGTTGCCAACACAATCGTACCTTTACCCAGCATTTTTATGATAGCATCTAGGACAAGGTCGTTAATTTTTGCTCCATCGCTAAGGTTAAGCACCATTCCTGTCGATGTCGATGTTACATTCATTTTCTGAATCGAACCTTCGGGCATATCAATTTGTAATTGCTGCGAGCTCACATTGACCGTATTGAAGGAGCCTGCCAGCGTAACTTTTGAACCAGCCGGAAGCGAACTCAGATTGACATTGCCAAAACCATTCCCTGTTGAATTGGTTTCTTTCAGAATCGCCGGGGATTTTACAGTTACCACAGCAACCGTCGTGGTCCCTTCAGAAACGATACGAACTGTACCGGTCCCAGACTTCTTGTCAATAATAATGTCAACCAGTACGGAGTTATTAAAATGAATACTATTCTCGCCACCGCCCTGTACGGTAACTTTACCAGTGACTTTAACATTCTCTAAGAACGCATCGCCGTTGCCGATGCCTTCAGCCAATAAGAGATCACCTTTAATCACCATATTCCGTAGTGTGACACCTGCTGTATTCACCGTTACATTCTTATTGATTGTCTCAATACCGGTTTCAGGACCGTATGTACCTGCCGTTTGATAAACCACGGTTTGTGCGGCTTGAGCGCGATCTAAGGTAACAACCGCTTCCGCGCGTGTAATAGGTGCCAATGGTTTAAAGCTATGATCGGCATCATAACCATTCATAATTTGCGAAGCCACGACTTCAGCGATGGCGTCCTTGCTCCAAGCTGCCATTTGGCTAGCATCTGTAAAAGCTGCACTCGCAGCGCCGGTTGCTCCGTTTAATGTCAATAACCGGCTTACGATGACGGCTACCTCTTGGCGGCTAATCGGCTTATTGATGCCAATCGTTCCGTCTGCATAGCCAGCGATATAGCCGGCTTTAACAGCTTTGGCCACTTCGGCATGCGCCCAATTATCGGACGCCACATCGCGGAATGCGATATCCGACGTTTCTGTAAATCCAAACGAGCGATTGATCAAAGCAATGAATTCCGCTCTTGTAATTTGGTTATCCGGCTTAAAGCTGCCGTCGTCATACCCTTTAATGAATCCTTTATCGATCCATGCAGAAATCTTGCCTGCCGCCCAATGCCCTTGAATATCCGATGTCCCGGCTGAAGTCGCACCAAATGCGACACCAAACGACGAAAATAACAGGCATGCTATGACGATTATGGATAGCAGCTTTTTGACTAAAGTATTCCTCATCCCATTTCCCCCTACGATTAAACTAAAAATGTGCCTCCTTAAATTTGCAACATCACAACTATATCCCTTATTTTTCGACAAAAAAATCCCCCATTCGGGGGGGATGCGTGAATAAATTACGTCTGATTTAGACAGGCTGGCTTCTGTTCTTTTGATCCAGTATATATGCCGCTACAATACCCTCCTGCGCACTAAATACAAAAAAAATGGCGCCCCAAGCACACCCATTACAATGCCTGCCGGCAGTTCAACAGGTGCAAATAAAATGCGGGCCACAGTGTCGGAAATCGTAAGTACACCTACGCTTAATAATACACATGCCGGAAGCAGCCAGCGATAATCGCTGCCGATAAGCAAACGGGCAGAATGAGGCACGATCATTCCTACAAAACCGAGCAATCCTACTACACTGACCGTGCTGGCTGCAAGTAATGTAGCGATTGCCGTAAAGTATACCCGGTGTAATTCCACACGCAGACCTAATCCCTTCGCCTGTGCATCCCCAAGCGCCATAATGTTTAGTCGTCGGCTCCCCATCAAAGCAAGTATGGTTCCTGCTAACGTATAGGGAAGAAGGATATAAACATGCGGCCAGCTTCTTGCTGAAAGCCCTCCCGTCATGAACATCAGGGCTCCCCCTACTCGATCGCTGTAGAAAGTGAGTAAAGCCGAAATGCCGGAATTCAACAGAGCAGACACAGCTACACCTGCAAGAATGACCCTGAGCGGACTTACTCCACCGCGCCAAGCCATAAGATAAATGAGTAAAGCAGCCCCAATAGCACCAACAAATGCAACGGGTGTAAGCAGATACGCATAGGCGGGAAATAAGATAAGAATACCGATTCCAAATAGACCCGCACCTGAGGAAACACCAATGATATGCGGATCAGCCATAGAATTACGCATGACGCCTTGCAGGAGTGCTCCTGATAACGAAAGACTGATACCAACTAACGCAGCAACGATTGTTCTTGGCAGTCTGATATTCCAAATTATATCGTGATAAGTGCTCTGTCCGCCGAACAACGAACGTAATACATCCGGTATCGTAATATTTACTGCCCCACATATTAGACTCAAAACTAAACCTATTAAAGCGAAAAGTGCAAGTACGACTAGCATCCCCGAGCGCCATATGACATTTTTGTGATAACTGATCATTTTGCTGTACTGCCATAAATATCCGGATAAACTAATTTAGCTAGATAGGATAAGGATTGATCGAAGTTAAATCCAGGATTCGTCACAAATAGCGAGGACGGAAGGAAATAGATTTTATTTTCTTTAACCGCTCTCAAAGTCTTCCAGGCAGGATTATTCTCTATGTCAGATTTGAGCTTCTCTTTACCGTAGTCTTCTGTGCCGTGTACGATGAAGAATACAAAATCCGGATCTAATTCAACAAGCTTTTCCAAGCTGTAAGGCGCAGAACTTGGCATCATACCTGATGGGAGGGAATCAGCGACATTTTTTAGCTTTAAGCGGCTGGCAGCGTCCAGTGAAATCGTCGAATTCTTTTGTACACTAATTCCCATTGGCATGATAGTGATCATCGCAAACTTGGGGCTTTGTTGCGGGAGTTTGCTTAGAACCGTTTGCATATTTTTCTCCGTTTGATCAAGCGCAGCCTTAGTCTCTGCTTCTTTTCCCGCTATTTTCCCAAATAGCTCCGCAGCAGCTTTTATATCCGCATAGCTCTTGATATCCATTAAGGCCAGGGGCACTTTAGAAGAAGCTAATGAATCTTTCAAAGAAGCATGGAACATTGATTGCCCTATAACCAGATCAGGTTTCAGGCTCATCAATTTTTCTAAGCTAACTTGGTTAATTGCACCGACCTGTGCGGCATCCTTAGCCATCTCTGGAACAGGAATGCCCGGAGCAGTCGCCAATCCAACAGCTTTGCCCCCCACCTGATAAAACAACTCCTGAACTTCTGTATTTAACAAAATAACGCGCTGCGGTTTGTCTTTTAAAGTAATTTCTTGCTTCGTACTGTCTTTGAAAGTTATGAAATCTCCATTCAGCGGAACAATACTAGGAGTAGGTTTAGTTGGCGTTGTCTGTTCCGGCCTCGACGCAGAACACCCCATAACTACTGTTGATAACACAAATGCACTTGCAATGATTAACCCTAAACGCTTCAATAGCATACACTCCTTAAATTTCATATGCCATTGATCATATAGCAATGTTCAGGGTAAGAGATGACTCCAAAGTGCTATTTAACCGGGAATTATGTGAAGAATTCTTGCCAAATGTTCAATAACCCTATTTGCGGCATTAATCTCGCCAAGACGCTTTTTGCAGTCTGCTAGCATTGGCTACGACGGATACAGAACTTAGCGCCATAGCGGTTCCAGCAATCCACGGTGTCATTAAACCCATGAACGCAAGCGGGATTGCCAAGACGTTGTACATGAGTGCGAAAATTAAATTTTGACGAATGTTGCGCATCGTCTTCCGGCTCATCACGATGGCATCCGCAACTCCCCCCAAGTCGCTATGAAGCAAATTGACATCTGCTGCGTCCTTGGCGATCTCTGAGCCTGTACCTACAGCGATGCCGATATCGGCCGCCGCCAAGGCAGGCGCATCATTCACGCCATCGCCGACCATCGCAACACGCTTCCCTTTCGACTGCAGCGTTCTTACCAAACGAACTTTATCCTGAGGCAGCATTTCCGCATAGATAGCTGTTATTCCAGCCCTATCCCCTATCGCATTGGCTGTTTTACGGTGATCGCCGGTTGCCATGGCGACGACGATCCCCATCTTTTTCAACCGTCGTATAGCTTGAGGCGTAGATGATTTTAATGTGTCCATGAGCGCGATTAACCCTGCAGGAACACCGTCTACCGCTGCAAACAGTACCGTCTTCCCTTCCCTCTCTAACTGTTCTGTTATTGGCGCAAACTTCTGCATGGAAATTTCGGCCTGACTCATAAAAGCTCTAGATCCGATAAGAATCTCATGTTGGTCTACTTGGGCCGTCACCCCCAACCCCGTTAGCGCTTGAGAGGTGGACATCTCTTTCAGCTGGAGTCCGCGCCGAACGGCTTCTTTCACAATCGCTTTCGCATAGGGATGCTCGATTCCTTTCTCGGCAGCAGCAAGCAAACGAAGAAGGCGATGTTCCTGGCCCGAATCCGTGACGATGTCTGTCACTCGGGGTGTTCCATGGGTAAGTGTCCCTGTTTTATCCAGTAAAATGATATCGATCTGCTGCAGCTGTTCCACATATTTGCCTTCTTTAAATAAAATCCCCGACTCCAAGGCACGGCTCGTACCCACCAGAATCGAAGTTGGCGTCGCCAACCCTAAAGCGCAAGGGCATGCGATAACAAGTACGGCTATTGCTTTGAACAGCGCCCCTTTGAAATCCCCCGGCGTAAGCCATAAGGACCAAATACACAAGGTGAGCAATGCAAGCACCAAAACAGCCGGAACGAACACAGCAGCGATCCGGTCTACATAGCGCCCGATCTCCGCCTTCGAGGCCTGCGCTTCCTCCATTAAATGAATCATCTTGCCGAGCGCCGTTTGAGGTCCAAGAGCCGTCACTTGCATAGTCATGGCTTCGTCCCGATTTATTGATCCGCCTATCAAGCGGTCATATTGGCGTTTCTCCACAGGTACGGATTCTCCGGTAATGAAGGCTTCATCAACAGCGGACCTGCCGCTCATAACTCGTCCATCCGCAGGAACGATTTCACCGGGAAGGATCAAGAGCGTATCCCCAATCCTGACGCTAGATAATCCTATTGTCTCTGGGTGATTCCCACTTCTGAGGATTGTAACGGTTTGCGGACTTAGTCGGCGCAGCTGATGAATCGTCTTCATACTTCTTTCTTTGGCGGAAGACTCCAGCCATTTGCCAAGCAGCACAACCGTAATAATCATGGCGCTTGTCTCAAAATACACCGAATGCGGATCATGTCCACCCGAATGCAGCATGTGCATAGTCATGTAATGACTGTATAAATAGGCGCTAGTCGTACTAAGAACGATAAGTACATCCATATTGGCGCTTTTGCTTTTTACAGCCTTCCAAGCGTTAAAGTAAAATGGAGCGCCTATAACAAATTGAACCGGCGTGGCAAGCACCCATTGGAACCATGGCTGAAGAAACAGCTCAGGAATCCAAATTCCGGATGTCAACGTATAATGACGAACCATTGCCCACAAAAGAGGCAAGGTCAATAGCGCGGAAATCAGCAGTTTTGCTCCTAGACCAAGCACCGTTTTCTGAGACTCGCTCGCTTCTTCCAACTTTTCTGCGGAGTATCCCAATTTCTCGATACGCTCGATAACCCGCCCTCTCAACTCAGAATCGGAGTCCAACACTAACGCGGCACGTCCCAGCGGTAAATTGACTGCGATTTCATGAACGCCAGCCATTTTACCAACGACTTTCTCAATGCGCGCAGAGCATGCCGCACAAGTCATCCCCTCTATTTTTAAGCTTATTTTTTGAAACTCTGAATGTTCGTTCAATTTTTCCACCTCCCATACAATCTCCGCACTTACTTGCAACTATATGGGGTGTCGTCCAGGTTCATGCAAGATTCCTTGAAAATAGCTCTTTCGAGTCATGCATGATGAAGCTCCTCGTCATTCAACAGCTTATATAGAACCAACATGGAAATTGCCAGAACAATATCCATAAAAATAATGGAAAGCGCAGGATAGTCTGAGACCACCATCACCCCCAGCATCGCTCCCATCATACCTCCCATTAATCCAGCTAACATGCCGTCCAGGGATGCAACAAGATGTATGGATTGGCCGGCTAGATAACCAACAATCATCCCAAAAGCAACACCGATAACGGTTGAAAAAAATAATCTTTCGAGCACAATTCCTGCTATTGTACCGACAAGCAGGCTTGATACCATAGCAATTGCCATCGCGGCCATCATGCCCGCCATTTTAGATAAAAGTGAGCTCTTTGAACGTAGATGAAAAATAAGAACAAGGACGACCAGCAGAACGAAAATCAAAGATGCAATACTTGTGTTTACCGTTAATTGAGAGGGTCCCATTTGGATCTCTGTGGCTGAGTCTCCCCCATGCTCATGTGCTGCAGCCGGCAATCCCGGGAAGATTACGATCAATATCATACATAAACCACAGATTTTCAAAAATAACTTTTTACTCCATGCCGTCAAAGACCCTCACCTCTTCGTGAAATTTCAATATGCCCACTCTCTAGTCTATGGTGATGGTACATTACGCATGACGCCTAACCTTCGTTGAACAAAGCACTACACTTGCCTAGACACTCCACATAAGAACTCAATATGGAGATGGCATTTTTATGCCGGGCTTATTTTTGCCCCTTTTATTTTAATTCTAGCTGTTACAGGATCGGTATACTTATTTAAGCCTCAGATCGAGAAATGGATGTATCATAAGTATTACTATGTTGCAGCACAACACGAGAAAATATCTCCTTCTAAACAAATCGAAAACGTCATGCATACATACCCTGAGGCAAAAGTAGTCAAATATCGTCCAGGGGACAAGGACTCTACTATGTGAAGGTGAATGCAAGTGCCAACGGCTCCAGCATCATGCCAACCAAACAATTCCTTGCAGGTGAACTTTCGAAGGAACAGCGAGAGTTGCTTCAGAAGGGTTCTCAAGATACAAAAAAAAATCACGATCAGCATCATTAAAAGAAAGAGGCGTGCTGCAGCGACAGCACGCCTCCCTTGCTTCCGTGGTCATACAGTGGAACGTTGCTTTTCTCCGTTCCACTGGATTACCCTGCTGCAAAGCCTTTGGATCAATTTTTCCTCATGACTGATGACCAGCACCCCCAAATTCCGCTCCTTAGCAATGTTCAGCACGGCATGCCATATCTGCGCCTGCGTAATGGCATCGAGCATCGTAGTCATTTCATCAGCAATCAGAAAACGAGTTTCAGGACCAAGCGCCCTTGCGATACAAAATCGTTGAAGCTCTCCGCCGGACAGCTCATTAGGCCATCGCTGCAGCCATTCCCTCTCAATGCCGAGCGACCGCAGCAAATCAGAGTCAGGCTGCCAGCCTTCGTTAAGCATACGGTGCATGGGCCAACGCGGGTTGACCGCTTTCTCCGGATGCTGAAATACAAGCTGTACAGGATGAAAACCCTTTTTGGCTGGAGGACTGCCATCTAAGTGGACAGTGCCCTCGTGCGGTAGATCATAGCCGGCGATAAGGCGACCCAAGGTGGTTTTCCCGCAGCCGCTCGGTCCGACAAGCCCTACCACTTCCCCTTGCTTCAAGGAAATGTCCATTCCCCTGAATATCCATGCATCCCGTCCATAGCGAAAACCCAGGTTTTTACCTTCAAGAAGCATGTGTACACCTCGCGATTCCGCCACGCAGTTCCCGCATTTCCGGTCTTGCATGGGAACATTCCGAGGTAGCCATCTCACAACGCGGGGCAAACAAACATCCCTCAGGCAAAGCATCAGGGTGCGGCTGAAAGCCTGGTATGGGAAGGAATTCATTTTGAGGCAGCGCTCTCCATAAAGCTTTGCTGTAAGGGTGTCGAAGCAAATGGCCATCTCCGGAAAAATCGCCTGCCGAGGCGATCTCCACGGTTGTCCCCGCATAGAACACGGCGACTTTATCGGCAATGGGAAGCGCGGACTCGATGTCGTGCGTAATAAACAACACCGCACATCCCTGATCCGCAAGTTCCCTGAATTGCTTCAACGTTTCCTGCACGACCGCAGGGTGCAGTCCGGGCGTTGGCTCGTCGGCAATCACAAGACGCGCTCCGCTAACGGTTGCCGTAGAGACAAGCACCCTTCTGGCCATCCCCCCGGACAGCTGGAAGGGATAAAGCGTATCCACGCTTGGTGACAACTGATACCTCTCAAAAGCCTTCTTTTGTTCAATAGCAGGATCGCCCTTTTGGACAGAGAACCGAACTTGCGCTCCCACCTGCATGAGAGGATCCAAATAATTAACGGATTGGGGGATGAAAGCAATCTCCTTCCCCCTTATTGCGGCTTGCTTGGCTGGATCGATGGCTTCCCCTTTATAAAGGATCGTGCCGTTGACGTTCGCATTAGTTGGAAGAATACCCATGATGGCATGAGCCAGTACGCTTTTGCCTGAACCGCTGGACCCTACCACCGCCAGAACTTCCCCTGCTTGTATGGAAAGGTGAAGACCATGAATAACTTTGATCGTTCTCTGACGCAATCCGCTGGTGTATTGGGTGAAAGATACGGACAGATCATTCACTTCAAGTATTTGCATAGGGATAGCCTCCTTCTTTAATCAGGATCTATGTATTACTCGTGAGAACGATGAGGATCCACAAGCATACGCAAGTTTTCGCCCATGATATCGAATGCCCGCACGACGATTAACAAGCAAAGTCCTGGGAAAATGGCCAGCCACCACATGCCTGCCGATAAGTATCGCATGGATTCAGATAGGATAATCCCGATGGCGGGTTGATGCGGAGATAATCCCATTCCGATAAATGTAATAGATGCTTCATGCAAAATGGCATGAGGGAAAAGAAGCAGCAAACCTACTAGCAACTGCGGAATCAAATGCGGCAGCATATGCCTGGTTGCTACCCACCAACGGGATTTACCCAGCCGCAGGGAGATCAGCACGTATTCCGCCGACCTGAGCTGCATCACTTCCGCGCGTATGACACGTGCGAGACTTGGCCAATGCGTTAGGGCAACGCCAATAATAACCCCTTTCATTCCGCCTCCCAAAACAAAAGCGATCAGAATTAGCGTGACCAAATGGGGAACGCCTAGAAACAGATCGATAAGCCACGCAATAATACGATCTGCCGTTTTACCCATCGTAGCGGCCGCTAATCCAAGTGCGGCTGCAATCAGCACGCTAGAGGCTGCTGCTGTCATTCCTACTCGAATACTTAAGGAAAGCCCTTTGATGGTGCGGGTAAACATATCCCGACCAAGCCAATCCGTACCGAAAGGATGCTCCCAGGAAGGCGCTAAGTTGCGCAATTCTAAGTGAGAGTCAAGGTTCTCGGAGCTGAGGATAAATCCGCACAGCCAAGTACCTGTGACTATTAAGGTTGCAAGAATGGTGATCATCAGCGTACGCTGTCTGCGATTAAAGCGGATTCCTGTTTTTGAAGCTTTGATTCGTTCTACTGTCTGGATGCTCATAATATCCGCCTCTCCCTGAGCCTCGGATCTACTAACCGATAAATAAGATCCGCAAATAAGTTGCCGGAGAAAACAAAGAGCGCGCTGAACAGAACGACTCCCAGCAGCAGCGGAACATCTCCTCGCAGCCCTGCCTCCACGGTTACTTGCCCTAAACCAGGATACGAAAAGACTTGTTCCGCCAGAACAGCGCCGCCGAACAGCTCGCTAAATGCTGTAAATTGCAGGGACACTGCCGGTAAGGCAACATTTCGCAGCCCGTGCCTCCAAAACAGTCGAAAGCCACGTTCTCCTCTCGCTCTCGCGAATAGCACATAGTCGCTTGAAAGCACATCCAGCAGCTTTTGCCTTGTGTGCAAAGCTATGCTGGAAATGCCTACAATACTTAATGTCAACGCAGGCAGGATCATATGCTGGATACGATCCATCCACGTCACCTGCTGCGAGAGTACTCCGGCAGGCACTCCTAATGCAATTGGAAACCAGCCAAGCCATACGGCAAATACGATGAGAAGCAGCAGCCCCATCCAGAAAGTTGGTGTTGAAGCCAGCGTATAGCAATACCACTTGATCAGCCTGTCGATCCAAGTGTCCTTCTTCATAGCGGCAATGACGCCCGCCATAAAACCAATGATTCCAGATAATAGCCACGCTGTGCTCATCATAAAGATTGAGTTTAAGAACCTTTCACTGATCACCTCTGCCACTGGCCGGCGGAAAATCATGGATGTGCCTAAATCACCATGGAGGAGCGTAGTCCCCCATCGAACAAATTGTTCAACGGGGGATTTATCAAGTCCCCAATGCTGTGCGATCAGCATCCGCTGCTCCGGACTTACCCTCATCATGTCTGCACCGATATAAGCTTGAACCGGGTCGATAGGCGAGAAGCTGACAAGTATGAATGAGATTAAACTGATAGCAAAAAGTAACGAGGCCAGCCGGACTACCTTTAATCCTATAAACGCAACCAAATTGCGAATCATCTCATGTACTCCTTCTCGTTTATTGCTTCCAGCTCCACTCTTCGATATTATCCGTTACTGGCCAGCCGTGGCCGTGAGGATGAATTCTCTGTTTGCCGATATCGAGCTTGTCCTTAACAAGATACAAATGATCGATGTTTACGAGCCACGCCCACGGTGCATCACCTTGCATGCTCAAACCGTTTTTACCGTCCCATTGCGCCTTTTTCCAATATTCCATTGCTGTTTCCTGATTAGTTGCTTGCAAAGCTTTGTGCATCCACTCATCAACTGCAGGGTTGCTGTAGAAGCCGGAATTGTAATAATCGACGCCGCGATATTTGCTGCTGTACACATTGTACATTTCTAAAGGATCGTTACTGCCCCAACCGAAAACAACGGCATTGCTGTACATCGACTTTTTGATATCGTCCCAGCTCTTGCCCTCGACATTAATTTTAATTCCAATCGGCTTCACCATGTCGGCTACGGAAATGGCTAGCGATTGCCGTGTAACATCGCCGGAAGGATAAATTAACGTAAATTCGGCTTTTAAAGCATCCTTTTTCAAAACGCCGCTGCCATCTGCATCTTTCCAACCTGCATCCGCAAGAATTTTCTTAGCTTGAGTAGCATCAGCATCCGTAAATACCGTATTCGGATTCCACCATGGAAGACCGTCATTGATCGTATAAGCGGGAGAGCCGTAGCCTTCCAACACGCCTTTTACAAGCGATTTGCGGTCAATCGCCACATTGATGGCTTTGCGGATTGCGATATCTGCTGTCACATCGTTTCCAATTGGATTGCCGTCTTTGGTTTTTTCTCCGGATTTAACATAGGGAAACATGATTCCGCGGTTATCCACCGTTTTCACAGCTTCAAGACGCATACCGTTAACCGATTGTTTACTGAAAGCGGATGGTATGTAGGCAATATCGACAGTACCGGCTTTAGCGGCGGCAAAAGAAGCATCTTCTTTCAGGAACAGGAAAGTCAGCTTTTTAAAATAAGGTTTACTGCCGTAATATTCCGGATTAGCCTCAACGATAAGCTGTTGTCCCTTATCCCATTGAACCATCTTGTACGGCCCTGATCCGATCGGTTTTTGTGCATAATCTTTTCCATAAGCGTGTTTTGGAATAATCCCTGTCGTCACCAAAAGGCTAATGAAAGTGGACTGTGCTTCTTTCAGCGTGAATTTTACGGTGTAATCATCGGAAGCTTCTACGCTTTTCATATTCGTCAGATCGATAATCGATGCGTTCTTCGCCGCAGTCTCAAAAGTAAACTTTACATCTGCCGCAGTTACCGGCTTTCCATCCGAAAATTTGGCGTTATTGCGAAGCTTTACGGTCCAAACCGCTCCATCGGCGCTCACATCGTAGCCTGTAGCCAAGTCATTGACAATTTTCATCTGACTGTCCCGCTTCAGCAGCGTGCTTTGAAACATGGGAGACCCGTAACGCCCCCAACCTGTTGTTGGATCAAAGCCAGCATCGGGTTCTGAGCCGACGGATAGAACAAGTTCCTCTTTCTGCGCTGGAGCAGCAGCCTGCTTCGACTGCTTTGTCGCAGAAGTACAGCCCGTCAAAGCCATGCATAATACTAGCACTAGAATAATAGCTAACCGTGTGAATTGATTTTTCATCATTGTTACGCCCCCACTTTTCATTATTTGATTTAGTTTGTAGCATGAATTATGTAAAACGTGGCACGCATAGAGCGCAAAATGCCCATGAATCATGGCATTTTGCGCTATTACTTATGTTATTGTGATTTATCCTTGTTTCATTTCCCACAAGACATACAAAACAATACCTGCGATGACTACTGCTGCCGCGATGATTTGAATAGCTTTCCGCGGTATCTTTCTAGAATGCTTATGATCATGGTCATGGTGGTGGTGATGGTCATGATCGTGGTCATGGTGGTCATGGTGGTGGTGATGGTCATGATCGTGATGATGATCGTGGTCGTGGTGGTCGTGGTGATCGTGATCGTGATGGTGACCTGCTTTGTTTTTCTTAACCTTGTCTAAAATACCGTGATGTCCTTCATGCATTGTCATTCTTCCCTTCTATCGTTTGTTAGTAGATTCAGACAAATACCTAGCGCATTGGTTTGCTAACCGTTAACCCCAACGTTCTTCGATTCGGAAAAACTTCCAGACACCGTAAGACACAAACCAAGCCAGAACAAATAAGCCGACTAACATATATCCAAGAGCTCCAAAGTCAAGGTTTTGTATCCAACCCCAGAACTGTCCTTCCAGTCCTATCTTTGAAGAAATCACCTGAACCAATTCAACCATTCCGATAAGAAGGGCTGCAACTACAGCCAATGCCGTTACTGTAAGATTGTAGTAGAGTTTGCGCAGCGGAGTCGAGAACGCCCATTTATAAGCAGTTGTCATAAACATCCCGTCCGCAGTATCCATCAAGCTCATTCCTGCAGCAAATAATATTGGAAAGGATAAAATTCCGACGAAAGAAATTGACGCTTTTGCGGCCCCGGCGGAGATAGCAAGGAGAGCAATTTCGCTAGCCGTATCAAAGCCTAAACCGAACAGGAATCCTAATGGGTACACATGCCAGCTTTTCCCGATAAATTTATACATAGGGCTGATCAGGCGGGAAAAGAATCCTCTGGACTCCAAAAGATTTTCAAACTCGTCATTGTTATGACGTCCCTGACGGAATTTGATAAATAATTTGTACAAATTAATTAAAATTAATAGATTAACGATACCTATAATGACTAAGAAAGTTCCAGAAACAGATGCACCAATGATTCCGCCGATGTCTTGCAGCTGCGGCAGCTCTTTTTGAATCCAGTGTACGGAGAGCGCGGTTACGATGACCATAAGGAATACGACGGATGAATGGCCTAACGAGAAGTAAAATCCTACGCCTAAAGGGTTCTTCTTTTGCTGTACAAGCTTTCGTACGGTATTATCTATGGCAGCAATGTGATCGACATCAAATGCATGGCGCAGACCTAATGTATAAGCCAATAAACCAACACTCCACAATGAGGGATTGTTACGGGCTGCTGTAAATAAAAATATCAAACCGATGACATGCAGCATCAAAACGGAGCTTCCGTATCCCAAATATGAGCGCTTATTGTTCACCATCTATTCCTCCTATGAAATTGTTTTCCCCTTATACCTCAATTTGTTCAGGATTTTGTTACGAAATCATATTTGTTTGTGTGAGTTACACCTGATCAGTTTTCTATGATTTCATCTCCTCTACTGAAGTTATTTTTTTGCACCTTCAGAATCAGATTAACCTAGAGATCCAGCCAGTCCTTTGCTTATTGTCTCTTTCTTGCGATAATTTAACAGTCGAGCGGAATTCAGTACGACAAACATGGAAGCTAGATTATGAATTACCGCGCCGGTAACCGGAGATATCAAGCCGCAAATGGCAAGCGTTATTCCTATCACATTCACACCGAATGCGAAGCCCCAAATGTTTTGTCTGATCGTAAATACAACTCTTCGGCTCAGTCTCACCACTTCCGGCAGCATGTTCAGATGGTCGCCCATAAGAGCAATCGAAGATGAATCGATAGCTGCATCCGTGCCCGCGGCTCCCATAGCGATACCAACATCAGCCATCATAAGCGCCGGCGCATCATTAACGCCATCTCCAACCATCGCTACAACGTTGCCCTGCGCCTGCAATTTGCGAATAAAAGCAAACTTATCTTCAGGCAATAGTCTCGCATGGAACTCGTCTATACCCGTTTGATTGGCAATAGCTTGGGCAGACATCTCATGGTCTCCCGTGAGCATGATGACTCTTTTTATTCCGGCTTCTTTTAATTGAGAAACCACTTGAGCAGCCTCGTTGCGCGCGGTATCTGCGATCGAGATTCCTCCTACGCATCTATTGTCGAGAATCATGACCAAAGCCGTTCTTCCCAGTTGCTCCTGCTCTTTCATAAATGTTTCGGCCTTATCTATGTCAGCTTGCGGAATCTGTGTTTGCTCCAGAATCCTGGAGTTTCCTAACCACACTTGCTTGCCTGAAATTACAGCATGAATGCCGACTCCGAATATTTGTCGAAACGATTCAATATGATGCTGGTGATCTTGTTCTTCTTGCGCCACATAATCGATAATAGCCCGGCCAAGCGGATGCTCGGAACGCTCCTCAGCGATTGCTGCCCATTTCATAAACTCTTGCTCTGTCATTGATCCAAACACATCTGTGTGTACCACTTTAGGCTTTCCTAAAGTAAACGTACCCGTTTTGTCCAGACAAATGACATCGACTTTCCCTAATGACTCCAGCGCCCTTCCGCCTTTAACCAAAACTCCCCGTTTGGCAACGTTGCCTACACTTGCGACAACTGCTGTTGGCGTAGCCAGTATCAATGCACATGGACAAGCAATCACTAATACGGTCATCGTACGAAGCAAATCGTCTGTAAGAAGCCAAGTAATACCGGATATCGATAGAATGATTGGAGCAAAATATTTAGCGAAACGGTCAGCTGTTTTCTGTACGGGGCCTTTTAATTCCTGTGCAGCAAAAACGATATCGATGATCTTGCCCATGGTCGTAGCGGCTCCAAGTTTCTCAGCACGAATTTCAATGGAGCCAAAGACGCTCACAGTTCCCTGAAACACCGTATCTCCCGTGCTTTTATCTATTGGCATCGATTCGCCTGTTATTGCGGATTCATTAATTGACGCATCTCCATGAATCACACTGCCGTCAACAGGAATTCGTTCTCCTGGTTTTATTAGCAGACGACTTCCGGCTTGTACTTCTTCAATAGGAACAATCGTCCATTCCCCTTCATGCCAAACCCGGGCTGTATCGGGCACTAAGTCGAGAAGCTCGTGGAAAGCTTTGCGGGTTTTCTTCAACGTTATTTCTTCCAGAAACTCGCCGATAAACATCATTAGTGCCACAAGCGCAGCCGCTTTATATAGTCCTAGATAGGCACAGCCAACCATCGTCATAACGACCATAAAACCAGCCGAAAACTTCCATGTTTCCAGGAATGCCGAAAGCGATCTGTACGCAATTATTCCTCCGCCCAGGAGCATGGGTAAAAAAGCAATGGAAAAACCCAGCCATTCCTCTTGTCCTGGAATATAAGAAACGATAATAGAAACAATCATAAACAGAGGCAGAAACCATACCCAGATTTCCTTCAAAAGCCTTGCCATAAAATATCCCCCTTCAATCTGTTCGTAGGTTACTTTGCCTCGTGGAAATGATAAGAAAACTTCAATGCTTTGGGGATTAAATTACTATTAATGAAAACGCATTCAATATGAACACCCCGTGTCGATGCGTGTCATCATTTAACTATAATGTAACACAGACTTATTCAAATTTAAATACATAAATAAAACTTTGTTCTTTACAAATGAAAAATATTTCTTTTTTATCAATGCAAATCATGGTTATTTTTTAACCATCGTTATCCATGGATATTTTTCTCAGAAATTCCGAACATTCTTAATTTATTAATTTTCAAAATGTAAATTTATATATGAAAATAATTTCATAAAAAAGAGGATCCATAAATGGAC